>NZ_JBEAJW010000038.1:0-307097 GCF_040064295.1 Klebsiella sp. JB_Kp031
GCGCTTGCATGGCATGCAAGAGGTCAGCGGTTCGATCCCGCTTAGCTCCACCAAAATTCAGAACCCTCGCTTCGGCGGGGGTTTTTGTTTTTATCTATTTTCATGTAAAGCATTTTCTGCTTAAGTCAGTTAATCTCCAGCAATTAAAATCGAAAGTAATTTCAGACTTTTTCCTGATAAATCACCTTGCCTGCCCTAAATAAGCAACATAACATTTCCCCCATTAAACGTAATGAGGTTGCCGGAGTTTTAATTAACAATAATGGTTGATAAAATTAACATTAATATCAAAAAAACTCTGTTGGCCTTTATCGTCTGTTTAGTCGCTATTCCGCTGGCTCGTTTTATTTCACCGCAAACGGTTATTGATGGCAATCTTATTTATATTGCCTGGCTGCCCATTAGCGTGATGTTTTCTGTTATTTTTATCTTTGGCCGCTATGCGATTGCGCCATTAATCCTCGCATTTGCCATCACCAATTGCTTTCTTATTAAATTAACGCTACCGCAGGCGCTTATCTTACTCTTTTGTCAGCTGTTTGCGGTGTTCTTCTCCTGCGCTATTCTAAGACTGATGGTGGGTAAGCGCTGGCGCTGTGGCCCGACGGCAAAACATATGGGAGCGCGGATCTTCTGGGGCGGCTTCTTCGCGCCGGTGCTGCTGAAACTCACCATGTACCTTGCCGGGCAATATTTTGCTTTTCCCTTATCTATTACCAGCTATTTTGGCAGTATGCCATTGATTTATACCGTAATAGATATTCAAAGTTTAATCAGCGCGGCATTAATTTTTACCACTTTTTTATATTATCCAATGCGGATGATTATCAATCCACGCTACGCCCGACGTTTCTGGCGGCAGGAATGTTTACCGTGGCTGGCAGCAAAATATCGTTCCTTTACGCTATATTGGTTTATTGCGCTGGCGGTGATATTAACGCTATTGTGTGCGCCGTATCAGTCTGAATTTATTGCCGGTTATTTAGTTCCGGTGATTTTTATCGTCTACTTTATCGGGATTAGCCGAATTGGTCATGCGCTGCTGCGTATTTCATGGTCGGTCTCGGCTTTTTTACTGGTGGTGTATAACAAAAACTTTCTCCAGGGCGTCCAAAGCGAGTATTCATTATCCTTTGTGCTCTCAGTGCTGATCTCCTTTACTATCTGTTTGTTTTATATGGCAGACACCTATGCCCGTAGCGACCGCAATAAACGCCGCTGGCGTAGTCAGGCGGAAGAAGATCCGCTGACTGGCTTGCCTAACCTGCGCGCGCTGGAGAGCCATTTACAGAGCTGTCCGCAGCAGGTTATCTGCAGCCTGCGTATTCATAATCTCGACTTTCTCAGCAGGCACTATGGCCTGATGATGGGGGTGGACTGTAAACGGCAGATAATTCGGGCGCTGCAACCGCTGCTGGGGGCAGCGGATAAAGTTTTCCAGGTGCCGGGCAGCGAGCTGATCCTCGTGCTTGACGGACCGGAGCCTTCGTCCCGTTTGCACCATATGGTCGCGGTTCTCAACCACAAAAAATTCAGCTGGCACAATCAGCCGCTGGATCTGGAGTTTGGCGCGGCCTGGGGCCGCGACGACGGTCAGCGCGAAGGGCTTCACCAGATGCTGGGTCAGCTAAGCTGGCTTTCCGAACAGGCGGGTAGCGAACGTCGGGTGCTGGCCCTGGATGAGGAGCAGGAGCTGGTGGTGGATCAAACCACCGAACAGGTGCGCCTCCTCATGCGCGTCAAGCAGGTGCTTAAAGAGCGGGCGCTGATGCTCTATGCGCAGCCGATTCATAACAGGGAAGGGGAGGGATATCATGAGATCCTCACCCGCATGCGCTGTGGCGATAGCGTCATTATGCCCGATCAGTTTATCCCGTTGATTGTGCAGTTTAACCTCAGCCAACGTTTCGACATGCTGGTGCTGGAGACCTTGTTCAGCGTGCTTCATCAGCACCCTGGCCAGCGATTCTCGGTCAATCTGCTGCCTGCAACTCTAATGCAAAAGGACAGCGCCGCGCAGATTATCGCGCTGTTTCAACGCTATGCGGTCTCACCAGGCCTTATCACTATTGAAGTCACTGAAGAGCAGGCCTTCTCCAATGCCGACATCAGCCAGCAAAATCTTGAAGCGCTGCGCGCGTTTGGCTGCGCCATCGCCATTGATGACTTTGGCACCGGGTATGCGAACTATGAACGACTGAAGCATCTGCAGGCCGATATCATCAAGATTGACGGCTGCTTCGTTCGCGACATCCTCACTGACCCGCTGGATGCCATTATGGTGAAATCGATTGTTGAGATGGCGCGGGCGAAACAGATGAGCGTGGTGGCGGAATATGTCGAAAGCGAACCGCAAAAAGCGCGCTTGCTGGAGCTGGGGGTGAATTATCTGCAGGGCTACCTGGTGGGCAAGCCCCGGCCGCTGGGCGAATGACGGGTAAAAAAAAGCCGGGCATTGCCCGGCTCAGAGGACTGGCGCCTGTTACAGAACCAGAGCCGCAATTGAAGCAGACAGTACGCTGACCAGCGTGGAGCCGTAAACCAGCTTCAGACCGAAGCGTGAAACCACGTTGCCCTGTTCTTCGTTCAGACCCTTAATCGCCCCGGCGATGATGCCGATAGACGAGAAATTGGCGAAGGAGACCAGGAAGATAGAGATAATGCCTTCCGCACGCGGGGAGAGCGTCGAGGCGATTTTCTGCAGATCCATCATGGCGACGAATTCATTGGAGACCAGCTTGGTGGCCATAATACTACCCACCTGCAGCGCTTCGCTTGCCGGCACACCCATCACCCAGGCGACCGGGTAGAAGATATAGCCAAGGATCCCCTGGAAGGAGATGCTGTAGCCGAACCAGCCGGTGACGGTAGCGAACAGGGCGTTCAGCGCGGAGATCAGCGCGATGAAGCCGATCAGCATCGCCGCCACGATAATCGCAACTTTAAAGCCCGCCAGAATGTATTCGCCCAGCATCTCGAAGAAGCTTTGACCTTCGTGCAGATTCGACATCTGCAGATTTTCTTCACTCTCTTCCACGCGGTACGGGTTAATCAACGACAGCACGATAAAGGTGCTGAACATGTTGAGCACCAGCGCCGCGACGACGTACTTCGGCTGCAGCATGGTCATATACGCGCCGACGATGGACATCGATACGGTGGACATCGCGGTCGCCGCCATGGTGTACATACGGTTGCGCGACATTTTGCCGAGAATATCTTTATAGGCAATAAAGTTTTCCGACTGGCCGAGGATCAGCGAGCTGACGGCGTTGAAGGACTCCAGTTTGCCCATGCCGTTGATTTTCGACAGCACGGTACCGATGGCGCGGATAACAATCGGCAGGATGCGAATATGCTGCAAAATACCGATCAAAGCGGAAATGAAGACGATAGGGCACAGAACCTTAAGGAAGAAGAAGGCCAGACCTTTGTCGTTCATGCTGCCGAACACGAAGTTTGTCCCTTCGTTGGCAAAGCCGAGAAGTTTTTCAAACATCTCGGAGAAGCCTTTCACAAAACCCAGACCAATATCGGAGTTCAGGAAGAACCAGGCCAGCAGGACTTCAATGACAAGCAGTTGAACAACATAACGAATACGGATCTTTTTACGGTCATGACTGACCAACAGGGCCAGTATAGCCACCACAACGATCGCGAGGACAAAATGCAAGACGCGGTCCATAGTTGCTCCAAATATGAGGCAGGTTAAATTTCCGTGCACATTCTATGCAACGGCTTTAAAGAAAACGAGATCAATTGCACACTATTGCAAGGAACTGTGACCAATGGCAAAAATAGTGATCAAACATCCACTTTTGTTATGTTACGTAAAGGTTTTAAAAGTTGCATTCTTGTACTACTCTTAATATTTGGCGCGATCGGATTTTCTGACGCCCTTTTCCATATCCGGCCAGCAATTGTTCCCTCCTATCACAGCAATTATTATCTCCATTCTAAATGAACTTGATAATCATTCGCATTTTGATAGCATGAAACATAGCAAAGGCTATATTTCCAGAGGCAGAAGATGACTAGCAGTCGCGTTGAGAATAGCAGTAGTCGCGCCGCGCGCAAGGTGAAGCTCGCCTTAATGGGGCCCGCTTTCGTCGCTGCCATTGGCTATATCGATCCGGGTAATTTCGCCACGAATATTCAGGCTGGCGCCAGCTTTGGCTATCAGCTGCTGTGGGTCGTAGTATGGGCCAACCTGATGGCGATGCTGATCCAAGTGCTCTCTGCCAAACTGGGCATTGCCACCGGTAAAAACCTGGCCGAGCAGATCCGCGACCATTACCCGCGCCCGGTGGTGTGGTTTTATTGGGTACAGGCGGAAATCATCGCCATGGCCACCGATCTGGCCGAATTTATCGGCGCTGCGATTGGCTTTAAGCTGGTGCTGGGCGTATCGCTTCTGCAAGGGGCGGTGCTGACCGGAGTGGCGACCTTCCTGATCCTGATGCTGCAGCGGCGCGGGCAAAAACCGCTGGAGAAGGTGATTGGCGGCTTGCTGCTGTTTGTTGCCGTCGCCTATGTCGTTGAATTGATCTTTTCCCAGCCCGCGCTGGCTCCCCTGACCAAAGGGCTGGCGATCCCTACGCTGCCCAACGGCGAGGCGGTATTCTTAGCCGCCGGGGTGCTGGGGGCCACTATTATGCCGCACGTGATCTACTTACACTCCTCGCTTACTCAGCATCTGCACGGCGGGACGCGAAAAGAACGCTATAACGCGACCCGCTGGGATGTGGCGATCGCCATGACCATTGCGGGGTTCGTTAACCTGGCGATGATGGCGACCGCCGCGGCGGCATTCCACTTCAACGGCCATACCGGCGTCGCCGATCTCGATCAGGCTTACAGAACGCTGGAGCCACTCCTGAGCCACGCGGCGGCGACCATCTTTGGCCTCAGCCTGGTCGCTGCAGGTTTATCCTCGACGGTGGTGGGAACTCTCGCAGGTCAGGTGGTCATGCAGGGCTTCATCCGCTTTCATATTCCGCTGTGGTTTCGCCGGGCGGTCACCATGCTGCCGTCGTTTGTCGTCATTCTGCTGGGACTGGATCCAACGCGTATTCTGGTGATGAGTCAGGTGTTGCTCAGCTTTGGTATTGCGCTTGCCCTGGTGCCGCTGCTGATATTTACCAGCAATGCAAAGCTAATGGGAGACCTGGTGAATACCCGTTGGGTGAGAGGCATCGGCTGGGCGATAGTCGCCATTGTGGTGAGCCTGAACGGCTGGTTAATTGTGGGATCGCTGCTCGGGGTGGATTGATGACTTCCTGCTGCGGAATAAAGCAAAGGGAGCCGATGGGCTCCCCTTTTCGTCTGTTAGTGATGGCCATGTCCATGACCGTGACCGCGTCCGCCGGGACCACGTCCCCAGCCGCCGCGATGGTCGTCGCGGTCGCTCCAGCCCGCGCGATAGCCGCGCTCCCAGGCTTTATCTCTGCCTTTGTACCAGCCTTTGTGCCAGCCGTTGTCATGACGATGCCAACGGTTATCACGCCATTCATAGTGACGACGCCAGTAATCACGGTCGCGCCAGCCGCCACCGTCCCAGTAGTTACCGTAATTGTCACGATCGCCTATTTGTAATTTTACCGATGGCAGCAGGGTGATTTCACCAGCGTTAGCGACTAGTGGCGCTGCGGCCAGCAGTACTGCTGCCAGAATCAGTGACCTGAACATACTCTTCTCCTTCACGATCGGGGCCGTAAGCGGCCTGTTAACCTGATATTACGGGCCGGTAAAGACCCGTCGCATCGGACGAACTCCGAAAGCGCAGAAAAGAGCACTTTTTGCTAAAGTAACATTTGCTTTACAGCGCCAGGATGGCATCAATCGCCGCGCACTCCCCGGCGCTGAAATGACGGTTTTTCAGCATCCCAACCGCATCATCCAACTGGGCGGTTTTGCTGGCGCCGATCAGCACGGAGGTGACTTTCTCCTCGCGCAGCACCCAGGCCAGCGCCATCTGCGACAGCTTCTGCCCGCGGGCTTCCGCCAGCGTATTCAGCTGACGAATTTTTTCTAATTTGGCGCTGGTCAGTTGCTCCGGCTGCAGAAAACGACTGCTGCTGGCGGCGCGTGAGTCTGCCGGAATGCCGTTAAGATAGCGGTCGGTTAGCTGCCCGCCGGCCAGCGGTGAAAACGCTATACTTCCCACCCCTTCGGTCTGCAAAAAATCCAGTAATCCCCCTTCCACACCGCGTTCAAACATGGAGTAGCGAGGCTGGTGAATGACGCAGGGGGTGCCGAGGTCGTTAAGGATTTTCACCGCTTCTCGCGCCTGGGCGAGCGGATAGTTAGAGAGGCCGACGTACAACGCTTTACCCTGGCGGACAAGATGATCGAGCGCGCGCATCGTTTCCGTCAGCGGTGTCTCCGGGTCCGGGCGGTGATGATAAAAAATATCGACATACTCCAGCCCCATGCGCCGCAGGCTCTGGTTCAGACTGGCCACCAGGTATTTGCGTGAACCCCAGTCGCCGTAAGGGCCGTCCCACATGGTGTAACCCGCTTTGGTGGAGATGATCAACTCATCGCGATAGGGCAGGAGGGCCTCTTTAAGGATGCGGCCAAAATTGCTCTCCGCCGAGCCCGGCGGCGGCCCATAATTATTGGCCAGGTCGAAATGGGTAATGCCGAGATCAAACGCGTGCAGGAGCATCTGCCGGCTGGTTTCCACCCGCGTTTCATCGCCAAAGTTATGCCACAGACCGAGAGAAATAGCCGGGAGCTGAAGGCCGCTGCGCCCGCAGCGACGATAGGCCATCGTTTGATATCGCGTGGTGCTTGCCTGGTAAACCATTCTTCCTCCGCAGATAAAACAAGGTGTGTATACGTTTACACTAATCAATGTTTTGCGTGGAGTACACCGCTTTTTAGGCGTAACTATTGCTTTACACCGGCTTTATCGTCCCCCTTCTGGACAGGCGGATCGCTTATTCAATACTCAAATTACACCTGCACCAAAATGAGGATAATGGACATGCAACCGACCTACACTATTGGGGATTATCTGCTGGATCGCCTCGTTGACTGCGGTATTGACCGCTTGTTCGGCGTACCAGGAGATTACAACTTACAGTTTCTCGATCGCGTCATTGCGCACAGCGCCTTGGGGTGGGTCGGCTGCGCCAACGAGCTGAATGCGGCCTATGCTGCTGACGGTTACGCACGCATTAAGGGGGCCGGCGCGTTACTAACAACCTACGGCGTCGGCGAACTAAGCGCCTTGAACGGCGTGGCGGGAAGCTATGCGGAGCATATTCCGGTATTACATATCGTCGGTGCGCCCTCCACTGGCGCTCAGCAGCGCGGCGAACTGCTGCATCACACCCTGGGTGACGGCGATTTCCGCCATTTTGCGCGAATGAGCGAGCAGATCACCTGTAGCCAGGCGCTGCTGACCGCTGGCAACGCCTGCCATGAAATCGACCGTGTTCTGCGCGATATGCTGACGCATCATCGACCCGGCTATCTGATGTTGCCGGCCGATGTCGCCAGAGCGGCAGCGATTGCCCCAGCGCAGCGCTTGCTGGTGGAGGCCGCTCCGGCGGATCAAAACCAGCTCGCCGGATTCTGCGAACATGCCAGCCGCCTGCTGCGGGGCAGTCGACGCATTTCCCTGCTGGCGGACTTCCTCGCGCAACGCTATGGCCTGCAGAACACGCTCCGGGAGTGGGTAGCGAAAACCCCCGTCGCCCACGCCACCATGCTCATGGGCAAGGGGCTGTTCGATGAGCAGCAGAGAGGTTTTGTCGGCACCTACAGCGGCATCGCCAGCGCGCCGCAGACCCGGGAGGCTATCGAAAACGCCGACACCATCATCTGCATTGGGACGCGCTTCACCGACACTATCACCGCAGGATTCACCCAGCATCTGGCGCGGGAGAAGACGATAGAGATCCAGCCTTTCGCGGTCAGGGTGGGCGATCACTGGTTCAGCGGCGTGCCGATGGATCAAGCCCTGGCTGCGCTGATGTCCCTTTCCGCACCGCTGGCGGCGGAGTGGGCGGCGCCTCAGGTCGTGGCGCCGGAAGTGGAAGAGGAGGGCGAAGGCGAGTTAACCCAGAAGAATTTCTGGTCGACAGTGCAGGATGCGCTGCGCCCCGGCGATATTATCCTCGCCGATCAGGGGACGGCGGCATTTGGCATCGCGGCGCTTAAGCTCCCCTCTGAGGCATCGCTGATCGTCCAGCCGCTGTGGGGATCGATTGGTTTTACCCTCCCGGCCGCCTATGGCGCGCAAACCGCGGCGGCAGAGCGGCGGGTGGTGCTGATCGTCGGCGATGGCGCCGCCCAGCTGACGATTCAGGAAATGGGCTCTATGCTGCGCGATAAACAAAAGCCGCTTATTCTGCTGCTGAATAACGAAGGGTATACCGTAGAACGGGCGATTCACGGTCCGGAGCAGCGCTACAATGATATTGCCCTGTGGGACTGGCGGCGCCTGCCGGAAGCCTTCGCCCCGGACGTTGCCTCGCGCTGCTGGCGGGTTACGCACACTGCTGAGCTACGGGAGGCGATGGCGGAGAGTATCACCTCCGATACTCTCACCCTGGTGGAAGTGATGCTGCCGAAAATGGATATCCCCGATTTCCTGCGCGCGGTGACGCAGGCGCTGGAGGAACGAAACAGCCGCGTTTAGTCGGTATGGTGTCTGGCAATCATTAAGGGCCTCCCGGCCAGCAGCAGCCAGGCCGGGAGCATCACAATGCACAGCAGCGGCAGCAGCGTGGTGTCCGGAACCACCACAGCGGCCATAAACAGGCTCAGCCAGCCGTCGCGGGTGACGACCAGCACCATGCCGAGGATCGCGCAGGAGACGGTAATTGCCGCCGGCACGGCGTCCACGTGGGCATGCAGCATCAGCCCCAGCGCCACGCCGACGAAGACCGCGGGGAAAATCCGCCCACCGCGAAAGCCGCAGGCCGAGGCGAGAACCAGCGCAGCCAGTTTGACCAGCGCAATGAGCAGATAATCCGAGGCGGTCAGCGTCTGGCTGAAGGCCAACTGCTGCATCTCATCCAGCCCCTTAAACAGCGTTAAATGTCCGCCAATGGTTCCAAGGATCCCTAACAGCAAGCCGCCGAGGCCCAGCGTCAGGATTGGGTTTTTCAGGCGATGCATCAGCGTGTGCAGGCGCGGCAGACACCAGACGGCGACCATACCGACAGCGATAGCGATCAGGGCGACGATCATGCCGCTGACGATATCGACGAAGTGCATCTGGCTATAGTGCGCGATCGGCAGCGTGAAGTGGGGGTGGAAAAACAGCCCGGTCGTCAGCGCGCCCGCGGCGGCGGCAAGCATCGGGGCAAACAGACGATCCCACAGCGGCGACTCGTTGCTGCTGTTCAGGGTTTGCGAAAAAATCAGCGCGGCGGCCACCGGGGTGCCGAAGAGGGCGCCGATGGTGCCTGAGGCCGCGAGAATGGTCCAGTCCAGAGAGCTGACCCGGGGGAACAGTCGGGAGCCGACGGCGACGGCCAGCGCAATATTCACCACCATAATTGGATGCTCCGGGCCCAGGCTGACGCCGCCGGCGAGGCCAAGGATCAGCGCCGCCAGCAGCCCGGGCAGCGCGCCGGTGGCAATAGGCGCGCCGATTAACGACTCGGTCGCCGGGTCCGGCCCGGCGTGCCCCGGGCTGTAACGGACGACCAGGCCCACCGCGATCCCCGTCGCCGTGAGAATGGCGATGATCCACAGCGGGTTGTCGGCGCTCACCCCAAACTGCACAGGCAGATCGCTCCACAGGATGCGCTGCAGCAACGCGGCAACTTTCATCGCGCCGATCAGGATGAAACTGGAGGCGATGCCAATCAGGATAGCTGGCACCGACAGGATCAGCATTGTTCTGGCGCGAGGATGGAGCATGAAAATGTCCTTGTTAAAGTTCAGGAGCACTACTTTGCCTTTGTCGACGGGGACCGTCGATGCAAATGGTGCTGAAACGATAAAGTTAAGGCGGCGTCTGATACCCGTGGCCTCGTTAATAGGCTACTTTGCATTGATTACAAACTAAATGTGACCTGTGTCGCTAAACAAGGGGCGTCCGCGAGTTGGACGTTGTTGTTAAGCCGCCATGAATTTACAGTGTGCCAAAAGATTTATTTTGACTTTAGCGGAGCCGTAACGGAATGACAAAATTTGCTTTAGTAGGAGATGTCGGGGGGACCAACGCCCGCCTGGCGCTGTGTGATCTGGCGAGCGGAGAGATCTCTCGTGCAAAGACCTATTCCGGGCTCGATTACCCCAGTCTGGAGGCGGTGGTGCGCGTCTATCTCGAGGAGCATCAGGTGACGGTCAGCGAAGGCTGTATCGCCATCGCTTGCCCGATCACCGGCGACTGGGTGGCGATGACCAACCATACCTGGGCCTTCTCCATCGCCGAGATGAAGCGCAACCTTGGCTTTGCGCACCTGGAGATTATTAACGATTTCACCGCCGTTTCAATGGCCATCCCGATGCTGAAAGCTGAGCACCTGATTCAGTTCGGCGGCAGCGCGCCGGTAGCCGGCAAACCGATCGCCGTTTATGGCGCCGGAACCGGGCTGGGCGTAGCCCATCTGGTGCACGTTGATAAGCGTTGGGTCAGCCTGCCTGGCGAAGGCGGCCATGTCGATTTTGCGCCGAACAGTGAAGAAGAGGGCATTATTCTGGAAGAGCTGCGCGCTGAACTGGGGCACGTCTCCGCAGAACGCGTGCTCTCGGGGCCTGGTCTGGTCAACCTCTATCGCGCGATAGTCAAATCGGATGGTCGACTGCCGGAGAACCTGCAGCCGCGTGAGGTCACCGAGCGGGCGCTGGCGGATAGCTGCACCGACTGTCGCCGGGCGCTGTCGCTGTTCTGCGTCATTATGGGGCGCTTCGGTGGAAACCTGGCGCTGACCCTGGGGACGTTTGGCGGCGTGTATATCGCCGGCGGCATCGTGCCGCGCTTCCTGGAGTTCTTTAAAGTCTCCGGCTTCCGCGGCGGTTTTGAGGATAAAGGCCGATTTAAAGCCTATGTCCAGGATATCCCGGTTTACCTGATCGTGCATGACAACCCAGGCCTGCTGGGCTCCGGCGCGCATCTGCGTCAGACGCTGGGTCAGGTGCTGTAAGCGCATTCCTCCCGGGCTACCGCCGTAGCCCGGCAAGGCGGGGCTCCCCGTCGTCTACAGATTCATCAGCTGGCGAAACTCTTTCACTTTACTGCGACTGACCGGAACCTGAAACTCCAGGTCGCGCAGGCGTAGCACGTAGGTATTGTTAAACCATGGCTCAATTTCACGAATTTTGCTGAGATTCACACAGTACGAGCGGTGACAGCGAAAGAAATGTGCGGTGGGCAGTTTGCTGCAGAATTCGGTAATGTTCATCGGCATGACGAAAGACTCCCGGCGAGTGTAGACGAAGGTCATCTTCTCGTGTGCCTCTGCATAATAGATATCATGGATACTGGTGACGATGATCCGTTCATCTTTTATCAGATTGATGGTGTCGTTTTCCCGAGGCGCCGCGCTGGCTAGCCCGGAGGCGGCGTTATTTTGCTGCTGCCAGGCGGCGGTCAGCTTCTGCAGCATATTGATGATGCGCGACTCCTGGTAGGGCTTGAGGATGTAGTCAAACGCCTCAAGCTCAAAGGCTTCCACGGCGTGTTCTTTCCACGCGGTGATAAAAACGATAAAAGGCTTATGGGCGAACTGGCTGATGTTCTGCGCCAGCAGAACGCCGTCCAGCGACGGAATATTGATATCGAGAAAGATGGCGTCGACCTTGTTGTGCTGGAGAAATTTCAGCACGTCCAGACCGTCGTCAAAGCTGCCGACGATCTCCATCTGGCTGTGGGTGTTGATAAGCCAGGTGAGCTCCTGTTGGGCCAGAAACTCATCCTCCACAATGATAACTTTCATCTTTTCTCCGCTCATGACAACAGAGACTCCGTCAGCGCCTGCGGCGTAGAGTGATTGGGGACATAAAAGGCGATTTCCGTTCCTGGCGTCAGGGTGCGGATATGCAGCCCCTCGCCGTAGAGCAGTTTCACCCGATGATGAACGTTGAGCAGGCCGATTTTGTTACCTGGCATTTCATCGGCTTCCACGCGGGCGACCACGGCGGGATCGATGCCGTTGCCGGTGTCGCGAACGCTGATGCGAACCCGATTGCCGCACTCATTGATGCCAATCGTCACCACCCCTTTCCCTTTACACGGCTGAATGCCGTGCACAATGGCATTTTCCACCAGGGGCTGGATAAGCAGGCTCGGGATCACGCAGCTGACGTCGTCGTCAATATCATAGATGACCGTCAGTTTGTCGCCGAATCGCGCCTGTTCAATGGCGATGTAATCTTTGATCTGATACAGCTCTCGTTTGATATCGATCTGCTCATCGTCTTTTAATTCGATGTTATAGCGCAGATAGCGCGACAGATTAAAAATGAGCTGGCGCGCGGTGTCCGGATTAAGGCGAATCGAGGAGGAGATCGCGTTCAGGGCATTGAATAAAAAGTGTGGGTTAATCTTGCTTTGCAGAGCGCGCAGCTCCGCTTTGTTGGCCATCTCCCGCAGCTGTTCGGCGCGGGAAACCTCCAGCTGGGTGGAGATGATTTGTGACAGGCCAATCGCCATCTCCTGCAGCGTCGAGGTGATGCGATGGGCGTGGCAGTAATAGATTTTTAGCGTGCCGGTGACCACCCCCTTTTCCCACAGCGGGATGACCATTAAGGAGTGGATCTCCGGCGTGCGGTGGGCTTCGTCATTGTTTTTTATAATGATCTTTCCATAACGAATGGCCTGTCGGGTAGTGGGGCTGATGACATCGTCATGGTGTTGATAGTTGGCTTCACCGACGCCCACGTAGGCCAGCACGTGTTCCGTATTGGTGATTGCCACCGCGTCGGCGGTAATGTCGCGGCGGATGATGTCGCAAACCTGGCGCAGAGAATCGCTGTTGACCTGACGGAACAGCGGCAGGGTTTTGTTGGCAATGTCGAGCGCCAGTTTCGCCTGCCGCGCGGCGCTGGCCTCCTTTTCCCCTTCCACGCTCTGCACCAGCAGCACGATAAAGCCGATGCAGACGCTGCCAAGGATCATCGGGATACCAATTTTCGAGACGATATCCAGGCCGAGGCTCAGAGAGGGCGCCCAGACTATCACCAGGATCATGGTCAGGGTCTCGCAGACCATGCCGGCCAGAATGCCGATTTTCCAGCGTTGATCGCGGGCCACCTTGCGGTTAATCAACCCCGACAGCAGACCGGCGATGATGCTGGTGATAAAGCAGGGTACGGCGGTCACGCCGTCAATATCAATCAGATAGCGGTGCACACCGGCAATCACCCCGACAATGGCTCCCACCCATGGGCCAAACAGGATCCCGCCGGACATCACGGCGATGATACGCACGTTTACCAGCGATCCTTCCACCGGCACACCGGACCAGGTACTGAAGAGCGCGAACAGCGAGAAGATGGCGGTGACAGCCAGCAGCTCTTTCGGCGTATGCGCTGATTTATGCAGCAGTTCGCGGAACAGGCGCAGGCGAATAAGGAAAAACAGGCAAATAAGCATCAGGGCCGCACGATCATAGACCGCCAGCATCATAGTAAAGATTTCGTGCATGGGTGCGCCGCGTCAGTGGCCAGAAAAGGACATGATAAAAAACCTGACGACAGAAGACCAGCCGCAGAAAAATAATGAGGAAAAGACACACTTTTAAAAGGGGATTGAATCATGGCAAGGCGACAAACCGCTAGACAGCAGGGGAAACGATAAATACCCGTGATAGAAAAGATATCAATATGTTACCACTTGCATACAAAACGGTATTCATCCCGCGGCGTACTGCCGTATTTAGCGCAGACGATACCCGTTTTTAACGCCAGTGATTATTTTTCGTCAGGGCACTCGACAACGTGTTTTTTTTCAGGTTATTTTCTAAACGAGCCGCAACAGCGGCAGCGTCGCTCGGACGGTCCGGGCGCTAACGTTAATCAGAGGAACCTATGGCTGAATCCAGTCCTGAACGCCGTTTTACGCGTATCGATCGTCTCCCCCCGTACGTTTTTAATATTACTGCCGAACTGAAAATGGCTGCGCGCCGGCGCGGCGAAGATATTATCGATTTCAGTATGGGCAATCCCGATGGCGCGACGCCGCCGCATATCGTGGAAAAACTCTGCACCGTCGCGCAGCGGCCTGACACCCATGGTTACTCTACCTCGCGGGGGATCCCACGCCTGCGTCGCGCTATTTCGCGCTGGTATGAAGAACGCTATAACGTCGATATCGATCCGGAATCGGAAGCGATTGTCACCATTGGTTCGAAAGAGGGGCTGGCGCACCTGATGCTGGCGACGCTGGATCATGGCGACACCGTGCTGGTGCCGAACCCCAGCTATCCGATCCATATCTACGGCGCGGTGATTGCCGGGGCGCAGGTGCGCTCGGTGCCGCTGGTGGAAGGGGTGGATTTCTTTAACGAACTGGAACGCGCCATCCGCGAGAGCTATCCAAAGCCGAAGATGATGATCCTTGGCTTTCCCTCGAATCCAACCGCGCAGTGCGTCGAGCTGGATTTCTTTGAAAAGGTTGTCGCCCTGGCGAAGCAGTATGACATCCTGGTCGTCCACGATCTGGCCTATGCCGATATCGTGTATGACGGCTGGAAAGCGCCCTCCATTATGCAGGTGCCCGGCGCGCGCGATGTCGCCGTCGAGTTCTTTACCCTGTCGAAAAGCTATAACATGGCCGGCTGGCGCATTGGCTTTATGGTCGGCAATAAGACCCTGGTGAACGCGCTCGCCCGCATCAAAAGCTACCATGACTACGGCACGTTTACGCCGCTGCAGGTGGCGGCGATCGCGGCCCTGGAGGGCGATCAGCAATGCGTGCGGGATATCGCGGAACAGTATAAGCGCCGCCGCGATGTGCTGGTGAAAGGGCTCCACGAGGCCGGCTGGATGGTTGAGTGTCCGAAGGCGTCCATGTACGTCTGGGCGAAAATTCCGGAACCTTATGCCGACATGGGCTCGCTGGAGTTTGCGAAAAAGCTGCTTAACGAAGCGAAGGTTTGCGTCTCTCCGGGGATTGGCTTTGGCGATTATGGCGATACCCATGTCCGCTTCGCGCTGATCGAGAACCGGGACCGGACGCGTCAGGCGATCCGCGGCATCAAGGCGATGTTCCGCGCTGATGGCTTACTGCCCGCTGCGAGCTAGCGCTTCGGCGAATACGCTATAACAAAAACGGGAGCCTGTGGGCTCCCGTTTTTTTGACACCGCTGCAGTCTAGATCATCAGGGCAAAAGTACCGGCCCAAACGATGACCATAAAAGAGAGACCCATAAAGAAGTATTTCACGACTCATCACTCCACGCGCTTATGCGACGTTCAAATGAATTAATTGTTCTGTTTTTCAAGGGCTGTCGCCGGTGAAATCTCACCCTGCGGCAGCTCGCAATTCTGTGCGTTTAGTGCTCCAGATGGCGCTAATGTACGCCTAAAAAATCAGGGAAACAAGGGGCATTTTTTTATTAATTTTTAGTTACTTACGAGTGTCGTGATTCGGCGACACATTAATTTCGCCCGGTAATAAATTTAGCGCCAGCGACGCTACCAAAACGGGTTTCTCGTTAGTGAGATTAGCGGGGCTAGTCAGGCTTGGCGCGCGGCATTCAGGTTGCCACGCGCCGCCGGTTTAATGCAGATCAGAGGCGCGCTGTCGCCACTCGGCCGGGTAGTGCGCTGGGATAAAGCGCAGCGTGAGCGCCATGAGTAACAGGACACAAAGCGCATGCCAGGACCAGTCAAGGGTGTAGTTCCCGCTCAGGCTACGCAGCAGGCCGGAAAGCCAGGGCGACAGGCCGGCGATGATAAATCCGATACCTTGCATAAAGGCTACCAGCCGGCCGGCCACCGTCGGTTGCCCGGCGTGATCGAGGGCCAGCACCAGGCACAGGGGAAACGCGCCGCCCAGACCCACGCCGCAGGCGAGGGCCCAAAGCGCTGGGAAGTGCTGCGGCAGCCAGATGAAGCCGCAGAACCCAATCAGCTGTAGCGCCAGAGCAAGCAGCAGAAGCTGGCGCCGGTCATCCTGGCGAGCCAGCGCCGGCAGCAGCAGCGCGCCTGCGGTTTGCCCAACCGTCAGCAGCGCCAGCAGCGAGCCGCTGTACTGGGCGCTGTCGCCAAGCTGCATATAGTAGGGCGGCAGCCAGGCGATTAGACTGGCGTAGCCGGCGTTGATCAGTCCGAAATAGAGTCCCAGCGTCCAGGCGCGGCGCTGGCCAATAATCGCCACCCGGGGCGCGGCGCTGGTCTGATGCGGGGCGCGGGGCAGGTGCCGACAAATCGCCAGCCAGCTGAACAGGGCGAGGAGGGCGGGGAGCGCCCACCAGGCCAGCGCATCCCGCCATGCTGTGCAATGCGACGCCAGCCATGGCGTAAACGCGGCGCCTAACCCGCCACCGCCCATTAGCGCCGCTGACCATAGCCCCATCACCAGCGGCGTCCGGCGGGCGAACAAGCGCTTAATTACCGCCGGGATGGCAGCCTGGATTATGCCGATGCCAACGCCTCCGGCCAGGGCGCTGGTGAGCAGTAGGCCGCTATTCGGAGCGATTTCCCGCAGCAGGGCGCCCGCCGCGATAATCAGCAGACTTAGCGCAATGCTACGGTTTTGACCGACATAACGATCGACCGAACCGGCGGCCAGCGCCAGCACGCCCATCGCTATCACCGGCAGGGCGGTCAGTAGCGCGGCCAGGGTATAGCTCATCCCGCTGGCGGCGCGGATCTCCGGAAGTAAAGGGCCGATGGAGGTGAGCAGCGGTCGCATATTTATGCCGATCAGCACCAGGATCCCCAGCGTCAGATTCTGTCGCAACACGGCTTTCATGGCTGCTGTTCCGCCCACCGCTGATAAACTGCCAGCCCCTCCGGCTGCGGGCGATGATGGATCGGCAACGTCTGCTGCGCCAGCGGCTGCTGCAACTGCTGATAAATCGCGGCGGTAGATAGCTGGAAAGGTTCTCCGTCCTGATTGCTGTTGGCGAAAAACACTTCCCGCACGCCGGTTAAATAGAGGGCGCTAAGACACATCGGGCAAGGTTGTCCGCTGGCGTAGATAACGCACTCGCGCAGAACCTCGCTCCCCAGCCTGGCGGCAATATCGCGGACGGCATTCAGTTCGGCATGCGCCGTTGGGTCGCCGCTTAGATGAAAGGTATTGACGGCTTCGGCGACAACCTCGTCATGGCGCACCAGCACGGCGCCAAAGGGACGACCGCCGTGGCTGATGTTGTGGTTTGCCAGCGTTAGGGCGCGCTGGAGATAGCGATCGTGAGCGGACATAGTCACTCCTGCATAAGATGCTGTTCAGGGAAAAAAAGGCAACGGGTCGTGCGTAGAGGGTACGTAACTTGTTTCATAAGTTAAAAGACTTATTTATGATTAACCCTAGTTGAATTACTTATAGGTAAGCGGATGCTCCTGCGCCATCTTTCCTACTTTATCGCCGTGGCAGAACACCGTGGCTTTACTCGCGCCGCCGCGGCGCTGCACGTCTCCCAGCCTGCGCTGTCACAGCAGATCCGCCAGCTTGAAGCCATGCTGGAGGTTCAGCTTTTCGATCGTTCTGGCCGTTATACCCGGTTAACCGATGCCGGAGAGATCTGGCTGGAGTATGCCCGCCGGGCGTTACGCGATCTTGAGGAAGGGCGGCGCGCTCTGCATGACGCTGAGGATCTGCAGCATGGCAAACTCCGCATTGCCATGACGCCGACCTTCACCACCTATATGCTGGGACCGCTGGTGGAAAACTACTATCGACGCTACCCCGGAGTGAAATTGCTGATTCAGGAGATGAACCAGGAGCGCATGGAAACGATGTTGCTGCAGGATGAACTGGATGTCGGCATTGCCTTTGACGAAAGCCGTTCCCGGGATATTGTCGTTCATCCGCTGCTGACGGAAACCCTCGCGTTGGTGGTGAGCCGCAGTCATCCTCTGGCCAGAGAGAACGCGCTCCGGCTGCAGGCGCTCGACGCGCAGCCGCTGATTTTACTGAGCAGCGAGTTTGCCACCCGGGAGCAGATCGATCGTTATTGCCGTCGTCATCGGCTCGAACCTGACGTGCGGATGGAGGCCAACTCTATCGGCGCCGTTATGTCGGTCATTCGGCGCACGCCCCTTGCGACACTGCTGCCGGCGGCGATCGCCGGGCAGTTTGATGATGTAGTGGCTATTGAGCTCGAACCTGCGCTGCTGCAGCGAACGGCCTGTTTGCTACAGCGCAGGGATGCATGGCAGAGCGCCGCGGCACGCGAATTTATCGCCCTGGCGCGGGAGATTGCGCTAACGCTTGAGCAGGAAAACCGCCTGCCTCCTGCCTGACGGCCTGCGTCGCTCGGCGGCGAGCCTGGACTAACGGTGGGTTGCGCTGCTGAAGTCGGCCTCATTGGGCAGGACATCCTCTCTCAGCATGACTTCCTCCTTAAGCCTTTCCAGCACGTGATGAAAGAGCTGGGTCTTGTCTGGCTCAGCCATCTTCTGCAATTTCACATTAAATAAAGTATGGGACTGAATTAGATCGTGGATAAATTCCAGCAGTACCTCACTTTGCGGAAGGGAGGTTAATTCCTGATGGATATAACCGGTTTGTTGCCGTAGCGGATTTTTTGTGACATCCATCGGTCGGGCGCTAATGCTATGGGCAAATATTTTCTCAATTGCCTGACTGGTAATATAGAGCCGGTTCAATGACAGGGTGGGGTTTTCTGCCTCCTGCGGAATGAAGTGACAATATACAAACGGTTTCTCAGGCAGCATCATGCTGAGCCTGTTTTCATGATGAATATCGTCAGGCGCCTCCAGTAACGCCATTAAATTCCGGCTGTGCGGATGCCAGAGTCCTGACGCAGTGACCTTGACGTTGAACTGCGTGACGGTATTCCCGCGCAGGGTTTCCATGACGGGAATATCGCCATCAAGCCGCAGAATGCTATGGATATGAGAGTGTGGCGACAAGAAGGTCTCCACCGTCTCCGATGAATTGAGTGGATTAAATGTGCTGGTTACTTCTTTTTCCTGATGAGAAAGGACGGCGAGTTTTAATGTTCCCCGCGTCGGGTTAAGCTTCAGGCATAGATTGATCGCGCCGATATCATGCCAGTGAAGAATGTCTTCAATTTCGCAGTTTAATAATTTTTGCGCCCGGGGGAGAGAACAATACTCCATTGGCGGTAAATTATTTAATTTCCAGATATTCCGTTCTGTTATATTCATAAGTTTTTTTGCTGCTAAAAAATAGCGGTTAGTATTGGGCGTAATCATCTAACAGCCACGTTTTATTGCCTGAGCTCCCTGACCTGATTAATGAAACGCATTCACGTTGAGAATATTATATCGATAAGTTGATTATTCTTATTGTTACGTCAGATATTAACTTGACTGCGTTATCCTATCATTTATTTCGCTCGAGAAAAATAGTTTGCTTAGCGCCTGAATACAACACTTTTTTGTTATTTTTATTAATGACTCCGACGAGGGTGAACGCAGCATGAGGAGTACGCGGCTCTGGAGACAAATGCCGCGACGACCGGGATAACGCAAACGGATGCTCGCAGCATCCGTTTGCAGCGGCCAGGCTTACTGCGACACAGAGGGATAGCGATCCCCCGGCTGCGCGATGGCATACCAGGCCATCATCTCCGCGGTACCCGGCTGCCCTTCGGCTGGCGCCCAGTCCATGGTGTCGATTTCAGCAAGCGGTTGATAAGCGCCTTGTTTGACTTCAAATACCATTCCTCCTGCGTCAAGTGAGAGCACCGTATGCCAGGTGCCGGGCTCCATTTCCAGGGCCGTGCAGGTTTCACCCAGCACCACCCGGTTAGTAATCACGCCATGGTCATCAAAATTTAGCACCACAAAGCGGCCTTTCAGCGGCAGCAAAAGTTCAAAAGTATGTCGGTGCCGGTGCGGGCGGATATAGGTGCCGGGTTCCATAGCGATAGCCAGGCGCTGCACCGGATCGCTCAGCTCAGGGTGAAAATTGCGATGGGCACGTAAGCGCGGGGAAGTGGCTGCCGCTTCGCTCTGCTGCTGCATATCGCTAAGGGTGATCTGTTTCATACCAACGCCTGGCTCCTTTGTTGTCCAGAGATGTTGAATCGGCAGGGCGGTAGGTTGACGCCCAGGCCACGCGATATTGTACGCAGAAAGCGTGTTGCTGTCGGTTAATTGTCGAGGCTATCGAGTACAGGAGGACTTCTGCCAGGCAACCACACAATTCCTTCCTGCTTTTTTTGCCAGGTACAGGGCGTCGTCGGCGCGGTTAAGTAATTCAGTCTCTACCGTTTTAGGATCCTCCGTAGTGGCAAGGCCGATACTGATCGTGACGCTCTCGGGGAGTTTAACCCTGCTGCTGACGTCGCCTGGGGAGATAATGGCCTGGCGAATCCGCTCGGCGATGAGTTGCGCCTGCTGTTGGCCGACGTCAGGCAGTAATAGTGCAAATTCCTCGCCGCCTGTTCTGGCCACAATATCATCTCTTCGAACCTGATCCTGAAGAACCCAGGCTACATACTGAATAACAAGATCTCCCTGAAAGTGGCCATATTTGTCATTTATGCGTTTGAAATGATCGATGTCGCATAACAAGATAGACAATGGTTTTTGCACAGAGACCCGTTGCATTTTTTTTGTCAGCGCAAGGTAAAAATAGCGACGGTTGTACAGCTGCGTCAGATAATCACGAATCGAGTTCTGATAGGCATTCTCATATTTATTGTTGGATAATTGATAAAGCTTAAACGCATTAAGGAAAATAATAATAATAAAGATCAGGGTGCCCAGCGTTTCGAAAAGCCTCGCTTTATACCATGTGTTTTCGCTAGCGACATCTGCGGTTGTTAAGAAAGAGAAGGTTAAGATATAAACGAAGCAGTAAAAATAGATTCCTGTCCAGAATATATTTCTGAAGCGGGTTAATGCAATCGTCGTGAAAAAGAGGAGCGTCCACATGTAAACCATTATATTACTGGCTAAGCGAATCGTTGGTTCATACAAGTGCGTTGAGGAAAATCCAACAATCAGGACGATAGCTAAAGTAAGGCTTATGCAGGCAAAGGTAATAATAATGTGATTATGGGAGGCCAGCAGGCGATGAGAACGAAATCTGTATACTAATGCCGCGGTGATGATTTGGGTGAGTGTTAAGGCGTTGCGGTAAAAGTAATACCGCAGAAATTCCTTGTATGAGATTGAGTCGTTGAGATTGCAATAAAACAGTTTGCTGTAATTTTGTAACGCAAGAATCATCATTATGGCAGAGCCAATAAAGGCACAGGCTACTGGTATGAGAAACAGACAGCGTTTATCACTTAAGTATTTTAAAGCGATAGTTATTGATATTAAAAAGTAAAATATCAATATAATAAGGGTCATGCCGTAAAACAACAACGGCGCCGGGGTCGTTATCGTGTTAATGTAGGTTGTGGTAAAATTAATTAAGCAAAATAGCGCCAGTATAGATACAATAAAAAACAACGGTGTCCGGAGCGTTGATGAGGCTGAAGGCCTGTTCATTAGGTCATACCTGTCAGGGTAAGAAAACTATGTTGTTATGATCGTGAATATCAATATTGTGAATGACGGTGAGGAGTGAGCAGTATGCTTTTCGTGCGGTTGCTGCTGACGATATCATTACGTTTTACAACTCATCTTTTCCTGTGAGTCTTTCATTTTATTTGTAAAATGATCACTGGTGTTTTCCTCTTTTTAAAAAGAGGAATGGCGCAACGGGTTTTATATCTATAAATAAATCACTTTGTGCGTTAACAGGGAGGGGCATTGATGATCAGGTCGGTACTAGCTTGAGTGAACTATCTACCGGAGCTGCAGAAAAATCATCAAAAATCGCCGTGGATCCGTCATAAAACAGGAGGGGCGTGGTGTCCCCTGCAGGAATCGAACCTGCAACTAGCCCTTAGGAGGGGCTCGTTATATCCATTTAACTAAGGGGACAAGGCGGCACGAGTATAGCGTTTTTCGCCCGCCTGAGTAAGTGCCATACCGTCTGACTGCTTAAACCCTCGCCATTCTGAGCGCTTTTTTTATGCCCGGTCGGCGTTTTTGGCTTTTCCGGCGGCCTGCGCGCGGGCTTCTGCTTTTCGCTTGTTGCTCATGTCGTTACGGATCTGCGCATGGCTCAACAGCGCGAAGATGAAGGTTCCGCCGCAGATATTTCCCGCCAGCGTCGGCAGGGCGAACGGCCAGATGAAGTCGCTCCAGGGAAGGCTTCCGTTAAATACCAGATAGAGGATCTCTACCGAGCCCACCACGATATGGGTGGTATCCGCCAGGGCGATAAGCCAGGTCATCAGAATGATCACCACGATCTTGGCGGCGCCGGCAAGGGGAAACATCCAGACCATGGTGGCGACCAGCCAGCCGGAAATAATCGCATTGGCGAACATCTCCGTCGGGCTGTTTTTCATCACATCTTCGGCGATGCTGACGAAGGCCTGGCGGGTCGGCTCATCAAAAACAGGCATATAATTGAAGGCCCATGCGGCCACCGCGGTGCCGATGAGATTGCCCGCCAGTACCACCGACCATAGCCGCATCAGCAAACCGACGTTTCCGGGGGTGGGATTGTGCATCACCGGCAGTACGGCGGTGACCGTGTTTTCCGTGAACAGCTGCTGGCGGGCCATAATCACGATAATAAAGCCGAAGGTATACCCGAGGTTCTCGAGTAAAAATCCGCCAGGGATCCCCTCCAGCTTGACGTGAAAAATCCCTTTCGCCAGCAGGGAGGCGCCCATCGACAGACCGGCCGCAATCGCCGACCACAGCAGGGCCAGCGCATCGCGCTCCATCTCTTTTTCCCCTTCCTGGCGAATATGTTCATGGATCGCCATCGCCCGAGAGGGAAGGCGATCTTCGTCAACTTCTATCTCTTCACCGCGCTGTTTTTCTTCACTTTCGACCTCGCGTTCGTCATCCGCAGGCTTTAATTTGTTATCGTCTGGTTCATCCATTTCACGGCCCTCGCTGACAATTTATCTAGTTAAAGCGTAGCGGCTTTCCCTGGCGACTGGCTGGGGATACTCTTAAATCGCAAAAATGGTTACGCCAGATTTTTATCGCTCCGCTAGAATAGGAGCCCCGCGATCTCGTTATTCCCAGGCTATGATCAAATCAACAACTTGGGTGATATAGACATCGTTCAACGTGCTGTTACAATCGCTCACATCTTTACGGGCGGAAGCGTTGTCTTTCCGTCATGGATGGCAACTCGCGATAGCCATAAAAACCAGGGAGACATCTATGAATTATCGCCTGTCGGCGCTTGCGCTTGGCGCCACATTGCTGGTGGGATGTGCCAGTTCCAGCTCTGGCGATCAGCCGCAGGGGCGCTCAGACCCGTTAGAAGGGTTTAACCGCACGATGTTCAATTTCAACTTTAACGTGGTTGATCCTTACGTGCTTCGTCCCGTCGCGGTGGCATGGCGTGACTATGTTCCGCAGCCGGCGCGCAATGGCTTAAGTAACTTCACCAGCAACCTGGAAGAGCCGGCGGTGATGGTGAACTCCTTCCTGCAGGGCGACCCCTATAAAGGGATGGTCCACTTTACCCGCTTCTTCCTGAACACCATCCTCGGGATGGGGGGGCTGATCGATGTCGCCGGGATGGCTAATCCGCAGCTGCAGCGCGTTGAACCGCATCGTTTCGGCAGCACGCTTGGCCACTATGGCGTCGGCTATGGTCCGTATGTGCAACTGCCATTCTACGGCAGCTTTACCCTGCGCGACGAAGGCGGCGATATGGCCGATGGCCTCTATCCGGTGCTCTCCTGGCTGACCTGGCCGATGTCGATCGGCAAATGGGCGGTGGAAGGCATTGAAACACGCGCTCAGCTGCTGGATTCCGACGGTCTGCTGCGCCAGTCTTCCGATCCTTACATTATGGTGCGTGAAGCTTACTTCCAGCGTCATGACTTTATCGCCAACGGCGGTAAGCTGACCCCGGCGGACAATCCGAACGCCCAGGCCATTCAGGATGAACTGAAAGATATCGATTCACAGTAATCGGCAAAGAAAAAAAAGGGTGAACATGATGTTCACCCTTTTTTGTTGTGTGCCGCTTATCAGAAGCGGTAGTTGAAGTTGGCGCCGTACAGCCAGGCGGTCCCTTCGGAGCGGAAGGTATACGGGCCTTCCTTGATTTCAACATGCTGCCCGTGCATATAGGAAATCCCGATGTCAACCGACGCATCCTTGTTGAACGCGTAGGTGGTACCCGCGCTCAGCCACAGGCGATCCTGATCCGGAATGGAAATGGAGCGATTGTTGGCTGGTACCGGGCTGTCATCGAAGGCGATACCGGTGCGGAAGGTCCAGTTATCGTCATAATAATAGGTGGTCCCCAACGCAAGTCGGTAGGCGTCCTTAAAGCCTTCCTCTTTATAGAACAGCGTCTGGCCGTTGCTGCCGGTGGCTTTCAGCTCCTGGAACTGACTCCAGCTGGTGTAGGTCAGACTGTAGTGGACCGCCCACTGCGGCGCTACGCGGTTATAACCCGACAGCTCCCACATTTCCGGCAGGTTAAGGGTCAGTGAACCGTCGGTGGTTTGGCCATTAGTACCTGCTGGCAGACCGAAGTTGCCGAGGATCTGGTTATAGGCTGCCGGCAGGCTGCTGCGGTAGTTACCGTCGAAGTCGATCTTGACCTCGGAACGGTAGGTTAAACCGTAGCGGTTATTTTTATCCAGCTCGTAGAGGATACCGGCGTTCCAGCCAAAGCCCCAGGCGTTGCCGTTAAGATGGGCGATCTGCGTGTCGGCCGGGATCTTCGCTACCTGGCCCGCCAGCGCCGGCGGCAGCGCGCCCGAGCCAGCGACAATCTGCCCCAGATCGCCAGCATAGCGCTCGATCTTCGCCTTAGCGTAGACCGCGTCAAAGCCTAAGCCGAAGCTCCAGTTGCTGTCGAGACGGTAGGCGCCGCTCAGGTTAAAGTTCGCGGTGGTCAGGTCGGTTTTCCCGCCCATGCTGCCGGCGGCATAGTCATCGTTGTATTCGGTTGCCAGGCCGTAGTTGGAGGTGATGGACGCCCCCCAACCAA
The DNA here is from genome assembly GCF_040064295.1 of Klebsiella sp. JB_Kp031. Classification (NCBI taxonomy): domain Bacteria; kingdom Pseudomonadati; phylum Pseudomonadota; class Gammaproteobacteria; order Enterobacterales; family Enterobacteriaceae; genus Klebsiella; species Klebsiella sp. JB_Kp031. The sequence goes on from NZ_JBEAJW010000038.1 coordinate 25,118, forward strand.
ACTGATCGTTAATCGGCGCGACAAAGTGGAAGTTAGGTACCCACGCCGTCGGGGCGATATTGTCTGCATTCAGGCTTTTGCCGGTGGGTGAAGTCCCGGAGACATTGACGCCCGGGTCGACAAAAACGGCGCCCGCCGACATGGTCGGACGGTCAAACATCATAATTAATGCCGGGTTACGACTGGCATTGCCTGCATCGTCTGCGATAGCCCCTTCACCGGAATAGGCCCGACCCAGCCCTGATGAAGAGAATTCGTTGAGCTGGAAGCCTGCTGACCAGGCCTGGGTGGAAACAAGTGCGACAGCCACTGCAAGGGCAGATTGGGTAAAGCGGGTTTTCTGGCTCATGCCCATAACCTCATTGAGTTATTTTTTTTTAAACTATGTTACATGCCGTAACAGAAGCGCGGAAGTGTAGGGTCTGCGGTACAACAGAGAAATCAGACCAGTGCGCTGAGTATAGGTCTGACCAGATGAGTTGTTGCAAGTTTGTTTATGAAGTTTTTCAATTGTGATAACAGAAACGCGATCCAGCTGGCAAAATTGTCGGGGGGAAGGAGAGAGAGAAAAGGTGATTTTTGTTTTAGATCATTTTTAAGTGTGATTTCTGTCACTTAACGCCGCGATGGCGATTATCGGCTGGAGGCAGACCAGGGAGCGGGCGTAAAATAGGCACATAAATTGTCTGGCACCGCAGGTGCATATCCAGAGGAAATCTACGATGAGTAAATGTAGCGCTGATGAAACCCCGGTTTGCTGCTGTATGGATGTTGGGACCATTGTCGACAACACCGACTGCACCGCCTCATACAGCCGCGTATTCGCCAACCGTGCGGAAGCAGAGCAAATGCTCGCCGCGCTGAGCGAAAAAGCCCGCAGTGTGGAATCTGAACCGTGCAAGATTAATCCCGTCTTCGCCGACGTTGACGGCGGCGTACAGCTGGATATCGATTTTGTGTTTAGCTGTGAGGCCGAATCCCTGATCTTCCAGTTGGGTCTGCGTTAATCCCTCCGCTTAACGCCCCGTGAAAGGGGCGTTATCTTTTCCGTTCAATGTGTTTTGGCTCGCAATTTTTCGCTTCCCCGATTGGCTTAATGTAAAAAATTAGTTAACAATGCTATCAGGTCAGACCACTTGTTTGTCTTGGTTAACAGGGGAGAGTTATGAGTCAGGCATTACCGCTTATCACCCGGCAGGGCGATCGCATTGCCATTGTCACAGGGTTACGCACGCCGTTTGCGCGTCAGGCGACGGCATTTCATGGCATTCCCGCCGTTGATTTAGGAAAAATGGTGGTTGGCGAAATGCTGGCGCGCAGCGACATTCCTGCGCAAGCCATTGAGCAACTGGTCTTTGGTCAGGTCGTGCAGATGCCGGAGGCGCCGAATATCGCCCGGGAAATTGTGCTCGGTACCGGAATGAGCGTGCACACCGACGCTTACAGTGTCAGTCGCGCCTGCGCCACCAGCTTCCAGGCCGTGGCGAATGTCGCCGAAAGCCTGATGGCCGGCACCATCCGCGCCGGTATCGCCGGCGGTGCCGACTCCTCCTCTGTGTTGCCTATCGGCGTCAGCAAAACGCTGGCCCGCGCGCTGGTAGATGCGAACAAAGCCCGCACGCTGAGCCAGAAACTGAAGCTGTTTTCCCGCCTGCGGCCGCGCGACCTGCTGCCGGTTCCCCCGGCGGTTGCTGAATATTCAACCGGCTTACGGATGGGCGATACCGCCGAGCAGATGGCGAAAAGCTGGGGGATCACCCGGGAACAACAGGATGCGCTGGCACATCGTTCACACCAGCTGGCAGCGAAAGCCTGGGAGGAGGGCAAGCTGTCCGCAGAGGTGATGACCGCCTATGCTTCTCCCTTCCGCGAACCGCTGGAGCAGGATAACAATATCCGTAAAAATTCAACCCTCGCGGATTACCAAAAGTTACGTCCGGCCTTCGACCGTAAACATGGCACCGTTACCGCCGCCAACAGCACGCCGCTCACGGATGGCGCGGCGGCGGTGATCCTGATGACCGAGTCGCGGGCCAAAGAGCTGGGTCTGACGCCGTTGGGTTATCTGCGCAGCTATGCCTTTACCGCCATCGATGTCTGGCAGGATATGCTGCTGGGGCCCGCATGGTCCACGCCGCTGGCGCTGGAGCGCGCTGGCCTGACGCTGGCGGATCTCACGCTTATCGATATGCACGAAGCTTTCGCCGCGCAGACGCTGGCCAATCTCCAGTGTCTGGCAAGCGACCGCTTTTCCCGCGAGGTGCTGGGCCGCGCGCAGGCCACCGGTGAGGTGGATGAGAGTAAATTTAACGTCCTCGGCGGCTCTATCGCCTACGGTCACCCCTTTGCCGCCACCGGCGCGCGGATGATCACCCAGACGCTGCATGAGCTGCGGCGACGGGGAGGGGGATTTGGTCTGGTGACGGCCTGCGCGGCAGGCGGTCTGGGCGCGGCGATGATTGTGGAGGCTGAATAATGGATACTGTTTCCGCTTTTAAGCTTGAGGTCCGTGAGGACAAAATCGCGGTGATCACCATTGATGCTCCGGGTGAAAAAATGAATACCCTGAAGGCCGAGTTCGGCAATCAGGTGCGGGGACTGATACGCCAGATACGCGACGATAAGTCGGTGCGCGGCGTGGTATTTATCTCCGCCAAAGCCGATAACTTTATCGCCGGCGCAGACATCAACATGATTGCCCGCTGCCGCAGCGCGCAGGAGGCGGAAGCGCTGGCGCGCCAGGGGCAGCAGATTATGGCCGAAATCCATGGCTTGTCGATTCCGGTCATTGCCGCCATCCATGGCGCCTGTCTGGGCGGCGGACTGGAGCTGGCGCTGGCCTGCCATGGCCGCATCTGTAGCGATGATGAAAAAACCCGACTCGGGTTGCCGGAGGTACAGCTTGGTCTGCTGCCGGGTTCCGGTGGGACGCAGCGTTTACCGCGGCTAATCGGCGTCAGCACGGCGCTGGATATGATGCTCACCGGCAGGCAATTACGGCCGCGCCAGGCGCTGAAGGCCGGTCTGGTGGACGAGGTGGTGCCGCAGACAATTTTACTGCAGGCGGCGGTGGAGCTGGCGCTGAAGGGACGTCCGACCAGCCGCGAGGTGCCGGTTCGCGAACGCGTGCTGGCGGGCCCCCTCGGTCGCCATCTGTTATTTCAGTACGTCGGCAAGCAAACGCAGCGCAAGACCCAGGGCAACTACCCGGCGGTGAAGCGAATTTTGCAGGTCGTCGAGAATGGTCTGGCCCACGGCTGCAGCAGCGGTTACGCCGAAGAGGCCCGCGCGTTTGGCGAACTGGCGATGACCCCGCAGTCGCAGGCGCTGCGATCGATCTTCTTTGCCAGTACCGATCTGAAAAAAGACCGTGGCGCCGAGGCGGAACCCGCTCCGCTGAGAAGCGTTGCAGTACTGGGCGGCGGCCTGATGGGCGGGGGGATCGCCTATGTGACCGCCTGTAAAGGCGGACTGCCGGTGCGAATTAAAGATATTCAGCCGAGCGGGATCAACCACGCCTTAAAGTACAGCTGGGATCTGCTGAACAAACAGGTTCGCCAGCGCCGACTGCGCCCCAGCGAGCGCGATCGTCAGCTGGCGCTGATCACCGGCACTACCGACTATCAGGGCTTTGCCCATCGCGACGTGGTGATTGAGGCGGTATTCGAAGACCTGGCGCTGAAACAGCGGATGGTCAGTGAAGTGGAGCAAAACGGCGGGCCGCAGACTATCTTTGCCTCGAATACGTCGTCGTTACCGATAGGCGATATAGCCGCCCATGCCAGCCACCCTGAGCGGGTGGTCGGCCTGCACTTTTTCAGTCCGGTGGAGAAAATGCCGCTGGTTGAGGTGATCCCGCATAAGGGAACCGATCCGCAGACCATTGCCACGGTGGTGCAACTGGCTAAACGTCAGGGGAAAACGCCGATCGTCGTGGCGGACAAAGCGGGCTTCTATGTGAACCGCATTCTCGCGCCGTATATAAATGAAGCGATGCGTCTGCTGGTGGAGGGAGAACCGGTTGAGGTGATTGATAAGGCCCTGGTGAAATTCGGTTTTCCGGTGGGACCGGTTCAACTGCTGGATGAGGTGGGTATCGATACCGGCACCAAAATTATTCCCGTACTGGAGAATGCCTTTGGAGAACGTTTTAGCCCGCCTGCAAACATCATTGACGCGATTTTGAAGGACGATCGCAAAGGTAGAAAAAATAATCGTGGTTTCTATCTTTATGAGATAAAAGGGCGTAAAAGCAAAAAACGGCCCGACCCGGCAGTCTATCCGCTGCTGGGCATCGACCGCCCGCAGTCGCGGTTGTCCGCGCAGCAGGTGGCCGAGCGCTGTGTGATGCTGATGCTTAACGAGGCGGCGCGCTGCTTTGAGGAGCAGATCATCCGTAGCGCGCGCGATGGTGATATCGGCGCCGTATTTGGTATAGGGTTTCCGCCATTTCTTGGCGGCCCGTTCCGGTATATGGATACTATCGGCGCGGGTGAAGTTGCCGCGATCCTGCAGCGCCTGGCCGCCCAGTACGGCCCACGTTTTACACCCTGTGACACTTTGTTACGCATGGCCGAACAGGGGACCACCTTTTGGCCAGCGGATGAACGGCTGACCTAAGTTGTGGTCAAAGAAGGTAAATCCGGCTGCGGATGACGCTGTTGATTGGCTGTTTTGTAAACAATCATTGACTATACTTACGCCATTGAGGTAAAAAACAGCGTTTCATTCGTTGAATGGATCAGGCACAATGCCCGGCCACCGGGTTGCCTGCGTATTGTCTTCGCAGGCTAAACTTCGGTGCTTCTGGTTAACAAAAGCGGTGCAATATGCAAGTTTTTATTATGCGTCACGGCGACGCTGCCCTCGATGCAGCCAGCGACTCGGTTCGTCCATTAACCGTATGCGGTTGTGATGAGTCTCGTCAGATGGCAACCTGGCTGAAAGGTCAAAAAGTGGATATTGAGCGCGTTCTTGTCAGTCCCTATCTGCGTGCGGAACAGACGCTGGATATTGTTGGGGAGTGCATGAACCTGCCGAAACATGTCGACGTGATGCCGGAACTCACGCCGTGCGGCGATGTAGGTATGGTGAGCGCCTATCTGCAGGCGCTGGCAAATGAAGGCGTGGCGACGGCGCTGGTCGTCTCCCACCTGCCGCTGGTGGGGTACCTCGTCTCAGAGCTGTGCCCGGGGGAAACGCCCCCGATGTTCACCACCTCGGCTATCGCCTGCGTCAATCTGGACGCCGACGGCAAGGGTGAATACCTCTGGCAGAAAAGCCCCTGCAACCTCAAAATGGCCAACGCCATCTGACGGCCCCCGGAGCTCGCCGTCAAGGCAGTTCCGGTGGTTGCCACTCCTCGACCTCTATCAGAATCAGCAGTGCGGCGTCACCGCCGTACTCTTTTGGCGCCTGATGAAAAGCCATGATGTGTGGATGCTGCGCCAGCCACAGCGGGGTTTGCTGTTTGAGAATGTGCTTGCCGTGCCCGTGCATCACGCAGGCGCAAAACACATGCTCGCGGCGGCAGGCGGCAATCAGCGCGCCCAGTTCCTGTTTGGCCTGCTGCTGGGTGAGCCCATGCAAATCGAGAAACAGTTCCGGCGAATAATCCCCACGGCGCAGCTTTTTCAGCTCAAAATGGCTGACGTCGGCGCGGACATATTTCGTCGAGCCTTCGGTATTCAGTAGCGGCTGAAACTCATCGGAAAAATAGTGGCTGTTGTCGGCCTGTTCCTGCAACAGACGCTTAGGGGCAACCTCGGTGATTTTCTTGCGCTGCGGGCGGTGCACGATGGTGTCCTGTTTGATCTTCCGCGTGCCGGTCATCAGCTGACGGAACAGCGCCTGATCCTCCTCGCTAAGCGATGTCTTCTTTTTCATTGTCCGCTCTCATTAATACTTTGCGCTAGTTTACCCGACTCAATATCCCTTCGGGCAAGGAAAACCTGTTTTTTCCCCCGCCACCCTACGCAAGAATGCTGATTTATCGCCGTCTTCATGGCACACTAGCCGCCGAATTTATAGCAGAGTGTGCCCTGGAGGATGTCGTGGATAAAATTTTTGTTGATGAGGCAGTCAATGAGCTGCATACCATTCAGGACATGCTGCGCTGGGCGGTAAGCCGTTTCAGCGCTGCTAATATCTGGTACGGTCACGGGACTGACAACCCGTGGGACGAGGCGGTACAGCTGGTGCTGCCTTCACTGTATCTGCCGCTGGATATCCCGGAAGATATGCGCACTGCGCGCCTGACCTCCAGCGAGAAACACCGCATTGTAGAGCGGGTGATTCGCCGCGTGAACGAGCGTATTCCCGTCGCCTATCTGACCAACAAAGCGTGGTTCTGCGGCCATGAGTTTTTCGTTGATGAGCGGGTGCTGGTGCCGCGCTCCCCGATCGGCGAACTGATCAATAACCAGTTTGCCGGTCTAATTAACCATAAGCCGCAGCATATCCTTGATATGTGCACCGGCAGCGGCTGCATCGCCATCGCCTGCGCCTATGCCTTCCCGGAAGCCGAAGTCGACGCCGTGGATATCTCCCCGGACGCGCTGGCCGTCGCCGAGCACAACGTGGAATCCCATGGCCTGATCCATCACGTGACCCCGATCCGTTCCGACCTGTTTCGCGATCTGCCGAAGCTACAGTACGATCTGATCGTCACTAATCCGCCGTATGTCGATGAAGAGGACATGGCCGACCTGCCGGAAGAGTATGAGCATGAGCCGGTTCTGGGTCTGGCCTCCGGAAGCGATGGCCTAAAGCTGACGCGCCGCATCCTCGGCAATGCGCCGGATTATCTCAGCGACGACGGCATTCTGATTTGTGAAGTCGGTAACAGCATGGTACATCTGATGGAGCAGTATCCGGACGTGCCGTTTACCTGGCTTGAGTTTGATAACGGCGGCGACGGCGTCTTTATGCTGACCAAACAGCAGCTGATTGACGCTCGCGCGCACTTCGGTATTTATAAAGACTAAAAAAAACAACACGCCAACATAACGACAAATAATGGAGCCGTGATGGCAGGAAATACAATTGGACAACTCTTTCGCGTCACCACCTTCGGCGAGTCGCACGGCCTGGCGCTTGGCTGCATCGTTGATGGTGTGCCGCCGGGCATTCCGCTGACCGAAGCCGATCTGCAGCACGACCTCGATCGTCGTCGCCCGGGCACCTCGCGTTACACCACGCAGCGTCGCGAGCCGGATCAGGTCAAAATCCTCTCCGGCGTCTTCGAAGGCGTCACCACCGGGACCAGTATCGGGCTGCTGATTGAGAACACCGATCAGCGTTCGCAGGATTACGGCGCGATCAAAGATCTGTTTCGTCCTGGCCATGCGGATTACACCTACGAACAAAAGTATGGTCTACGCGACTATCGTGGCGGCGGTCGCTCCTCCGCCCGCGAAACCGCGATGCGCGTGGCGGCCGGGGCGATTGCCAAAAAATTCCTCGCCGCGAAGTTCGGCATCGTCATTCGCGGTTGCCTGACGCAGATGGGCGACATTCCGCTGGCCATTAAGGACTGGGAAGAGGTTGAACAGAATCCCTTCTTCTGCCCGGATCCGGAGAAAATCGACGCTCTCGATGAACTGATGCGCGGTCTGAAAAAAGAGGGCGACTCCATTGGCGCCAAAGTTACCGTCGTCGCCGACGGCGTACCGCCGGGCCTTGGCGAGCCGGTCTTTGACCGCCTTGACGCCGATATCGCCCATGCGCTGATGAGCATCAACGCCGTGAAAGGCGTGGAGATTGGCGACGGCTTCGAGGTGGTGAAGCTGCGCGGCAGCGAAAACCGCGATGAGATCACCAAAGCCGGATTCCAGAGCAACCACGCCGGCGGCATTCTTGGCGGCATCAGCAGCGGTCAGCAGATCGTTGCCAACATCGCGCTGAAGCCGACCTCCAGTATTACCGTTCCCGGTCATACCATTAACCGCTTTGGCGAAGAGGTGGAGATGATCACCAAAGGGCGTCACGATCCGTGCGTCGGCATTCGCGCCGTACCGATCGCTGAGGCCATGCTGGCGATCGTTTTAATGGATCATTTTATGCGTCAGCGCGCGCAGAATGGCGACGTGACGACGACAATTCCACGCTGGTAACCATGAAAAACACCGTTATCGCCCTGTTGGCGCTGCTGGCCAGCGCCGGCAGCCTGGCCGCCACGCCATGGCAGAAGATATCCCAGCCAATCGGCGGCAGCGCGCAGTCGATTGGCGCGTTCTCCAATGGCTGTATCGTTGGCGCCGAGGCGCTGCCGCTGAACGCTGTCGGCTATCAGGTGATGCGTACCGATCAGCGGCGCTACTTCGGTCATCCGGATCTGATTCAGTTTATTCAGCGCCTGAGCAATCAGGTGCACAATAAAGGCATAGGGACCGTGCTGATTGGCGACATGGGGATGCCGGCAGGCGGCCGTTTTAACGGCGGCCACGCCAGCCATCAGACGGGCCTCGATGTCGATATCTTCCTCCAGCTGCCGCAGACGCGCTGGACATCGTCCCAGCTGCTGAAGCCGCAGGCCCTGGATCTGGTCGCCAGCGATGGCAAACGCGTGGTACCGTCGCTGTGGAGTCCGCAAATCAGCCAGCTGATCAAGCTGGCGGCGGAAGATAGCGAAGTGACCCGCATCTTCGTCAACCCGGCGATTAAACAGCAGCTGTGCCTGGACGCGGGAAGCGACCGCCAGTGGCTGCGCAAAGTTCGTCCCTGGTTCCAGCATCGCGCCCATATGCACGTCCGTCTGCGCTGCCCGGCAGGCAGCCTGGAGTGCGAAGATCAGGCGCCACCGCCGGCCGGCGATGGCTGCGGAGCGGAGCTGCAGAGCTGGTTCGAGCCACCTAAACCCGGGTCTACCCCACCTGTGAAGAAGACGCCGCCGCCGTTGCCGCCTTCCTGCCAGGCGCTACTGGATGAGCATGTGCTGTAATGGATAGTTTTATCGAGTTGTTTTCCGTATCGCCGCTGGTGCTGGTGGTGCTTTTTTTTGTCGCCATCCTGGCCGGTTTTATTGATTCACTGGCCGGGGGCGGGGGCTTACTGACCGTGCCGGCGCTTATGGCGGCAGGCATGCCGCCGGCCCAGGCGCTGGCGACCAATAAGCTGCAGGCCTGCGGCGGATCGCTGTCGGCGACCCTCTACTTTGTCCGGCGCAAGGTGGTCAATCTCGCCGATCAGAAGCTGAATATTCTGATGACCTTTATCGGTTCAACCGCCGGCGCGCTGCTGGTCCAGCACGTGCAGTCCGATATTCTTAAGCAGATCCTGCCGTTGCTCGTGATCGGCATCGGTCTCTATTTTCTGCTGATGCCGAAACTGGGCGAAGCGGACCGGCAGCGTCGGCTCTACGGTCTTCCGTTTGCGCTGGTCGCCGGCGGCAGCGTCGGGTTTTACGACGGTTTTTTCGGCCCCGGCGCCGGTTCGTTTTATGCGCTGGCGTTTGTCACCCTCGCCGGGTTTAACCTGGCGAAGTCGACGGCCCACGCCAAACTGCTCAACGCCACCTCGAACGTCGGCGGCCTGCTGCTGTTTATTATCGGCGGGAAGGTTATCTGGGCTACCGGCTTTGTGATGATGGCCGGACAATTTATTGGCGCCCGCGCCGGCTCCCGGCTGGTGCTGAGTAAAGGGCAATCGCTGATCCGACCGATGATCGTTATCGTCTCGGCGGTGATGAGCGCGAAGCTTCTCTACGACAGCCACGGGGCTGAGATTTTGCAGTGGTTGGGAATTCATTAATGCAACAGCAACACCATTATCAGCAGCTGATCGATCTCTTCGATAGCTGCTTTGCCGCAGATTTTAATACTCGCCTGGTGAAAGGCGACGATGAGCCGATCTACCTTCCGGCAGACGATGGCACGCCATATCACCGTATCGTCTTCGCGCACGGTTTTTTTGCCAGCGCTCTGCACGAGATCTCCCACTGGTGTATCGCCGGCAAGGCTCGCCGCGAACAGGTGGATTTTGGCTACTGGTACTGCCCGGACGGTCGCGATGCAATGACCCAAAGCCAGTTTGAGGACGTCGAGGTGAAACCGCAGGCCCTGGAGTGGCTGTTCTGCGTGGCGGCGGGATTTCCGTTTAACGTCAGCTGTGACAATCTGGAAGGTGACGTCGAACCCGATCGCATCGCCTTTCAGCGCCGGGTACATGCCCAGGTGATGACTCTGCTTGAACAAGGGATCCCCGAACGTCCGGCGCGTCTTATTCGCGCACTACAACACTATTATCAAACGCCGCCATTGACGGCAGAACACTTTCCGTGGCCGGAAGACCTGCACTAAGGCCACACATTACATGACAAGAGGTAAGACGATGATCGCGGAGTTTGAATCACGCATTCTGGCGCTGATTGACAACATGGTAGACCACGCCAGTGATGATGAACTGTTTGCCGGCGGTTATCTGCGCGGCCACCTGACGCTGGCGGTGGCAGAGCTGGAAGGTGAGGGCGAGCATTCAGCTGAAGCGGTACACAGCAAAGTCAGCCATAGCCTGGAGAAAGCCATCGGCGCTGGCGAGCTGTCGCCGCCGGACCAAATTCTGGTGCAGGGCATGTGGGAAAACCTGTATCTGCAGGCAAAAAATCAGGCCTGAGCCATGTTGTAGCCCGGGTCAGGCGTCAGCCGTACCCGGGAAATTGCCTGCCCTCATGGTTTTATTTCACCGCTTTTCCCTTCAGCAGTTTTCTCACCCATAGCCGGTTCGGATTCAGCGCCGCCAGGGTGTCGCTATCCAGCGGCAGCGGTTCAGCGCTCATCTGCGCCGCCAGTATCTCAGCGCTTAACGGCGCGGTGCAAATGCCTCGCGATCCGAGGGCGCCAAGCATAAACAGGTTATGAAAGACCGGCGCGCTACCGGCGCTATCCTGCCGTTCGTGGAGGTTGGCGTATTGCGTCAATGTCGCCGCATAGTCCGGCACGTTGCCGACCATCGGCAAATGATCGCGGGTGGCGCAGCGCACGCCGCAGCGGGCGTCACTTGCGCTGATATCCACGTCCTGCGGCCACTCCGCGCCCGGGAAGCAGTCGATCAGCCGTTGCCGGTTGTGCTGCTGATCTCCTTCGCTGAAGGTGGTGTCGGTTTTGCCGCGATGGTAGCTGGCGCCAATACAATGCTGCTGGTTTTGCGGATTCTGCGGCGTCAGGTAGCCGTCGTAGCACAGCACCTGGCGCAAAGCGGAAAGCCGCGGGGTGGTGGGTATATGGCTGACCTGGCCACCCACGGGATAGACGGGCAACGGCGCGGTTTGCGCAAAATCCGCGATGCGGTGGCCGTTGGCCAGCACGACCGCCTGATGATAGCGCTGGTGGTTGAGCAGCCAGCCATCGCCTTCTGCACTCAGCGTCTCGACCTGATAACCATAATGCACGTGCAGACCGCGAGTTGCCGCCAGCGCCAGCAGCTCGGCGGTGAGCTGCTGTGGACACAGCCAACCGCCGGCCGGATAGGTTATGCCGCCGCAGCCGGTCTCGACGCCGGTCAGCTCCGCGGCCTGATCCGCCGTCACCGCGCAGGCGATATCAGGGGGCAACTCCAGGGCCAACATCTGGGCGATTTTGTGCGCGCTTTTTTCATCCCAGCCAAGCTGGGTGACCCCGCACCATTGATGATCGAACAGCACCGGCAGCGCGTCGTAGGTGCGGCGGGCGAAGGTAAAGGCGGCCGGGAAAAAGCGCGCCAGCGCCGGATCGTGCTGGCTTAACAGCGGGTAGAGCGCGCCTTGGCGATTACCGGAGGCGCCCTGCGCCGGGGCGTCGTCCGCGCAGTAGAGGGTCACCTGCCAGCCGCGACGCAGCAGCGCCAGGGAGAGCAGGGCGCTGGCGATACCGCCGCCGACGATGGCCGCTTCGCGGGCCTCGCTGCCTCGGCGGGCGAACCAGGGCGCGCGCGCCGGAAAGGCCAGCGTTTGCGCCATCTCGCCGGTCAGCATCTCCCGTTTGCGGCCGAAGCCCTTGGTTTTACGCAGGGTAAATCCGGCTTCCTGCAGGCCGCGGCGGACAAAACCGGCGGAGGTAAAAGTGGCCAGTGTTCCGCCGGGACGCGCCAGGCGCGCCATGGCATTGAACAGATCCTGGGTCCACATGTCGGGATTTTTCGCCGGGGCAAAGCCGTCGAGAAACCAGGCGTCCACCTGCTGATTCAGCGAATCATCCAGCTCTCTGGTCAGCTCGTTGATATCGCCAAACCACAGATCGAGCGTCACCCGTCCGCCGTCGAGCAGCAGACGATGGCACCCGGCGAAGGCCGAAGGCCATTGCGCCTGCAGCTGTTCTGCCCATGGGGCCAGCTCTGGCCAGCGCTGGTGCGCCAGGCGGAGATCTTCCGCCTTCAGCGGATATTTCTCAAAACTGATGAAATGTAACCTTTGCAGGGTAACGTCCGGGTTATCGCGAACAAAAACGTCAAACGCCTGCCAGAGAGTGAGGAAATTGAGCCCGGTGCCGAAGCCGCTCTCCGCGACGATCAACAGCGGGCGAGGGTGGCTGGAGAAGCGCTCCGGCAGGCGATTTCCGCCGAGAAAGACGTAGCGCGTCTCTTCCAGACCGTTGTCATTGGAAAAGTAAACATCGTCGAAATCTCGGGAAACAGGTGTACCCTCAGCATTGAATTCCAGGTTGGCGGGTTGTATAGCGTTTTGTTTCACGTAAGTTACTCGAATCACAAGGCGTAGCGCGATCTTAGCGATGTGTGCCTGAGGGCGCAAATTTATACACAAAATGTCTGATCGGACTTGTTCGGCGTACAAGTGTACGCTATTGTGCGACACGAAACTTAAAATAGTGAGACTTACAGAGGTATTTAATGAAACGTGCAGTGATTACTGGCTTGGGCATCGTTTCCAGCATCGGTAATAACCAGCAGGAAGTCCTGGCATCTCTGCGTGAAGGACGTTCAGGGATCACTTTCTCTCAGGAGCTTAAAGATTCAGGGATGCGCAGCCACGTATGGGGCAACGTCAAACTGGATACCACTGGCCTCATTGACCGCAAAGTAGTGCGCTTCATGAGCGACGCCTCCATCTATGCTTACCTGTCCATGGAACAGGCCGTTGCCGACGCAGGTCTGGCGCCGGAAGCATACCAGAATAACCCGCGTGTCGGCCTGATCGCAGGCTCCGGCGGCGGCTCCCCGAAATTCCAGGTCTTCGGCGCTGATGCCATGCGTAGCCCGCGTGGTCTGAAAGCCGTGGGTCCGTATGTGGTCACCAAAGCGATGGCTTCCGGCGTTTCCGCCTGCCTCGCCACGCCGTTTAAAATCCACGGCGTTAACTACTCCATCAGCTCCGCCTGCGCCACTTCCGCACACTGCATCGGTAATGCGGTAGAGCAGATTCAGCTGGGCAAACAGGATATCGTCTTTGCCGGCGGCGGCGAAGAGCTGTGCTGGGAAATGGCCTGCGAGTTCGACGCCATGGGCGCGCTGTCCACCAAATACAACGACACTCCAGAAAAAGCCTCCCGCACCTATGACGCCAACCGTGACGGCTTCGTTATCGCCGGCGGCGGCGGTATGGTCGTGGTGGAAGAGCTGGAACATGCTCTGGCGCGCGGCGCGCACATCTATGCCGAAATCGTCGGCTATGGCGCAACCTCCGATGGCGCAGACATGGTAGCTCCATCGGGTGAAGGCGCAGTGCGCTGTATGCAGATGGCGATGCACGGCGTGGATACCCCGATCGACTACCTGAACTCTCACGGCACCTCCACGCCGGTCGGCGACGTGAAAGAGCTGGGCGCGATCCGCGAAGTGTTCGGCGATAACAGCCCGGCTATCTCGGCGACCAAAGCGATGACCGGCCACTCGCTGGGCGCGGCGGGCGTACAGGAAGCTATCTACTCCCTGCTGATGCTGGAGCACGGCTTTATCGCGCCGAGCATCAACGTCGAAGAGCTGGACGAGCAGGCAGCCGGCCTGAACATCGTCACCAAACCGACTGACGCTAAGCTGACCACCGTGATGTCCAACAGCTTCGGCTTCGGCGGCACCAACGCCACGCTGGTGATGCGTAAATACAACGCCTAATCAGCACGCGATGCACTGAGGGGAGCCAACGGCTCCCCTTTTTTGTCATCTTGACAGGGTAAGGTCCCGCAGGCACACTGCTGGCGAATCCATTAGTCTCTCCACTAATGCGTAAGCGTTTAACGTCAACCAACGCGCCTTAACCCTGATAGTCAGGTGGAGGGGGCGTGTCGCTTTGCTCGCCTTACTCTGCGAATCTGGAGTAATGCATGTCCGCAGTCACTGAAACAACATCTCATTCTTCCGCGAATTTTTCGCTTTTTCGCATTACATTCGCCGTCTTTTTGACCTATATGACCGTCGGTTTGCCGCTGCCGGTGATCCCGCTATTTGTCCATCAGGAGCTGGGATTTGGTAACACTGTGGTCGGCGTGGCGGTGGGGATCCAGTTCCTCGCCACCGTTCTGACCCGCGGCTACGCCGGGCGTCTGGCAGACCAGTACGGCGCCAAACGTTCCGTCCTGCAGGGGATGCTGGCCTGCGCCCTGGCCGGTGCGGCCTGGCTGGCCGCTGCGCTGCTGCCGCTGCCGGTGTTCGCGAAGTTGGGCCTGTTGCTGCTGGGCCGCCTGATTCTCGGGTTTGGCGAAAGCCAGCTGCTGACCGGCAACCTGAGCTGGGGGATGGGACTGGTGGGTCCGGCCCGCTCCGGCAAAGTGATGTCATGGAACGGTATGGCGATGTACGGTTCGCTGGCGGTGGGCGCCCCGCTGGGATTGTTAATATATAGCCATTTTGGCGTGGCGGTCCTCGCCTGCGTCACCATGGCACTGCCGCTCGTCGCCTGGCTCATCAACGGGACGGTGCGCAAAGTGGCGGCGCACGGAGGCGAGCGGCCTTCACTGTGGAGCGTCATCGGCATGATCTGGCGGCCGGGGATTGGTCTGGGCCTGCAGGGCGTCGGCTTTGCGGTGATCGGCACCTTCGTCTCCCTCTATTTTGCCAGCCATCACTGGCCGATGGCCGGCTTTACCCTGACGGCGTTTGGCGGCGCTTTTGTGCTGATGCGGGTGCTGTTCGGCTGGATGCCGGATCGGTTTGGCGGCGTTAAAGTGGCGATGGTCTCGCTGCTGATAGAGGCGGTCGGTCTGACGCTGCTGGGGCTGGCGTCGGGCGTCTGGGTAGCGCTGGCCGGCGCGGCGCTGACCGGATGCGGCTGTTCGCTTATTTTCCCGTCGCTTGGCGTGGAGGTGGTGAAGCGCGTCCCGGCGCAGGTGCGCGGCACTGCGCTCGGCGGCTATGCAGCCTTTCAGGATATCTCTTATGGCCTGACCGGGCCGCTGACCGGTCTACTGGCCACTTCGCTGGGCTACTCGTCGGTATTTCTTGCCGGCGCCCTCTGCGCGGCGCTGGGGATCCTCGTCACCCTCATCTCATTTCGCCGCTAGGTTGTTGTCCGGCCTGAAACCGCTGTAGTCAACACCGTGGCGTTTGGCATGAAAGGGAGCCGTGAACGCCACCTGTGCCTGCTGGGCTACAGCAGGAGCCACAGCACCAGGAGCAGGACAACCGCGCCCAGCGCCAGCTGCCAGGGCTTAGCGGCCCATGTCCGCCTGGTCACGGGCTCCTCCTGCGGGATCGCCAGCGTCTCCTGGGCGCGGGCTACCCGCAGCACAAACACCTTGTTCAACAGCGCCAGGATCTGCGCCGGGCTCAGCGTGGTCTGCGGCGTAACCTGCCAGTTGCGACGGGCAAAGTCGACAATCTTCTGCCACTCTGCGGCCTCCAGCGGCTGCTTGAGCGCTCCCTGCAGCGAGGTCAGCGTCGGCGCGGTTTGCGCGCTGAGGGTCTGCCGCGCCTGTAGCCAGTAGGAAAGCGGCGTGAAGTGCGTCGCCGGGATCAGCTCCCCGGACTTGACGCCGCAAAGTTCCAGCATGGACTGCCAAATCAGCTTGCTTGGTTCGCCAGTGGCGGCCGCCAGCTTCGTCACCAGCTGATTGAGCGTGTTGTGCTCGGCTGGCAACAGCGGGCGGAGGGTCGGCGGGCGCTGCTGCGGCTGCGGGATAGACAGCTGACCACGCTGCAGCAGATGCAGAATGTGCTCCAGTTGCGTCTGGCTGAGGGCATGCAGCGCCGTTTGCCCATAATGCTGACGAATATAATCGCTCACCGCCTGGCGGTTATTGCCCTGGCCGAGCAGATCGCTGAGCTGCGCCAGGGTCTGGCGATGATGATGATTGTCCTGCGCGGCGGCTAAGCGCTGGTTGAGACTGGCCTCTGCGGCGCTGAAATGGCGGGCCAGCAGGGGCGTGTCGCCTTTTAGTCCGAGATCATGTTTGACGCAGGCCCACACTTCCGCATTCTGCTGCGAGGTCAGCGCCACCAGGCGCGTGATCAATCGCTCCAGGACGGTGCGTTGCTGCATGGAAAGCGAAGGTTCGCCGGTGGCGGCAGTGCCTGATGGGCCTCGCCCAGGAGGACGGTCTGGCATATCTGCAAGGGGGTGCGTCATGATTCATCCTTTCGATATCGCGGTACTGGAACCAGGTGATGAGTATGCCTGGCGGCCAGATTATGGCACACTTCCCCGGTTAACTCTCGTTCTCAGACAGGTACTGAACTGTGAAAATCCTCGTTGATGAAAATATGCCCTATGCCCGTGAGCTTTTTAGCCGTTTAGGCGACGTGCAGGCGATCCCGGGCCGCCCGGTTCCGGCCGATGCCCTGACCGATGCGGATGCCTTAATGGTGCGCTCGGTCACCCGGGTCAATGAAGCATTGCTTGCCGGCAAGGCCATCAGGTTCGTCGGCACCGCGACCGCAGGCACCGATCATGTCGATCAGGCGTGGCTGCAGCAGGCGGGGATTGGTTTCTCCGCGGCGCCCGGCTGCAACGCCATCGCGGTGGTGGAGTATGTCTTTTCAGCGCTGCTGATGCTGGCTGAACGTGACGGCTTCGCGCTGCGCGATCGCACCATCGGGATCGTCGGCGTCGGTAACGTCGGCGGGCGGCTGCAAAAGCGCCTGGAGGCGTTGGGTATCAAAACCCTGCTTTGCGATCCCCCGCGTGCCGACCGCGGCGACGAAGGCGACTTCCGCTCCCTCGACGATCTGGTCCAGCAAGCTGATGTCATCACCTTCCATACCCCGCTGTATAAAGAAGGGCAATATAAAACCCTGCATCTGGCGGATGAGGCGCTGATTAGCCGCCTGAAGCCCGGAACGATTTTGATCAACGCCTGCCGCGGGCCGGTGGTGGATAACGCTGCGTTGCTGAAACGACTGGAAGCCGGTCAGTCCCTGAGCGTGGTGCTGGACGTTTGGGAGCCGGAGCCGGATCTCAACGTAGAGCTTCTTAAGCGAGTGGATATCGGCACGGCGCATATCGCCGGCTATACCCTTGAAGGGAAGGCGCGCGGGACGACGCAGGTATTCGAAGCCTATAGCGCCTTTATCGGCCATCCGCAGCAGGTGGCGCTGGATACCTTGTTGCCGGCCCCGGAGTTTGGCCGCATCACCCTGCATGGCCCGCTCGATCAGCCGACGCTGAAAAGACTGGTACATTTGGTGTATGATGTGCGCCGCGATGATGCGCCGCTGCGGAAGGTGGCGGGCGTCGCCGGTGAATTCGACAAGCTGCGTAAAAATTATCAGGAACGTCGCGAATGGTCTTCGCTGTACGTGCAGTGCAGCGATGAGCAGGCGGCGGCCCTGTTGCGCCAGCTCGGTTTTAACGCCGTGCATCATCCTGTTCGTTAATGTCTTCTTAATGCCCCTGCCGGATACTCCGGCAGGGCCGCTTTATTTCTGGAGTAAACCACCATGTCTGAAGGCTGGAATATTGCCGTACTGGGCGCAACGGGCGCCGTAGGCGAAGCCCTGCTCGAAACTCTTGCTGAACGCCAGTTCCCGGTGGGGGAGATTTTTGCTCTGGCGCGCAATGAAAGCGCGGGCGAACATCTGCGTTTTGGTGGCAAGTCGGTGATCGTCAAGGACGCCGCCGAGTTTGACTGGACCCAGGCCCAGCTGGCTTTCTTTGCCGCAGGCGCAGAAGCCAGTGCGGCGTATGTCGAAGATGCGACAAACGCCGGGTGTCTGGTTATCGATCTCAGCGGCCTGTTTGCGCTGGAGCCGGACGTACCGCTGGTGGTGCCGGACGTGAACCCGTTTGTGTTAGGCGATTACCGCAACCGCAATCTGATTGCGGTGCCCAACAGTCTGACCAGCCAGCTGCTGACGGCGCTCAAGCCGCTTATCGATCAGGGTGGACTGTCGCGCATTAGCGTCACTAACCTGCTCTCCGCCTCAGGGCAGGGGAAAAAAGCGGTGGATGCGCTGGCAGGGCAGAGCGCCAAGCTGTTGAACGGCATCCCCATCGATGAAGACGATTTCTTTGGCCGCCAGCTGGCGTTCAACATGCTGCCTCTACTGCCGGATCGTGAAGGTAGCGTGCGCGAAGAGCGCCGTATCGTCGATGAAGCGCGCAAAATTCTGCAGGATGACGGGCTGATGATCTCCGCCAGCGTCGTCCAGTCGCCGGTCTTCTACGGCCATGCGCAGATGGTGAACTTTGAAGCGATGCGTCCGCTGGCGGCGGAAGAGGCGCGTGACGCCTTTACCCGCGGCGAGGAGATCGAACTGTCTGAAGAGGGCGAATTCCCCACTCAGGTTGGCGACGCCTCCGGTAACGCCCGTCTCTCCATCGGCTGCGTGCATAATGATTACGGCATGCCGGAGCAGGTCCAGTTCTGGTCGGTGGCGGATAACGTCCGCTTCGGCGGCGCGCTGATGGCGGTGAAGATCGCCGAGAAGCTGATTGAGGAGTACCTGTACTGATGTCTGAGATGGAGCAACAGCCGGTCTGTAAAATCGCGCTGGGCATCGAGTACGACGGTAGCAAATATTACGGCTGGCAGCGGCAAAACGAAGTGCGCAGCGTGCAGGAGAAGCTGGAAAAGGCGCTCTCGCAGGTGGCGAACGAACCGATTACCGTCTTTTGCGCCGGCCGCACCGACGCCGGTGTCCATGGCACCGGCCAGGTGGTGCATTTCGAAACCCGGGCGCAGCGTAAAGATGCCGCCTGGACGCTGGGGGTAAATGCGAATTTACCTGGTGACATCGCGGTGCGTTGGGTCAAACATGTACCGGCGGATTTTCATGCCCGGTTCAGCGCCACGGCGCGCCGCTATCGTTACGTCATCTATAATCATCGCCTGCGTCCGGCGGTATTGAGTCATGGCGTCACGCATTTTCACCAGCCGCTCGACGCCGCGCGCATGCAGCGCGCCGCGCAGTGTCTGCTGGGGGAGAATGACTTTACCTCGTTTCGCGCAGTGCAGTGCCAGTCGCGAACCCCGTGGCGCAACGTGATGCACATTAACGTTACCCGTTACGGCGCTTATGTGGTGGTGGATATCAAAGCGAATGCCTTTGTACATCATATGGTCAGGAATATTGTGGGCAGCCTGATGGAAATCGGGGCCGGTAACCAGCCGGAGAGCTGGATGGCAGAACTGCTGGCAGCAAAAGACAGGACGCTCGCTGCGGCAACGGCAAAAGCGGAAGGGTTGTATCTGGTGTCGGTGGATTACCCGGCCCATTATGATTTACCGGTGCTGCCAATGGGCCCGCTGTTTCTGGCGGACTAATAGGGTCATTAAGGGTAAAGACAAACATGGACTTGATTCACTTTTTAATTGATTTCATCCTGCATATTGATGTGCACCTGGCCGAGCTGGTCGCCCAGTACGGCGTCTGGGTTTATGCCATTCTGTTTTTGATTCTGTTCTGCGAAACCGGGCTGGTGGTGACGCCGTTTCTGCCGGGAGATTCCCTGCTGTTCGTCGCGGGCGCGCTCTCGGCCCTGCCCACCAACGATCTTAATGTCCATCTGATGGTATTGCTGATGGTTATCGCGGCTATCGTCGGCGATGCGGTCAACTACACCATTGGCCGGCTGTTCGGCGAAAAGCTGTTCAGCAATCCGAACTCGAAGATTTTCCGTCGCAGCTATCTGGATAAAACCCATAGCTTCTACGAACGTCACGGCGGAAAAACCATTATCCTCGCGCGCTTTGTGCCGATAGTCCGAACCTTCGCGCCGTTTGTGGCGGGAATGGGGCATATGTCCTATCGTCATTTTGCGGCCTATAACGTCGTCGGGGCGCTGCTGTGGGTGCTGCTGTTCACCTACGCCGGCTATCTGTTTGGCGATCTGCCGGTGGTGCAGGAGAACCTTAAGCTGCTGATCGTGGCGATCATCGTGCTTTCCGTCCTGCCGGGCGTGATTGAGATTATTCGCCATAAGCGGGCGGCGGCGAAGCAGGCGAAGTAGTTTAGCCTGTGTTGCGCGTGACGGTGCAGAGCGTCACGCGCAGCGGTTTGACCACTTTTTTATCCCATGTTCCGGGATGATATGATTTAATGTGCAACATTCATGGTCTGTAAGAGGCAAAAATGGCATTATGCGCCCCTTACGACAAAACTGGCATCGACCAGGTTCAGGCAGAAAGGTTATCAATGAGCTGGATTGAACGAATTAAAAGCAACATCACTCCCACCCGCAAGGCGAGCATTCCTGAGGGTGTATGGACCAAGTGCGACAGCTGCGGTCAGGTACTCTACCGCGCCGAGCTGGAGCGCAACCTGGAGGTTTGTCCTAAGTGCGATCACCATATGCGCATGTCGGCGCGTAATCGCCTGCATAGCCTGTTGGATGAAGGTTCTCTGGTGGAACTGGGTAGCGAACTTGAGCCAAAAGATGTGCTGAAGTTCCGCGATTCAAAAAAATACAAAGACCGCCTGGCGTCCGCTCAAAAAGAGACGGGCGAGAAAGACGCGCTGGTGGTAATGAAAGGTACGCTCTACGCGATGCCGGTTGTGGCCGCCGCCTTTGAATTCTCCTTTATGGGGGGATCGATGGGTTCCGTCGTTGGCGCACGCTTTGTGCGCGCGGTGGAGCAGGCGCTGGAAGATAACTGCCCGCTGATCTGCTTCTCCGCCTCCGGTGGCGCCCGTATGCAGGAAGCGCTGATGTCGCTGATGCAGATGGCGAAAACCTCCGCGGCGCTGGCGAAAATGCAGGAGCGCGGATTACCGTACATCTCTGTGCTGACCGACCCGACCATGGGCGGCGTATCGGCGAGCTTTGCGATGCTGGGTGACCTGAACATTGCCGAGCCGAAAGCGCTGATCGGCTTTGCCGGTCCTCGCGTCATTGAGCAGACCGTACGTGAGAAGCTGCCGCCGGGATTCCAGCGCAGTGAGTTCCTGATTGAAAAAGGGGCGATCGATATGATCGTTCGCCGTCCGGAAATGCGTCTCAAGCTGGCCAGCATTCTGGCGAAGCTGATGAACCTGCCGGCGCCGGTTGCCGCTTCGGAAACGCCTCATGAAGGCGTGGTGGTGCCGCCGGCACCGGATCAGGAACCCGAGGCCTGATAAAGCAGAGGGCAGGGCCTGGCGGCGCTGCCCTTTTTTATTCATACTCGTTAACCGTCAATTCTTGCGGGCATCATGGAAAAAGATCCTATTCCTCAGGCCACGTCGCCCCTGGCTACGTGGCTTTCTTATCTGGAACATCTGCACAGTAAAACCATCGACCTGGGGCTGGCGCGCGTCAGCGAGGTCGCGCGGCAGATGGATATCGTCAAACCGGCGCCGTTCGTCTTTACGGTCGCGGGTACCAATGGCAAAGGCACCACCTGCCGCACGCTGGAAACCGTCCTGATGGCGGCTGGCTATAAAGTGGGGGTCTACAGCTCTCCGCATCTGGTGCGTTACACCGAACGCGTGCGCATTCAGGGAGCGGAACTGCCGGAGGCGGCGCATACGGCCTCGTTTGCGGAGATTGAAGCGGCGCGGGGCGACATCTCGCTGACCTACTTTGAGTACGGCACGCTCTCTGCGCTATGGTTGTTTAAGCAGGCGCAGCTGGACGTGGTGATCCTGGAGGTGGGGCTCGGCGGCCGTCTCGACGCCACTAATATCGTGGATGCCGATGTCGCCGTGGTTACCAGCATCGCTCTCGATCATACCGACTGGCTGGGACCGGATCGCGGAAGTATCGGCCGGGAGAAAGCCGGTATCTTCCGTGACGGAAAACCGGCGGTAGTAGGGGAGCCGGATATGCCGCACACCATTGCTGAAGTGGCGAGCGAGAAGGGCGCCCTGCTCCAGCGCCGCGGCGTCGACTGGCGCTATGAGGTGGAAGGCGAGACATGGTCTTTCCGCGACGCGGGCGGGGCGTTAAGCCACCTGCCTCTGCCTCAGGTGCCGTTGCCGAACGCCGCCACGGCCGTGGCGGCGCTGCGCGCCAGCGGACTTGCCGTGGATGACGCTATCCTGCGCGCGGGGATCCGCGACGCGATGCTGCCGGGACGCTTTCAGATAATCAGCGACGCCCCGCGGGTGATCCTCGATGTGGCGCATAACCCGCACGCGGCGGCTTATCTCGCCGGGCGTCTCAAAACGTTAGCGAAAACGGGACGCGTGCTGGCGGTTATTGGTATGCTGCATGATAAGGACATTGCCGGCACGTTGGCCAATCTGGCCCCGGAAGTCGACGCCTGGTACTGCGCGCCGCTGGAAGGGCCGCGCGGGGCGACGGCGGAGCAGCTGGTGGAACATTTGCGTGGCGGCACAGTCTATAGCAGCGTGGCGCAGGCGTGGCATGCGGCCATGGCTGACGCTAAAGTGGAAGATACCGTGCTGGTGTGTGGTTCGTTTCACACGGTCGCACAGGTTATGGAAGAGATAGACGCGGGGAGAATCGGTGGCGAGTAAGTTTCAGAACCGTTTAGTCGGGACAATCGTGCTGGTAGCGCTGGGGGTGATTATCCTGCCAGGGCTGCTGGACGGGCAGAAAAAGCATTACCAGGATGAGTTTGCCGCGATCCCGCTGGTGCCGAAACCGGGCGATCGTGATGAACCGGATATGCTTCCGGCGGCGACTCAGGCGCTGCCTTCGCAGCCGCCGGAAGGGGCGGCGGAAGAGGTGCGGGCGGGCGATGCCGCCGCGCCATCGTTAGATCCGTCGCGTATCCCGGTGAACAGCAACAGCTTCGATGACGTTCAGGAGCCGGTAGTGGCCGCGAAACCCCAGCCTAAACCTCAGCCGAAGCCGCAGCCGCAACAGCAGGCCGCGACGCCAACGCCACCGCCTGCTAAGCCACAGCAGCAACAACCGCAGCAGCAGGCGGCCCTGCCGGCGCCGACCGGCAAAGCCTATGTGGTTCAGCTGGGCGCGTTGAAGAACGCCGATAAGGTGAACGAGATCGTTGGTAAACTGCGGGCGTCGGGCTTCAAAGTGTATACGTCGCCTTCGACGCCGGTACAGGGTAAAATTACCCGTATCCTCGTCGGGCCGGATGCGTCAAAAGACAAGCTCAAGGGCCAGCTGGGCGATCTGCAACAGATCTCCGGGCTCAGCGGGGTAGTGATGGGCTTCACCCCGAACTGATTGTTTTTTCCGCGATGCGGAAAGAACGCGGCGGGGCTAAACGCCCCGTAAACCCTGTCTCAGCCGCCCTGAAGAGGCGAAAGACAGTCTGGCGTTGAATGTTTTTTCAGCGCCATTTTTATTTCTGTAGGGCAAGGAAATCCCTACGCAAACGTTTTCTTTTTCTGTTAGAATGCGCCCCGAACTGGACGACAGGGCGTAAAATCGTGGGACGTATATGGTCTGGATTGATTACGCCATTATGGCGGTGCTGGGTCTTTCTTGCCTGGTCAGCCTGATCCGCGGCTTCGTTCGCGAAGCTTTATCGTTAGTCACGTGGGGTTGCGCGTTTTATGTCGCCAGCCACTACTACGCTGATCTGTCTGTCTGGTTTACGGGCTTTGAGGATGAACGGGTTCGAAATGGGATTGCTATTGCGGCGCTGTTTATCGTGACGCTCATCGTTGGCGCTATCGTGAACTATGTGATAGGCCAGCTGGTGGAGAAGACCGGTTTGTCAGGTACCGACAGGGTATTGGGGATCTGCTTCGGCGCGCTACGTGGGGTGCTGATCATCGCCGCTATTCTGTTCTTCCTTGACACCTTTACCGGGATGGCGAAGAGCGATGACTGGCATCAGTCGCAGTTTATTCCCTATTTTACCCCCGTCATCAGATGGTTTTTTGAATACCTGCAAAGCTCGTCAAGTTTCTTGCCTAAAGTATAGACTTTAGGTCGTTGCTGAACGAGGAAAAGACGTATGTGCGGTATTGTCGGTATCGCCGGTGTTATGCCGGTTAACCAGTCGATTTATGATGCGCTAACGGTGCTCCAGCACCGTGGACAGGATGCCGCTGGCATCATCACCATTGATGCCAACAACTGCTTCCGGTTGCGTAAGGCTAACGGGCTGGTAAGCGACGTATTCGAAGCCCGCCATATGCAGCGTATGCAGGGCAATATGGGGATTGGCCACGTGCGTTACCCCACGGCGGGCAGCTCCAGCGCCTCCGAAGCGCAGCCGTTTTACGTCAACTCGCCGTATGGCATCACGTTGGCGCATAACGGCAACCTGACCAACGCCCATGAGCTGCGTAAAAAGCTGTTTGAAGAAAAACGCCGCCACATCAATACCACCTCAGATTCCGAAATCCTCCTCAATATTTTCGCCAGTGAGCTGGATAACTTCCGTCACTACCCACTGGAAGCGGATAACATCTTTGCCGCGATTGCGGCGACCAACCGCTTGATCCGCGGCGCGTATGCTTGCGTGGCGATGATCATCGGTCATGGCATGGTGGCCTTCCGCGACCCGAACGGCATTCGTCCGCTGGTGTTGGGCAAACGTGACGTAGGCGATGGCCGCACCGAGTATATGGTGGCCTCGGAAAGCGTGGCGCTTGACACCCTTGGCTTTGAATTCCTGCGCGATGTGGCGCCGGGCGAAGCGGTTTATATTACCGAGAAGGGCCAGCTGTTTACCCGTCAGTGCGCCGATAACCCGGTCAGCAACCCGTGCCTGTTCGAGTACGTCTATTTTGCCCGTCCGGACTCGTTTATCGACAAAATTTCCGTCTACAGCGCCCGCGTTAATATGGGAACCAAGCTGGGCGAGAAGATTGCCCGCGAGTGGGAAGATCTGGATATTGACGTCGTTATCCCGATCCCGGAGACCTCCTGCGATATCGCGCTGGAGATCGCCCGCATCCTCGACAAGCCTTATCGACAGGGCTTCGTGAAGAACCGCTACGTCGGCCGCACATTTATCATGCCGGGCCAGCAACTGCGTCGTAAGTCTGTGCGCCGCAAGCTCAACGCCAACCGTGCGGAGTTCCGCGATAAGAACGTGCTGCTGGTGGACGATTCCATCGTTCGCGGCACCACCTCGGAGCAGATCATCGAGATGGCGCGCGAAGCAGGGGCGAAAAAAGTGTATCTGGCCTCAGCCGCGCCGGAAATTCGTTTCCCGAACGTGTACGGTATCGATATGCCGACCGCCAACGAACTTATCGCTCATGGCCGCGAAGTGGATGAGATCCGCCAGATCATCGGCGCCGATGGCCTGATTTTCCAGGATCTCAACGATCTGATCGAGGCGGTGCGCGCGGAAAATCCGGATATTCAGCAGTTTGAATGTTCTGTGTTCAACGGCGTGTACGTCACCCGGGATGTCGACCAGCAGTACCTCGACTACCTCGATTCCCTGCGTAACGATGATGCCAAAGCGGTTCAGCTGCAGAACGAAGTCGAAAACCTCGAGATGCACAACGAGGGTTAAGCCGTTCACGCGTCGCGGGCCTGCCGTTCCTGATGGACGGCGGGCCTTTTTTTCGCCCGGCAACGGTGCGTCAATGGTTGCGCCAACGGCTATAATCCGGCAAAGTCTGCGGCATGACGCGCAAGGGGTAACAGAACGTGAAACGACTGATTATTGGCATTTCCGGCGCCAGCGGCGCCATCTATGGCGTGCGGATGCTGCAGGTGCTGCGGGATGTGCCGGATATTGAAACCCATCTGATCCTCAGTCAGGCGGCGCGCCAGACGCTGGCGATGGAGACCGACTTTACCGTGCGTGAAGTGCAGGCGCTGGCTGATGTGGTGCATGATGCCCGCGACATCGCCGCCAGTATCTCCTCCGGCTCGTTTAAAACCGCCGGGATGGTGATTTTACCCTGCTCAATGAAAACGCTCTCGGGTATTGTCCATAGCTACACGGATGGTCTGCTGACGCGGGCGGCGGATGTGGTGCTGAAGGAGCGTCGTCCGCTGGTGCTCTGCGTGCGGGAGACTCCGTTCCATCTTGGCCATCTGCGACTGCTGGTGCAGGCTGCGGAGCTGGGGGCGGTGATTATGCCGCCGGTGCCGGCCTTCTACCATCGGCCGCAAAGCCTGGATGATGTTATCAACCAGACCGTCAACCGGGTACTCGATCAGTTCGACATTAGCCTGGAACAAGACTTATTTACGCGCTGGCAAGGGTCACAGGATTGCACCAACCAGGTGCGATAAATGTACGCTTGCGCTGCGCTGGTGCAAATTTGTCGTCCCGATCAAATCCTCGACATTTATTTCGTCTTTTTGCGCTCAGGCGCTGCGGTTTCGCCAGTAATGCTGGTATCTTCCCTTTTAAGACAATCCTGCAACTTTATTTTAACAAATTTAACCCTGTTCCCGGCACGCACCGGGAAGATGGCACAAAAACTGCAGGATTGATCGGCAATCACCATAACAAGCAACGCACCACATCACGACACTTAAGGGTACTGTATGAAGAAGACGATTCTGGCTCTCTCTTTACTCGTGGGAATGAGCAGCACGGCCAGTGTGTTTGCTGCTCTGCCGCAGAGCATTCGCATTGGCACTGACGCGACCTATGCACCCTTTTCGTCGAAAGACGCGAAAGGGGACTTTGTTGGCTTTGATATCGATTTAGGCAATGAACTGTGCTCCCGTATTAAGGTGAAATGTACCTGGGTCGGCAGTGATTTTGACTCCCTGATCCCCTCCCTCAAGGCGAAGAAAATTGACGCCATCATCTCCTCGCTCTCCATCACCGAGAAGCGCCAGCAAGAGATCGCCTTCTCTGACAAGCTTTATGCCGCCGACTCCCGGCTGATCGCGGCCAAAGGCTCGCCGAACCAGCCGACGCTGGAGGCGCTGAAAGGTAAGCACGTCGGCGTGCTGCAGGGCTCCACGCAGGAAGCCTATGCTAACGATCGCTGGCGCAGCCAAGGCGTTGACGTGGTGGCATATCAGAACCAGGACCTGATCTATTCCGACCTCTCCGCTGGTCGTCTGGATGCGGCGCTGCAGGATGAAGTCGCCGCCAGCGAAGGCTTCCTGAAGCAGCCTGCCGGGAAAGATTTCGCCTTTGCCGGCCCGTCCGTTAAAGACAAAAAGTACTTTGGCGACGGCACCGGTATCGGCCTGCGTAAGGACGACGCCGAGCTGAAAGCCGCGTTTGATAAAGCGCTGGGCGAGATGCGCAAAGACGGCACCTACGACAAAATGGCGAAGAAATACTTCGATTTTAACGTCTACGGCGACTAAGACTGCCGCAGGCCCGCGCTATCGGGTGGGCCTGCCGCCATGCTCGTGTAAAAGCCCTGAAAAGGTGCATCGCCAGACGCTGTGGATCATTTTAGTGCAAAGGCAGGCGCTTTTGTGGCTAAAAAATGCATAGTTAAGCGTTTGTGGTGCAAAAAAATGGCCTTTCTGGTGCATAAATCTTTGCCCTCAAGGGGCGAATAATGGCACGATAACTGGTGTTAATAGTTCTAATAAACCCGTTAGAATGACAGTCTGTCGAGGATAGTTATGAAAAAACTGGCGTTGTCTCTCTCTTTAGCGCTGGCCCTTTCCAGCGTTTCCACGGTCTTTGCCGCTATTCCGCAAAAAATTCGTATCGGTACCGATCCGACTTATGCTCCCTTCGAATCGAAGAATGCGCAGGGGGAATTGGTGGGTTTTGATATCGATCTGGCAAAAGAGCTGTGTAAGCGTATTAATACCCAATGTACCTTTGTGGAAAACCCGCTGGATGCGCTGATCCCCTCTTTAAAAGCGAAGAAAATCGACGCGATTATGTCTTCGCTGTCGATTACCGAAAAGCGTCAGCAGGAAATCGCTTTCACCGACAAACTGTATGCGGCTGATTCGCGTCTGGTGGTGAAAAAGGGCAGCCCGGTAACGCCGGATCTTGCCACCCTGAAGGGTAAGCGCGTGGGCGTGCTGCAGGGTACGACGCAGGAAACTTATGGTAATGAGCACTGGGCGCCGAAAGGTATCGAAATTGTCTCCTATCAGGGGCAGGACAATATCTATTCCGACCTGACCGCCGGCCGTATTGACGCCGCTTTCCAGGATGAGGTCGCGGCCAGCGAAGGGTTCCTGAAACAGCCTATCGGTAAAGATTATCAGTTTGGCGGTCCGTCGATTAAGGACGAAAAGCTGTTCGGCGTCGGCACCGGTATGGGGCTGCGTAAGGAAGACAACGAACTGCGCGAAGCGCTGAATAAAGCGTTTGCAGAGATGCGTAAGGACGGCACCTACGACAAGCTGGCGAAAAAATATTTCGATTTTAACGTATACGGCGAATAATTCTCACGCCTCACCATTGCGCGTCCGATTCACGCGCAATGGTGGATGACAGACAGGGTAGGCAGCATGCTGTATGGGTTTTCACAGGTTATTTTGCAGGGTGCGCTTGTCACCCTGGAGCTTGCGCTCAGCTCGGTCGTTCTCGCCGTCCTGATTGGGCTGGCGGGCGCTGGCGCAAAGCTATCGAGCAATCGTCCTCTGGCGCTGGTATTTGAAGGCTATACCACACTGATCCGCGGCGTCCCCGACCTGGTGCTGATGCTGTTGATTTTCTACGGCCTGCAGATTGCGCTTAACAGCGTTACCGATGCGCTGGGCATGGCGCAGTTTGATATTGACCCGATGATCGCCGGGATTATTACCCTTGGCTTTATCTATGGCGCCTATTTTACGGAAACCTTCCGCGGCGCCTACCTGGCGGTGCCGAAGGGGCATATCGAAGCGGCCACCGCCTTTGGCTTCAGCGGCGGGCAGACGTTCCGGCGCATCCTGTTCCCGGCGATGATGCGCTACGCGCTGCCGGGGATCGGCAACAACTGGCAGGTTATCCTCAAGGCGACGGCGCTGGTCTCGCTGCTGGGGCTGGAGGATGTGGTCAAAGCCACGCAGCTGGCGGGCAAAAGCACCTGGCAGCCGTTCTACTTCGCCATCGTCTGCGGCCTGATTTATCTGGTATTTACCACCCTTTCTAATGGCGTACTGCTGCTGCTCGAACGCCGCTATACCGTTGGCGTCAAGAGGGCTGACCTGTGATTGAAATTATTCAGGAATATTGGAAATCCCTGCTGTGGACCGACGGCTATCGCTTTACCGGCGTGGCGATTACCTTATGGTTGCTGATCTCTTCGGTGGTCATGGGGGGCATCCTGGCGGTCTTTCTGGCAATCGGCCGCGTTTCGAGCAATAAGTTCATCCAGTTTCCCATCTGGCTGTTTACTTACATATTTCGCGGCACGCCGCTGTATGTGCAGCTGTTGGTCTTTTACTCCGGTATGTACACCCTGGAAATCGTCAAAGGCACTGAACTGCTGAACGCCTTTTTCCGCAGCGGGCTAAACTGTACGGTGCTGGCGCTGACCCTGAACACCTGCGCTTATACCACCGAAATTTTCGCCGGCGCGATCCGCTCGGTACCGGCGGGTGAAATTGAAGCGGCGCGGGCCTACGGCTTCTCTTCGGTCAAACTGTACCGCTGCATCATCCTGCCTTCCGCGCTGCGGATTGCGCTGCCGGCCTACAGTAACGAAGTGATCCTGATGCTGCACTCGACGGCGCTGGCGTTTACCGCTACGGTGCCGGATCTGCTGAAAATCGCCCGCGATATCAACTCGGCCACCTATCAGCCGTTCACCGCCTTTGGCATCGCCGCGGTGCTCTATTTAATTATCTCGTATGTGCTGATTAGCTTGTTCCGCAAAGCGGAAAAGCGTTGGTTGCAGCATATCAAACCTTCTTCGACGCATTGAGAACGCCATGTCCGACAATAAATTAAACGTTATCGATCTGCATAAACGCTATGGGGAACACGAGGTGCTGAAGGGCGTCTCGCTGCAGGCGAAAGCCGGGGACGTTATCAGTATCATCGGTTCATCGGGTTCCGGGAAAAGTACCTTTTTACGCTGTATTAACTTCCTTGAAAAACCGAGCGAAGGCACGATCGTCGTCAGCGGCCAGAATATTGGCCTGGTACGGGATAAAGACGGTCAGCTGAAGGTGGCCGACAAGAACCAGCTGCGCCTGCTGCGCACCCGGTTGACCATGGTGTTTCAGCATTTCAATCTGTGGAGCCATATGACGGTGCTGGAGAACGTCATGGAGGCGCCGATTCAGGTGCTGGGCTTAAGCAAACAGGAAGCGCGCGAACGGGCGGTAAAATACCTGGCCAAGGTCGGGATAGACGAACGTCAGCAGGCGAAATACCCGGTGCATCTTTCCGGCGGCCAGCAGCAGCGTGTCTCTATTGCCCGCGCGCTGGCGATGGAGCCGGAAGTGCTGCTGTTCGATGAGCCGACCTCCGCGCTGGATCCGGAGCTGGTGGGCGAAGTGTTACGCATCATGCAGCAGTTGGCGGAAGAGGGGAAAACCATGGTGGTGGTGACCCACGAAATGGGCTTTGCCCGCCACGTCTCTTCGCATGTCATTTTCCTGCATCAGGGAAAAATCGAAGAGGAAGGGCATCCGGACGCGCTGTTCGGCGCGCCGAAAAGCCCGCGCCTGCAGCAGTTTCTGAAAGGTTCGCTGAAATAAACGGCTTACCCGGCGTCTGCGGGCGCCGGGTGGGATTCACGCTCCAGCCGGTAAATCCAGTCATCGTAATCGACGCCGTTCAGATGATAGGCTTTCTCCAGCACCTGCGTGCGCACAAAGCCTTGCTTCTCCAGCAGGCGCGATGATCCACGATTCTCTCCCAACACCCAGGCATTGATGGCCTGTACCCCCAGCGTGCTGAAACCATAATCGCAGATCGCCCGCAGCGCTTCGCTGGCATAGCCTTTTCCCTGAGCCTCGGGCAGCAGCGCATAGCCGACGTCGGCCTCGTGCGGATTTTTAGGGCTGATGCGAAGCCCAATATCGCCCAGCGCATCGCCGCGCTTATTACGCAGAACATACACGCCGGGATCGGCGCAGCGACTGGCGAACACGCTGCGCAACGCCTCCTCGCTTAACACTTCGCCCATAAAACGCATCACCTGCGGATCCTGGCGCAGGCGCAGAAAAAAGGGCCAGTCATCGGTAACAAAGCGGGTAAGCGAAAGGCGAGGCGTGGTGATGGTCGTCATAAAGCAGTCAATTCGAAGAAGGAAAGGCCTACCTTAGCACTTTGCTTCGCCAGGTAACACCGGCGAACCGGCCGGCTGGCGATGAACTCAGGCGCTTCAGGGCGCTGGCTGTCCGGGATATGGCGATGCTGCAGCGCCAGGCTGAGGCCATCCAGGCGTGGAGCATGAGCCAGCAGAATGGAATCAGGGGAGCCAATGCTCCCCTGTGTCAGCCATTAACTCAGCACATCCTTTAGCGCTTCGTCGAGATCGTACCAGCGGAAGGCGAAGCCGGTGGCTTCCAGTCGCTTAGGCAGCGCGCGCTGGCCGCCGAGCACCAGCACAGCGGATTCGCCCATCAGCAGGCGGATGGCGGCGGCGGGAACGCGGAAAATCGCCGGTCGATTGAGCGCATGCCCCAGCGCGTGGGCGAACTGCTCGTTATGCACGGGATAGGGCGAAACCATATTGAATGGGCCGCGCAGATCGTTATCCAGCAGCCACAGAATGCCGTTAACCATATCGTCGATATGGATCCAGGCCAGGTACTGTCTGCCGCTGCCGATAGGCCCACCGAGGCCGAGCTTAAAGGCCGGGGTCATTTTGCCAAGAATACCGCCCCGCGGCGCCAGTACCACGCCGGTGCGCAGCAAACAGACGCGGGTGCGCTCGCTTTGCGCTTCGCAGGCAATTTGCTCCCAGCGGGCGCAGAGCTTATGGGTAAACTCATTGTGCGGCGGCTCTTCTTCAGTCACCACCACTTCGCCGAGGTCGCCGTAATAGCCGGTGGCTGACCCGCTGATCAGCACGGAGGGAGGGGTGTCGCTGGCGTGGATCAAGCCCACCAGCCGCTGAGTGAGATCCCAGCGACTATGGCATAAGCGCTGTTTCTGCTCGGCGGTCCAGCGTTTATCGGCGATGGGCTCGCCCGCCAGATTGATGACGGCATCGATGCCATTGAGGTGGTGATGGCCCTCGAAATCGCGCCACAGCGTGACGCGCGGATCGAGACGGGCGCGGGCGGTATCCGGATGTCGGGTGGAGACCGTGACGCTATGCCCAAGCTCCAGCAGTCTGGGTATCAGATGTCGGCCAATCAGGCCGGTACCACCAGTAAGCAGGATCTTCATACCACCTCCCTGACATGGTTAGCGCCGCCAGCTCATGGTCATGGATACCGAGTCGGCATAGCGCAGCGCGTGAAGTTTATCGATCTCCACTTCAGCATATGTGACCCAGTGATGTTCGCATGCGATATTCAGCACATCCTGAGTTAATTTTTCCAGCAGCGAGAAACGACCATTCTCAAGATGGCTAATGATGCGTTTGGTAATGGTGCGGTAGTTCAACGCATCATTAATGTCCTCGCTGTCGCGCGCTTTATCGGCAGGGTAGTGAATGGCCACATTCACTACCACGTCCTGGCGGTTGGCGATCTCTTCCTCTTTAATACCAATAAAAGTACGCAGGCGCAGGTTCTTAATACGAATAATGGCGTCTGGTTGAGACATTGCAGGCTTCCTCCGTGGTTTAAGTCCTGCAATCATACAACAAAGCGCGACGGGCGAGCAGGGGGTTAATAAGGCTGAATTTTTAGCATCGCTTCCACCGTCGCCGGCCGCTGCTTAATGCGCTCATACCAGTTATGCACCGCCGGATAGTTCGCCAGATCGATCCGCTGGCGGACATGGCAGTTCACCCATGGCCAGGCGGCGATGTCGGCGATGCTGTAGTGGTCCCCGCCCAGCCACGGGCTGGATCCCAGGCGGTGATTCAGTACCCCATAGAGTCGCTGGGTTTCCACCTGAAAACGCTCAATTGCGTAGGGCACGGTTTGCGGCGCTGAGTGGGAAAAATGCTGATTTTGCCCCAGCATCGGCCCCAGGCCGCCGACCTGCCAGAACAACCACTGCAGGGTGGTATAGCGCGCCCGCAGCTCCCCGCTCAGCAGCTTGCCGCTTTTTTCCGCCAGATAGAGCAGGATGGCG
The DNA here is from genome assembly GCF_040064295.1 of Klebsiella sp. JB_Kp031. Taxonomy (NCBI): domain Bacteria; kingdom Pseudomonadati; phylum Pseudomonadota; class Gammaproteobacteria; order Enterobacterales; family Enterobacteriaceae; genus Klebsiella; species Klebsiella sp. JB_Kp031. The sequence continues at coordinate 58,381 of NZ_JBEAJW010000038.1, forward strand.
CCGGACTCGAAGACGCTCAACGGCGCGCCGCCGTCGGCAGGCATGTGGTCGACGATAGCTGGAATTTTGTTATTCGGCGAAATCGCCAGAAACTGCGGATGAAACTGCTCCCCTTTGCCAATATCGACCCGAATTAGCCGATAGGCCAGCTGCGCCTCTTCGAGAAACAGGGTGATTTTGTGGCCGTTTGGGGTGGGTGCATAGTAGAGATCGATCATAATATTTCCCGCCGTCGTGGGTCGCAAACTGATCGAGTATAGGTGAAGCTGCGCGACCCGGGAAAAAATCCGCGAGCGGGGCGCCAGCCACGCAGCGGACGAGCAGTGACATCGCCGGTAAGACAGGCTATGTTGGTTTATTGCCCTGTCTACCAACCCTGAGGAAGTTATGAGCCAGCCTGTGATTACCCTGTGGTCCGATGCCGATTTTTTCTCACCGTACGTGATGTCTGTTTATGTCGCGCTACAGGAAAAGAGCCTGCCTTTTAGCCTTAAAACCATCGACCTGGGCAGCGGCGAACATCTGCAGGCCGGCTGGACGGGCTATACTGCCACCCGTCGCGTACCGCTGCTGGAGGTTGACGATTTCGCGCTGAGCGAGTCTTCGGCGATTACCGAATATCTGGATGAGCGTTTCGCGCCGCCTGAGTGGGAGCGCCTTTATCCACACGATCTGCAAAAGCGGGCCCGCGCCCGGCAGATCCAGGCCTGGCTACGCAGCGATCTGGTGCCCATTCGTGAAGAGCGATCCACCGCCGTGGTGTTTGGCGGGGTGAAAATGCCGGCGCTCAGCGAGGCAGGCAAGCGGTCGGCGGAAAAACTGTTTGCCACCGCTACCACGCTGCTGGCCCACGGCGGGCAAAATTTATTCGGCGAATGGTCTATTGCCGATGCCGACCTGGCGCTGATGCTCAATCGTCTGGTTCTTAATGGCGATGAGGTGCCGGAGGCGCTGGCGGATTATGCGACTTTCCAGTGGCAGCGGGCCTCAATCCAGCGTTACGCGGCGCTTTCCGCCAAACGCGGAGGCTGATAACCCGCCGCGCTTCCGCTATCATAGAGGCATCGTAACCAGTGGAGATGGAACCTATGAAGCTGATGTTTGCCTCCGATATTCATGGTTCGCTACCTGCGACGGAACGCGTGCTTGAGCGGTTCGCGCAAAGTAGCGCCAGTTGGCTGATCATCCTCGGCGATGTGCTTAATCACGGGCCACGCAACGCGCTGCCGGAAGGCTATGCTCCGGCGGAGGTGGCCGAGCGGCTGAACAGCGTGGCGGAGCGCATCATTGCGGTTCGCGGTAACTGCGACAGCGAAGTGGATCAAATGCTGCTTCGTTTTCCCATGACCGCGCCCTGGCAGCAGGTGCTTGGCGAAGGCTACCGCCTGTTTCTGACCCACGGTCATCTTTATAGCCCGGACAATTTGCCGCCACTTGCCGCTGGCGATGTCCTGACGTATGGCCATACTCATATTCCGGTTGCTGAAAAACGCGGGGCGTTCTCTCTGTTTAATCCAGGCTCAGTGAGTATCCCGAAAGGGGGATATTCCGCCAGCTATGGGCTACTGGATGAGGGGCGTCTGCAGGTTTTAGCACTCAATGATAATCAGGTTATTGCAGAGGTCGCAATTTACCCGTAATTTAGCCCTCAATCATAAAGACGCGCCGCAAGAGCGCTTTTAAAGTAAGGTTTCCTGATGGCGGAACAGAATCATTTGGCAAGCACAGAATGGGTCGATATTGTTAATGAAAACAATGAGGTGATAGCACAGTCCAGCCGCGAGCAGATGCGCGCGCAGTGCCTGCGCCACCGGGCGACCTATATCGTCGTTCACGACGGAATGGGGAAAATTCTGGTGCAGCGACGCACCGAGACAAAAGACTTTCATCCGGGCATGCTGGATGCCACCGCCGGCGGCGTCGTGCAGGCTGATGAGCAGTTGCTGGAGTCGGCCCGTCGGGAGGCGGAAGAGGAGTTAGGCATCGCCGGGGTGCCGTTTGCCGATCACGGCCAGTTCTACTACGAAGATAAATTCTGCCGCGTCTGGGGAAGCCTGTTCAGCTGCGTCTCCCACGGGCCGTTTGCCCTGCAGGAAGAGGAGGTGAGCGAGGTGTGCTGGTTAACGCCGGAAGAGATCACCGCCCGCTGCGATGAGTTCACGCCCGACTCGCTGAAAGCGCTGGCGCTGTGGATGACCCGTAACGCCGGCAACGAGTATGATGACGCGGAAGAGAGCGAGCGCGAATAAACGCGCTAACGCGTGGCAGCAACTGCTGTTCGCCTCCTGACAAAAAAGGCAGCCATCTGGCTGCCTTTTGCTTTCTCTCAGCGGGCGATTACTTCTGCTGCTGAGCTGACTGGATCGCGGTCAGTGCGATGGTGTAGACGATATCGTCAACCAGCGCGCCACGAGACAGATCGTTGACCGGCTTGCGCATACCCTGCAGCATCGGCCCGATGGAGATCAGGTCGGCAGAGCGCTGTACCGCTTTGTAAGTGGTGTTACCGGTGTTCAGATCCGGGAAGATGAACACGGTCGCGCGGCCAGCTACCGGCGAGTTCGGCGCTTTGGATTTCGCGACGTCAGCCATCACCGCGGCGTCATACTGCAGCGGGCCGTCGATCATCAGGTCAGGACGTTTTTCCTGCGCCAGACGGGTCGCTTCGCGGACTTTTTCTACATCGCTACCCGCGCCGGAAGTACCGGTGGAGTAGGAGAGCATCGCCACGCGCGGTTCGATGCCGAAGGCAATCGCGGAGTCAGCGGACTGAATCGCGATTTCCGCCAGCTGCTCTGCGGTCGGATCCGGGTTGATCGCGCAGTCGCCGTAAACATAAACTTGTTCCGGCAGCAGCATGAAGAACACGGAAGAGACCAGCGAGCTGCCCGGTGCGGTTTTGATCAGCTGCAGCGGCGGACGAATGGTGTTGGCGGTGGTGTGTATCGCGCCGGACACCAGGCCATCGACTTCGTCCTGTTCCAGCATCAGGGTGCCGAGAACCACGTTATCTTCCAGCTGCTCGCGGGCGACGGCTTCGGTCATGCCCTTGTTCTTACGCAGTTCGACCAGGCGAGCCACGTAGCTTTCGCGCACCACTTCCGGGTCGACGATTTCGATACCGGCGCCCAGCTCAACGCCCTGCGCTGCTGCAACGCGGTTAATCTCATCCGGGTTGCCCAGCAGCACACAGGTGGCGATCCCGCGTTCGGCGCAGATGGCTGCGGCTTTCACGGTACGCGGCTCGTCGCCTTCCGGCAGAACGACGCGTTTGCCGGCTTTACGCGCCAGCTCGGTCAGCTGGTAGCGGAAGGCTGGCGGAGAGAGACGACGGCTGCGCTCGGAGGTCGCGGTCAGCGATTCGATCCAGTCGGCGTTGATGTAGTTGGCAACGTATTCCTGAACTTTCTCAATGCGCTCGTGATCGTCAACCGGTACTTCGAGGTTGAAGCTCTGCAGGCTCAGGGAGGTCTGCCAGGTGTTGGTGTTGACCATAAACACCGGCAGGCCGGTGGCGAAGGCGCGTTCGCACAGCTTGCTGATGCGCGCGTCCATTTCATAGCCGCCGGTCAGCAGGATGGCGCCGATTTCCACGCCGTTCATCGCTGCCAGGCAGGCGGCAACCAGCACGTCAGGACGATCTGCGGAAGTAACCAGCAGCGAACCTGCGCGGAAGTGCTCCAGCATGTGCGGGATGCTGCGCGCGCAGAAGGTCACGGATTTCACGCGGCGGGTGTTGATATCGCCTTCGTTGATGATGGTCGCATTCAGGTGATGGGCCATGTCGATCGCGCGGGTGGCGATCAGATCGAAGCTCCACGGTACGGCGCCCAGCACCGGCAGCGCGCTGCCTTTTTGCAGCTGAGCCGGGTCGATCTTCACGACTTTCGCTTTGGATGAGTCGTCGAAAATTTCCGACAGGTCAGGACGGGTACGGCCCTGCTCGTCGACCGGCGCGTTCAGTTTGTTGATGATAACGCCGGTGATGCTGGTGTTTTTCGCGCCGCCAAAGCTGTTACGGGTCAGTTCAATACGCTCGTTCAGCTGTTCTGGCGTATCGGTGCCTTGCGACATGACGAAGACGATTTCCGCGTTCAGGGTTTTGGCGATTTCAAAGTTCAGCGCCTGGGCGAACTGATGCTTACGGGTCGGCACCAGGCCTTCCACCAGCACCACTTCCGCGTCCTGGGTGTTCGCGTGATAGTTGGCGATGATCTCTTCCATCAGCACATCTTTCTGATTGCTGGAGAGCAGAGATTCAACGTGGTTCATCTTCAGCGGTTCAGCAGCGGTGGTGGTGGAGGAGCTGGCGCGAACGATGGTGGTGGTCTGGTCCGGGGCATCGCCGCCGGAGCGCGGCTGGGCGATAGGTTTAAAGACGCTCAGACGAACGCCTTTGCGTTCCATAGCGCGGATCACACCGAGGCTGACGCTGGTCAGACCTACGCTGGTACCGGTAGGAATTAACATGATAGTACGGGACACGGTATATCCTCTTTCGTTACCGCCAGTATCAGGCGGGATACAAAACAGCACCACCAGCGACCCGTCATACTCCACGTTGCACGTGCGTTGGCTCTACTTGCTCACCCCGGTCGCGTATGCGCCGGGGATCTGCTGTGTCGCCGCCTTCCTGCAGCGCGAAGTATTGCGGGTCAGGGCTGGCGGTGTGGAATTATGCGGTCAGACGGCTGGCGTCTTGCGCGATGACCAGCTCTTCGTTGGTCGGGATAACCACGGCAGGACGGGTGCCTTCTTTGTTGATGAAGCCAGACTTGCCGAAGCGGGCAGCCAGGTTACGCTCATGGTCAACTTCGAAGCCCAGTACGCCCAGTTTGCCCAGCGACAGCTCACGCACCATCGCGGCGTTTTCACCGATGCCACCGGTGAAGACCACGGCGTCGAGACGGCCGTCCATCAGCGCGGTGTAGGAGCCGATGTATTTCGCCAGGCGGTGGCAGTAGACGTCCATCGCGCGTTTAGCGTCGGCTTTTTCCTGGTAGTTGTCTTCCACGTAGCGGCAGTCGCTGGTGACTTCGGTCAGGCCCAGCAGGCCGGACTCTTTGGTCAGCATTTTGTTGATGGCGTCAACGCTCATGCCCAGGGTGTCGTGCAGATGGAAGATGATTGCCGGATCGATATCGCCGGAGCGGGTACCCATCACCAGGCCTTCCAGCGGGGTCAGACCCATGGAGGTGTCAACGCATTTGCCGTTACGAATAGCGGAAACCGAACCACCGTTGCCAAGGTGGCAGGTGATGATGTTCAGCTCTTCAACCGGCTTGTTCAGGATCTTAGCGGCTTCCTGAGTCACGTAGAAGTGGCTGGTGCCGTGTGCGCCGTAACGACGAACGCCGTGCTCTTTGTACAGGCTGTACGGCAGGGCGTAGAGATAGGATTCTTCCGGCATGGTCTGGTGGAACGCCGTATCGAATACTGCCACGTTTTTGTCTTTCAGGTGCGGGAAGGATTTCAGCGCTTCAGCGATGCCGATCAGATGTGCCGGGTTGTGCAGCGGTGCGAAGGACGCCGCGTCTTTAATGCCCTGAATCACGGACTCGTCGATGACGACGGAGCTGGTGTATTTTTCACCGCCGTGGACGATACGGTGGCCAATTGCGGTCAGCTGAGCAGACAGTTCTGGTTTTTGTGCCAGAATAGTGTTAACGATAAAGTTCAGTGCTTCGCTGTGCGCGGCGCCCGCGCCTAATTCGGCTTCTTGTTTGCCGCCGTCAATTTTCCATTTGATACGGGCTTCTGGCAGGTGGAAGCATTCCGCTAAACCGGACAGGTATTCGTCGCCGTTAACGGCGTCAAGGATAGCAAATTTCAGAGAGGAGCTACCGCAGTTCAGAACCAGTACTAACTTACTCGACATGGAAGTACCTTTTTATGATACGTGGCTAAAAAAACGTCAGTGTGTCATTAGCGTAGCGCAGGATGACCTCGACATTTATGATTAACATCATGCCTTGTTCTGTTTTCAGGCACGATGAGATAAGTACATTTGATTTTATGCCATTTTGCATAATTTTCAGCCAATGGCAGAATATGCGATAATTTGACTAGCCTGGCAAAAGAGTCTATCCGCCCTTTCAGGCGGGCACAGGATACCTGATTGCGGCATCCTTTGCCAAAATCTTTTGAACGATGTCATGCATAGTTGGTGTTTTGCACGAATTTTTTAAGTTTTATATGTAAAGTTGAGGTAAAGCCATGTCGACCCCTGAGAAACGCCCCGTTAGCTTCTTTAGCTTGTTCAACCGCGGGCAGCACTACGCGAAGACCTGGCCTCTCGACAAGCGCCTCGCGCCGGTATTTATTGAAAACCGCATCATTCGTGCCACCCGCTACGCCATCCGAATCATGCCGCCGATCGCCATTTTCACCCTCTGCTGGCAGATAGCGCTGGGCGGCCAGCTGGGGCCCGCCGTGGCCACTGCGCTGTTTGCACTGAGCCTGCCGATGCAGGGGTTATGGTGGTTGGGTAAACGTTCAGTGACGCCGCTGCCGCCTTCCATTCTTAACTGGTTCTACGAAGTACGCGGCAAACTGCAGGAGGCGGGGCAGGCGCTGGCGCCTGTCGAAGGCAAGCCCGATTATCAGGCGTTGGCTGACACGCTTAAGCGCGCCTTCAAACAACTCGATAAAACTTTCCTTGATGATTTGTAATTCACTACGGAAAACGCATATAAAAGAAGGCGCATGATTTATGCGCCTTCTTTATTTCACGCCCTACCGTGCTACAGGAGTCACAACATGGAAATGACCAATGCGCAGCGTCTGATTTTATCCAATCAGTACAAGATGATGACGATGCTCGACCCGGACAATGCGGAGCGCTACCGTCGTCTGCAAACCATCATTGAGCGTGGGTATGGGCTGCAGATGCGTGAACTGGACCGCGAGTTCGGCCAGCTGACGGAAGAAACCTGCCGTACCGTAATCGACATCATGGAGATGTACCACGCGCTACACGTCTCCTGGACCAACCTGAAAGATGCGGCGGGTATCGACGAGCGTCGGGTCACCTTCCTCGGATTTGATGCCGCCACCGAAGCGCGCTTTCTCGGCTACGTGCGCTTTATGGTCAACGTTGAAGGCCGTTACAGCCACTTTGACGCCGGCACCCATGGCTTTAACTCGCAGACCCCGATGTGGGAGAAATATCAGCGGATGCTGAGCGTCTGGCACGCCTGCCCACGCCAGTATCATCTGAGCAGTAACGAAATTAACCAAATCATCAATGCCTGAGGGAGGTGCCCGTGCAGTGTAAAGGTTTCCTGTTCGATTTAGACGGGACGCTGGTGGATTCCTTGCCGGTGGTGGAGCGTTCATGGTGCAAATGGGGGGATCGTTTCGCCATTGACCATGATGAAATTCTCAGTTTTATTCACGGCAAGCAGGCCATTACCTCCATTCGCCATTTTATGCCGGGTCGCAGCGAGGAGGATATCCAGGCCGAATTCCGTTATCTCGAGCAGATGGAAGCCACTGATATCGAAGGCATCGTCGCTCTACCGGGGGCGTTAGCCCTGCTGAATACGCTCAATGAGGCCGGGATCCCGTGGGCGATTGTCACCTCCGGCTCGATTCCGGTTGCCCATGCGCGTCACCGCGCGGCGGGCCTGCCGATGCCGGAGGTGTTTGTCACCGCTGAGCAGGTGAAGCATGGCAAGCCGGCGCCGGACGCCTATCTGCTGGGCGCCGAGCGGCTGGGTCTGCCTGCCGGGGAGTGCGCGGTGGTGGAAGATGCGCCGGCGGGGCTCCTCTCCGGACTGGCGGCCGGCTGTCGCACTATCGCGGTCAACGTGCCCGCCGATGCCCCCCGTCGGGATGAAGCTGACCTCGTGCTGAGCAGCCTGGAAGATCTGGTGGTTGAACGCCAGACTGACGGCGTGGTAAATGTGCGTCTTAAAGCGTAAACCCATGATTTCGCCCCGCGTCGTCGGGGCTTTTTTATGCCACTATGTCGACTCCCACTTGTGACAAGGAAACGTTGTGAACGGTGAATTGATTTGGGTTTTATCCCTCCTGGCCATCGCGGTTGTGCTGTTTGCTACCGGTAAGGTGCGCATGGATGCTATCGCCCTGATGGTCATTGTCGCCTTTGTCCTCAGCGGCACGCTGACGCTGACTGAAGCTTTTTCCGGGTTCAGCGATCCTAACGTGATCCTGATTGCCGCCCTGTTTATTATCGGCGACGGCCTGGTGCGTACCGGGGTGGCCACCAAGATGGGCGCCTGGCTGGTGAGCGTGGCAGGCAACAGCGAAACCAAAATGCTGATCTACCTGATGCTCACCGTCGCCGGGTTGGGCGCGTTTATGAGCTCCACCGGCGTGGTCGCCATTTTCATTCCGGTGGTCCTCAGCGTCTCGGCGCGGATGAATACCTCACCCTCGCGGCTGATGATGCCGCTGAGCTTCGCCGGGCTTATCAGCGGGATGATGACCCTGGTGGCGACGCCGCCCAACCTGGTGGTCAACAGTGAACTGCTGCGCGAAGGACTGCACGGCTTCAGTTTTTTCAGCGTCACGCCGATTGGCCTGGTGGTGCTGATCCTGGGCATCGTCTATATGCTGGCGGTGCGCTTTATGCTGAAGACGGATAATGGCGATTCCGCGCGCGATGGGCGAAAAAGAAGTACCTTTCGCGATTTGATCCGCGAATATCACCTCACCGGCCGCGCTCGCCGGCTGGCGATCCGACCCGGTTCGCCGATGATCGGTCAGCGACTGGATGATTTAAAGCTGCGTGAGCGCTACTGTGCCAACGTCATCGGCGTTGAGCGCTGGCGGCGGTTCCGTCGGGTGATTGTTAACGTCAATGGGGTCTCGGAATTTCGCGCCCGCGACGTCCTGCTAATCGATATGTCTGCCTCCGATGTCGACTTGCGCCAGTTCTGCGGCGAGCAAATGCTCGAGCCGATGGTGCTGCGCGGGGAGTATTTTGCCGATCAGGCGCTGGATGTGGGGATGGCGGAGGTGGCTCTGATCCCGGATTCAGAGATGATAGGCAAAACGGTGCGTGAGATAGCCTTCCGCACCCGGTTTGGTCTCAATATCGTCGGCATGAAGCGCGATGGCAAGGCGATGGATGGTTCCGTGGTCGATGAGCCGCTGCAGCTCGGCGATATTCTGCTGGTGGTCGGCAACTGGCGGCAAATTGCCCTGCTGGCGAAGCGCGGCCGGGATTTCGTGGTGCTCAATATGCCGGTTGAGGTCGATGACGCTTCGCCGGCCCACAGCCAGGCTCCGCACGCGATTTTCTGTCTGGTCCTGATGGTGGCCCTGATGCTGACGGATGAAATCCCCAACCCCATCGCCGCGATCATCGCCTGTCTGCTGATGGGCAAATTCCGCTGTATCAACGCCGAAAGCGCCTACAAGGCGATCCACTGGCCGAGCATCATTCTGATTGTCGGGATGATGCCGTTCGCCCTGGCGTTGCAGAAAACCGGTGGGGTGGATCTGGTGGTTAAGGGACTAATGGACGTCGCCGGAGGCGAGGGGCCTTATCTGATGCTCGGCTGCCTGTTTGTGATGTGCGCGGCGATAGGCCTGTTTATCTCTAACACGGCCACCGCGGTGCTGATGGCGCCTATTGCCCTGGCGGCGGCGAAGTCGATGGGTGTGTCGCCGTATCCCTTTGCCATGGTGGTGGCGATGGCGGCTTCGGCGGCGTTTATGACCCCGGTCTCTTCGCCGGTTAATACTCTGGTGCTTGGCCCGGGTAAGTACTCATTTAGCGATTTTGTCAAAATCGGCGTGCCCTTTACCGTGCTGGTGATGGTGGTCTGCGTTCTGCTGATCCCGGTGCTCTTCCCGTTTTAAGATATGCAGGCCGGGTAGGGGGCGACCGCTGCCCGGCCTGAAAAATTACAGCGGCGAATCCTGGCTGATTTCATCCAGCGACAGCTGGAAGCTCGGGACAAACACCTGCATAAAGTAATCCATCTCCGCGCTGCGCCGCGACGCCAGCGTTTTTTCCAGACGGCCTTTGGCCAGCAGAAATTCGTTGTTGCCCGCCGACAGCTCTTCGAGGCATTTCAGGTAGGCGCAGAGGGCGTCAGCCTGTTTGACGATCGACTGCTCTTCCTCACTGTAATGATGCTCGTCAATCAGCGGTTCGAAAATATCGCGCAGCTCGTCAGGCACCATATCCACCAGCTTCTGCTGGGCGATTTTCTCAATCGCCTTATATTCCTGAGCAATCTGTGAATTAAAATATTTCACCGGGGTAGGGAGATCACCGGTTAAAACCTCGGAGGCGTCGTGGTACATCGCCAGCAGGGCGATACGCTCTGGGTTGACCTGGCCGCCAAATTTGCGGTTTTTAATCGCCGCCAGCGCGTGGGCGACCATCGCCACCTGCAGGCTGTGCTCGGAGACATTTTCGGTGCGCACGTTGCGCATCAGCGGCCAGCGGTTAATCAGTTTCAGACGGGAGAGGTGGGCAAAGAAATGACTCTGACTCATAGGGACCCTTAATCAGTGACAACATCGGGTTCCATTGTGCGCAGGGATCGCCGCCGGATGCAAATGCCGGCGGCAGCACGACTAAAGCTGATGGTAGCCGGAGAGGAAGCGGCCAAAGCGGGAGATCGCCATTTCCAGGTCGTCTTCGCGAGGCAGGGTCACAATACGCACGTGATCCGGCCACGGCCAGTTAAAGGCAGTACCCTGCACCAGCAGCACTTTCTCCTGCAGCAGGAAATCGAGCACCATTTTCTGGTCGTCGTGAATATTGAAGCGTTTGGCGTCAATTTTCGGGAACATGTACAGCGCGCCTTTTGGCTTCATGCAGGAGACGCCCGGAATATCGTTGATCAGCTCCCAGGCGCGGTTGCGTTGTTCATACAGACGCCCGCCGGGAATGATGAATTCGCTGATACTCTGGTAGCCGCCCAGCGCGGTCTGGATAGCATGCTGGGCCGGCACGTTGGCGCACAGACGCATCGAGGCAAGCATTTCCAGTCCTTCGATATAGCCTTTCGCGTGTTTTTTCGGGCCGTTCAGCACCATCCAGCCCTGACGGAAGCCGGCGACGCGGTAAGTTTTCGACAGTCCGTTGAAGGTCACCGTCAGCAGATCCGGCGCCAGAGCGGCAATCGAGTGATGCTGGGCTTCGTCGTAGAGGATCTTGTCGTAGATCTCATCGGCGAAAATAATCAGGTTGTGCTGGCGGGCGATCTCCACGATCTCCTGCAGCAGCTCTTTGGAGTAGACCGCGCCGGTGGGGTTGTTGGGGTTGATGATCACGATCCCGCGGGTGCGAGGCGTGATTTTGGCGCGGATATCGTCAAGATCCGGAAACCAGTCAGAGGATTCGTCACACAGATAGTGCACCGCTTTACCACTGGAAAGAGACACCGCCGCCGTCCACAGCGGGTAGTCCGGAGCGGGAACCAGCATCTCATCGCCACTGTTTAACAGCGCCTGCATCGCCTGCACAATCAGCTCGGACACGCCGTTGCCGATGTAAATATCTTCCACGGTGACATCGCGCATTCCCCGTGCCTGGTAATGCTGCATGATAGCTTTACGCGCCGAGTACAATCCTTTCGAATCGCAGTATCCCTGGGCGGTAGGCAGATTGCGGATGACGTCGACGAGGATCTCGTCAGGGGCTTCGAAGCCGAAGGGCGCCGGGTTGCCGATGTTCAGTTTCAGAACCTTATTGCCTTCTTCTTCAAGACGTTTCGCTTCTTTCAGAACCGGTCCGCGGATGTCATAACAGACGTTCTCTAACTTGCTGGATTTTTCGATGGGGGACATGAATCTTGACCTTTTAGCTGTTATCGCCACTCCCTGCCGTGGAAGTCAGCACGGAACAATGTACTCCGCCTCCCCGCTGTTTTGAAGGCTTTGCAGGAGAAGATTTTGCTAATGCAGGATTTTAAGCGTAATTGATTTATCTGTTGGTTGCTGGTTTTTCCTATTGTTTATGCCTTTTCATGGCATTTTTTCGGTCGTCTATGTTGATGTAGTGCCTTTTTTACCATCATTTATCTGGTTTGTTGGTTAGGTAAACGGGGCGCTGGAGAATGGGTGACCGCTAGAAAACGCTATTCTTAATCTCATAGCGGTTGATTTGTAATTTTGATGTTAAATAATTTTAATAAAAAACTGCGCGCAAGCGCATTATTATTATTTTTGACAGGTAATAATCTGAGGTTTGTTAATTTATATAAAATGCTGAAAAAAATTTAAAATTATCTCAGTTAATCCTTATTAAGGCTTATAAAAAGGATGGGAATCGGTTAGAATATCGCCGTTAATATCAGTGGTAGTCGGCATGAATTATGGCTGAATTGATATTTAATATATTGTTATTACAGGATTTTATTGTTCGTTTTTCGCCAAAAAGAAGTCCGGCGAAAGAGAGGCTTTCTCACCACTACTGCGCGATTTTCCGGGGCGACGTAAGACGCCTGGCTGGCCGTGGTAATAAATAATAATGAGAAATACGAACAATATATTACTCCGGTGTTCTGCGCATTTGCTCAGACGAGTACTTTGGCATGTAATAACGTTCGTCCAGTTGTTTATCCGCCATCAGACGGTGAGCACGAGGCTCAGGGAATAGCCGGAAACCTGGCGTAAAGCATCAACAAGGCAGGTCAGCGTTAGCCACCTGTAAGTGAAGAAAGATGATTAATACAACACGTCCGATACTCAACCTCGATCTCGATCTGCTGCGCACCTTTGTAGCAGTCGCTGATTTGAACACCTTCGCTGCCGCCGCCGCCGCAGTGTGTCGTACCCAGTCCGCGGTCAGCCAGCAAATGCAACGCCTGGAGCAACTGGTTGGCAAGGAGCTTTTCGCTCGTCACGGACGCAATAAACTGCTGACCGAGCAGGGCATCCAGCTGCTGGGCTATGCCCGCAAAATCCTGCGCTTTAACGATGAAGCCTGCATGTCGCTGATGTATGGCAGCCTGCAGGGGGGACTGACCATCGGCGCGTCGGAAGAAACCGCTGATACTATCCTGCCGTTTCTGTTAAACCGCATCGGCTGCTTCTATCCCAGAATGACGCTGGAGATTAAAGTCCATCCCCATGCCGTCATCATGGCGATGCTGAGCGCGGGAGAGGTCGATCTGGCATTAACCACCCATCAGCTTCCCGGTTTTACCGCTTTCACGCTGAGAACGTCGCCTACCCTCTGGTACTGTGCAGCGGACTACGTGCTGGCGAAAGGGGAATCGATCCCCCTCATCTTGCTCGAAGAGCCTGGCCCGTTCCGTGAGGACATCATCGCCGCGCTGGAGGCTGCCCGCGTCTCCTGGCATCTGGCTCACGGCGCCTCGTCGCTCTCCGGGGTGAAAGCGGCGGTGAAAGCCGGGCTGGGGGTCACCGCGCGTCCGGTCGAAATGATGAGCCCGGATTTGCGCGTGGCCGGCATCAGCGATGACCTGCCGGTCCTGCCGGATACCCGGTACGTCGTTAGCTGCAATCCGCAGACGGTGGGCGAACTACCGCAGGCGATTTTTCAGTCTCTGAGCCAGGAGAGCGATCCCTGGCGCGCCGGGCCGGCACTTACTCCGGAAGAGGGAGGAAGCACCTTCATTTTGTGAGGTTATTTTGCTAACAAAGATCACAAAAACTGGTAACAGAATGTAAGTGCCCAAAAAGAGCCTCAAGGGTGGGTTTCCCGTCTGGTGGCTCTTTTTTTTGCACTATTATTGATGTTTTGAATCTTTTTTTTATTTCTTTGCAAGAAAATCAGCATATTGGCGTGACCTGGCGCTCACCTTGCCGACTTTTCCCAGCACTTTCAACACTTCCTGCTAATGTTAAAAAACCGGATGGATTGTTGCCGATTTCCTGGGGTAATTAACAAAACCGTGTCGCAGATCAAGAAAATACCCCTCTTTGGGGGGAGGAATCGAGGCTAAATCCTGTCAAAATAGCAGGGATTTTTGATTTACGACGGAAACGGACACGATTCAACAACACTAAAACCGAACAGTATGCAAGGTTATTTCGCATAAAAGGGCATTTAATGTTAATGAAAAGATTCCAATGTAAATTAATGTTATGAAAACTTTTGTTAAAGTTGACAAAAGGTTAAAGAAAGGGGTAAAAAGCCACGGCATCTGGGCTTCTCACATCTTCCAGGGACGCTTTTTTGCACGGTTATTTTTTATTCCTCCCGTGAAACGCTGTGGCGTTCATCTGCCAGTAAGAGCAGAGGGTTTTGGCGCTACACTTTTTTGGTTAAGCAATGCGTATGTCAACATCCACTGAAGTCATCGCTCATCACTGGGCATTCGCTATATTTCTCATCATCGCTATCGGCCTGTGCTGCCTGATGCTCGTCGGCGGCTGGTACCTTGGCGGTCGCGCGCGCGCGCGTAGCAAAAACACGCCGTTTGAATCGGGGATCGACTCCGTTGGTTCGGCCCGCTTACGTCTTTCTGCGAAGTTTTATCTGGTTGCCATGTTCTTCGTTATCTTCGATGTGGAAGCCCTGTATCTCTACGCATGGTCGACCTCCATCCGCGAGAGCGGTTGGGTCGGCTTTGTGGAAGCCGCAATTTTCATTTTAGTGCTACTGGCTGGTCTGGTTTATCTCGTTCGCATCGGCGCACTGGACTGGACGCCTGCGCGTTCCCGTCGCACGCTGGTTAACCCGGAAACAGACAGTCCCACTAACCGTCATATGCAGTAAAAGCGAGGCAATAAGATGGATTATACGCTCACCCGCATAGATCCTAACGGTGAGAACGACCGTTACCCCCTGCAGAAACAGGAGATCGTTACCGACCCCCTGGAGCAGGAAGTCAACAAAAGCGTGTATATGGGGAAACTCGAACACGCGCTGCATGACATGGTGAACTGGGGCCGTAAGAACTCAATTTGGCCGTATAACTTCGGCCTTTCTTGCTGTTATGTGGAAATGGTGACGTCATTCACTGCGGTGCATGACGTTGCGCGCTTTGGGGCCGAAGTTCTGCGCGCCTCTCCGCGTCAGGCGGACCTGATGGTGGTCGCCGGAACCTGCTTCACCAAAATGGCGCCGGTGATTCAGCGTCTCTATGATCAGATGCTGGAGCCGAAGTGGGTGATTTCCATGGGCGCCTGCGCGAACTCCGGCGGCATGTACGACATCTATTCCGTCGTCCAGGGCGTGGATAAATTCATCCCGGTCGATGTGTACATCCCGGGCTGCCCGCCGCGTCCGGAGGCCTATATGCAGGCGCTGATGCTGCTGCAGGAGTCCATTGGTAAAGAACGTCGTCCGCTCTCATGGGTGGTTGGCGATCAGGGCGTCTATCGCGCCAATATGCAGTCGGAACGCGAGCGTAAACGCGGCGAACGTATTGCAGTGACCAATCTGCGGACGCCGGACGAGATTTAATTTGCGCCTGCGGGCGGGAGAAACACTTCGCAAATCAATCTACAACAGCGCGAAGTCTCGCCCGGCAGTCACCACGGACCTTTTGCAATGGTGAACAATATGACCGATTTAACCGCGCATGACGCCGCACCAGCCTGGCAAACCCGCGATCACCTTGATGACCCGGTGATCGGCGAACTGCGCAACCGCTTTGGGCCGGATGCCTTTACCGTTCAGCCAACCCGCACCGGCGTACCGGTGGTATGGGTCAAGCGCGAGCAGCTGCTTGAGGTGGGTGATTTCCTGAAGAAATTGCCGAAGCCTTACGTGATGCTGTTTGACCTGCACGGTATGGACGAACGTCTGCGCACGCACCGCGATGGCCTGCCCGCCGCGGATTTTTCCGTTTTCTATCACCTGATTTCCATCGACCGCAACCGCGACATCATGCTCAAGGTGGCGCTGTCTGAAAACGATCTGCATCTGCCAACCTTCACCAAACTGTTCCCCAACGCCAACTGGTATGAACGTGAAACCTGGGAAATGTTTGGTATTACCTTCGATGGCCACCCAAATCTGCGTCGCATCATGATGCCGCCGACCTGGGAAGGCCACCCGCTGCGTAAAGACTACCCGGCGCGCGCCACCGAATTCGATCCGTTTGAGCTGACCAAAGCCAAACAGGATCTGGAGATGGAAGCGCTGACTTTCAAACCGGAAGAGTGGGGCATGAAACGCGGCACCGACAACGAGGACTTCATGTTCCTCAACCTCGGTCCGAACCACCCGTCCGCGCACGGTGCCTTCCGCATTATTCTGCAGCTGGATGGCGAAGAGATCGTCGACTGCGTGCCGGATATCGGTTACCACCACCGCGGCGCCGAGAAGATGGGCGAGCGCCAGTCCTGGCACAGCTACATCCCGTACACCGACCGTATCGAATACCTTGGCGGCTGCGTCAACGAGATGCCGTACGTGCTGGCCGTAGAAAAACTGGCCGGGATCACCGTGCCGGATCGCGTCAACGTGATCCGCGTGATGCTCTCCGAACTGTTCCGCATCAACAGCCACCTGCTGTATATCTCAACCTTTATTCAGGACGTCGGCGCGATGACGCCGGTCTTCTTCGCCTTTACCGATCGGCAGAAAATCTACGATCTGGTGGAAGCGATCACCGGTTTCCGTATGCACCCGGCGTGGTTCCGCATCGGCGGCGTCGCGCACGATCTGCCGCGCGGCTGGGATCGTCTGCTGCGTGAGTTCCTCGAGTGGATGCCGAAGCGTCTGGACTCCTATGAAAAAGCCGCCCTGCGCAACACCATTCTGAAGGGCCGTTCCGTCGGCGTGGCAGCCTATACCGCCAAAGAGGCGCTGGAGTGGGGCACCACCGGCGCAGGCCTGCGCGCCACAGGTATCGGCTTCGACGTGCGTAAATGGCGTCCTTATTCTGGCTACGAAAATTTCGACTTCGAAGTCCCGACCGGCGGTGGCGTTTCTGACTGCTACACCCGCGTGATGCTGAAAGTCGAAGAGCTGCGCCAGAGCCTGCGCATTCTTCAGCAGTGCCTCGACAATATGCCGGAAGGGCCGTTCAAAGCGGATCACCCGCTGACCACGCCGCCGCCGAAAGAGCGCACGCTGCAGCATATCGAAACCCTGATCACCCACTTCCTGCAGGTATCGTGGGGCCCGGTCATGCCGGCCAACGAATCCTTCCAGATGATTGAGGCGACCAAGGGGATTAACAGTTACTACCTGACCAGCGACGGCAGCACCATGAGCTACCGTACCCGCGTCCGCACGCCGAGCTTTGCGCACCTGCAGCAGATCCCGTCGGCGATCCGCGGCAGCCTGGTATCCGACCTGATCGTCTATCTGGGTAGTATCGATTTTGTTATGTCAGACGTGGACCGCTAATTATGCACGAGAATCAACAACCACAAACCGAGGCTTTTGAGCTGAGTGCGGCAGAGCGTGAGGCTATTGAGCACGAGAAGCACCACTACGAAGACCCGCGTGCGGCGTCCATCGAAGCGCTGAAAATCGTTCAGAAACAGCGCGGCTGGGTGCCGGATGGCGCGATCTACGCCATTGCCGATGTGCTGGGCATCCCGGCCAGCGACGTCGAAGGCGTGGCGACGTTCTATAGCCAAATTTTCCGCCAGCCGGTTGGCCGTCACGTGATCCGCTACTGCGACAGCGTGGTGTGTCACATTACCGGCTATCAGGGGATTCAGGCCGCCATCGAGAAGAAGCTGAACATCAAGCCAGGGCAGACCACCTTTGATGGCCGCTTTACCCTGCTGCCGACCTGCTGCCTGGGCAACTGCGACAAGGGACCGACCATGATGATTGATGAGGACACTCACAGCCATCTGACGCCGGAGGCAATTCCTGACCTGCTGGAGCAGTACAAATGAAAACCGTAATTCGTACTGCGGAAACGCATCCGCTCACCTGGCGCCTGCGCGACGACAAGCAGCCGGTCTGGCTGGACGAGTATCGCAGCAAAAATGGCTATGAAGGGGCGCGAAAAGCGCTGACCGGCATGGCGCCGGACGAGATCGTCACGGCGGTAAAAGACGCTGGCCTGAAAGGGCGCGGCGGCGCGGGCTTCTCCACCGGTCTGAAGTGGAGCCTGATGCCGAAAGACGAATCCATGAACATCCGTTACCTGCTGTGTAACGCCGATGAGATGGAGCCGGGCACCTATAAAGACCGCCTGCTGATGGAGCAGCTCCCGCACCTGCTGGTGGAAGGCATGCTGATCTCCGCCTTTGCGCTGAAGGCTTATCGCGGCTACATCTTCCTGCGCGGAGAGTATATCGAAGCGGCCCAGCATCTGCGCCGCGCGATTGCCGAAGCCACCGAGGCGGGCCTGCTGGGGAAAAATATCCTCGGCACTGGTTTTGACTTCGAGCTGTTTGTCCACACCGGGGCAGGACGCTATATCTGCGGCGAAGAGACGGCGCTGATCAACTCCCTGGAAGGCCGCCGCGCTAACCCGCGCTCCAAGCCGCCGTTCCCGGCGAGCTCCGGCGTGTGGGGTAAGCCGACCTGCGTCAACAACGTGGAAACCCTGTGCAACGTGCCGGCGATTCTGGCTAACGGCGTCGAGTGGTACCAGAACATCTCCACCAGTAAAGATGCCGGCACCAAGCTGATGGGCTTCTCCGGCCGCGTGAAGAACCCGGGCGTCTGGGAGCTGCCGTTCGGCACCACTGCCCGCGAGATCCTTGAAGATTACGCCGGCGGTATGCGCGATGGCCTGAAGTTTAAAGCCTGGCAGCCGGGTGGGGCAGGGACCGACTTCCTCACCGAAGCGCACCTCGATCTGCCGATGGAGTTCGAAAGCATTGGTAAAGCGGGCAGCCGTCTGGGCACCTCGCTGGCGATGGCCGTTGACCACGAGATCAACATGGTCTCGCTGGTGCGCAACCTCGAAGAGTTCTTTGCCCGCGAGTCCTGTGGCTGGTGTACGCCGTGCCGCGATGGTCTGCCGTGGAGCGTGAAGATCCTGCGCGCCCTGGAGCGCGGCGAAGGTCAGCCTGGCGATATCGAAACGCTTGAGCAACTGTGTCGATTCCTGGGCCCAGGGAAAACCTTCTGCGCGCACGCGCCGGGCGCGGTTGAGCCGCTGCAGAGCGCGATTAAATATTTCCGCGAAGAATTCGAGGCTGGCATTAAGCAGCAGTTCAGCAATACCCATGCAATCAACGGGATTCAGCCGAACCTGCTTAAGACGCGCTGGTAATCTAAAGGTTTTTTTATTTTTGGAAGCACGCTAATGGCTACGATTCATGTAGACGGCAAAGAATACGAGGTCAACGGAGCGGACAACCTGCTGGAGGCTTGTCTCTCTCTTGGGCTTGATATTCCCTACTTTTGCTGGCATCCGGCGCTAGGGAGCGTCGGTGCTTGCCGCCAGTGTGCGGTGAAGCAATATCAGAACGCGGAAGACACGCGTGGTCGCCTGGTGATGTCCTGTATGACTCCGGCATCCGACGGCACCTTTATTTCTATCGACGACGGCGAAGCGAAGCAGTTCCGCGAAAGCGTGGTGGAGTGGCTGATGACCAACCACCCGCACGACTGCCCGGTCTGCGAAGAGGGCGGCAACTGCCACCTGCAGGATATGACGGTGATGACCGGCCATAGCTTCCGCCGCTATCGTTTTACCAAGCGTACCCACCGCAACCAGGATCTGGGGCCGTTTATTTCTCACGAAATGAACCGCTGCATCGCCTGCTACCGCTGCGTGCGCTACTACAAAGATTATGCCGACGGCACCGATCTGGGCGTCTATGGCGCCCACGACAACGTCTACTTCGGCCGCCCGGAAGATGGCACCCTGGAGAGCGAATTCTCCGGCAACCTGGTGGAAGTCTGCCCGACCGGCGTCTTCACTGATAAAACGCACTCTGAGCGTTATAACCGTAAGTGGGACATGCAGTTTGCGCCGAGCATCTGCCAGCAGTGTTCCATTGGCTGCAACATCAGCCCGGGCGAACGCTATGGCGAGCTGCGTCGTATCGAAAACCGCTATAACGGGACCGTTAACCGCTACTTCCTCTGCGACCGCGGTCGTTTCGGCTATGGCTACGTGAACCTGAAAGACCGTCCGCGTCAGCCGGTTCAGCGCCGCGGCGACGATCTGATTACCCTCAACGCCGAGCAGGCGATGCAGGGCGCGGCGGATATTCTGCGCCAGTCGAAGAAAGTGATCGGCATCGGCTCCCCGCGCGCCAGCATTGAAAGCAACTTCGCGCTGCGCGAGCTGGTGGGCGCCGACAACTTCTATACCGGCATCGCCAAAGGCGAACAAGCGCGCCTGCAGATGATGCTGAAAGTGCTGCGCGAAGGTGGGATCCACACCCCAAGCCTGCGCGATATCGAATCCTACGACGCGGTACTGGTGCTGGGCGAAGACATTACCCAGACCGGCGCGCGCGTCGCGCTGGCGGTGCGTCAGGCGGTGAAAGGGAAAGCACGCGAAATGGCGGCGGCACAGAAAGTGGCCGACTGGCAGATTGCGGCGATCCTCAACATCGGCCAGCGCGCCAAGCACCCGCTATTCGTCACCAACATCGATGACACCCGCCTGGATGACATCGCCGCGTGGACCTACCGCGCGCCGGTAGAAGATCAGGCGCGTCTCGGCTTCGCCATCGCCCATGCGCTGGACGACAGCGCGCCGGCGGTTGACGGCCTGAGCCGCGAACTGCAGGGTAAAGTCGATGTCATCGTCCAGGCGCTGGCCGGGGCGAAAAAACCACTGATTATTTCCGGGACCAACGCCGGCAGCATGGAGATCATCCAGGCCGCCGCTAACGTGGCGAAAGCCCTGAAAGGCCGTGGCGCCGACGTCGGCGTGACCATGGTTGCCCGCGCGGTGAACAGCGTCGGTCTGGGTATGATCGGCGGCGGCTCGCTTGAGGAGGCGCTCGACGAACTGGAAAGCGGCGCCGCAGACGCAGTTATCGTGCTGGAAAACGACCTTCACCGTCATGCTTCCGCCGCCCGCGTCGACGCAGCGCTCTCCAAAGCGCCGCTGGTGATGGTGGTTGACCATCAGCGCACGGCGATTATGGACAAAGCGCACCTGGTGCTCTCCGCGGCAAGCTTTGCGGAAAGCGACGGTACCGTGGTGAACAACGAAGGCCGCGCCCAGCGTTTCTTCCAGGTCTACGACCCGGCCTACTACGACGCGAAAACCGTGATGCTGGAAAGCTGGCGCTGGCTGCATTCTCTGCACAGCACCGTTAACAACCGTCAGGTTGACTGGACGCAGCTGGACCACGTTATCGATGCCGCGATTGCCGCACTGCCGCAGCTGGCGGGCATAAAAGATGCCGCGCCGGATGCGACCTTCCGCATTCGTGGGCAGAAACTGGCGCGTGAACCGCACCGCTACAGCGGCCGCACGGCGATGCGCGCTAACATCAGCGTCCACGAGCCGCGTCAGCCGCAGGATAAAGACACGATGTTCGCCTTCTCTATGGAAGGGAACAACCAGCCGTCTGCCCCGCGTTCGCAGATCCCGTTCGCCTGGGCGCCGGGCTGGAACTCCCCGCAGGCATGGAACAAGTTCCAGGATGAAGTGGGCGGGAAACTGCGCCATGGCGATCCGGGCGTCCGCCTGTTTGAAGCTTCCGCCAGCGGGCTGGAATACTTCACGGCGGTGCCGGCCAGCTTCCAGGCGGAAGAGGGGAAATGGCGTATCGCACCTTATTATCACCTGTTTGGCAGCGATGAGTTGTCACAGCGCGCGCCGGTGTTCCAGAGCCGGATGCCTGAGCCGTACATCAAGCTGAACCCGGCGGATGCCGCGAAGCTTGGCGTCAACGCCGGGGCGATGCTCTCCTTTAGCGTGGAAGGCCAGACCCTGCGTCTGCCGCTGGTTATCTCTGAAGGTCTGACCGCAGGACAGGTTGGCTTACCGATGGGCATGCCGGGCATTGCGCCGGTACTGACCGGATCGCGTATCGATTCACTGCAGGAGGCGAAAGCATGAGCTGGTTAACGCCGGATCTTATCGACATTCTGTTAAGCATCCTGAAGGCCGTGGTCATTCTGCTGGTGGTGGTCACCTGCGGCGCGTTCATGAGCTTCGGCGAGCGTCGTCTGCTCGGTCTGTTCCAGAACCGCTACGGGCCAAACCGGGTGGGCTGGGGCGGTTCGCTGCAGCTGGTCGCCGACATGATCAAGATGTTCTTTAAAGAGGACTGGATCCCGCGCTTTTCCGATCGCGTGATCTTTACTCTGGCGCCGGTTATCGCCTTTACCTCGCTGCTGCTGGCCTTCGCTATCGTGCCGGTCAGCCCGACGTGGGTGGTGGCTGACCTGAACATCGGGATCCTGTTCTTCCTGATGATGGCAGGCCTGGCGGTTTACGCGGTGCTGTTCGCCGGTTGGTCGAGCAACAACAAATACTCCCTGCTGGGGGCGATGCGTGCTTCCGCGCAGACCCTAAGCTACGAAGTGTTCCTCGGCCTCTCCCTGATGGGCGTGGTGGCGCAGGCGGGGTCATTCAATATGACCGATATCGTCAACAACCAGGCGCATCTGTGGAACGTTATCCCGCAGTTCTTCGGCTTCGTGACGTTCGCCATCGCCGGCGTGGCGGTGTGTCACCGTCACCCGTTCGACCAGCCGGAAGCGGAGCAGGAGCTGGCCGATGGTTACCACATTGAATACTCCGGCATGAAGTTCGGTCTGTTCTTCGTGGGTGAATACATCGGTATCGTCACCGTTTCAGCGCTGATCGTCACGCTGTTCTTCGGCGGCTGGAATGGCCCGTGGTTACCTCCTTTCATCTGGTTCGCGCTGAAAACCGCGTTCTTCATGATGATGTTCATTTTGATCCGCGCATCATTACCGCGTCCGCGCTATGACCAGGTAATGTCCTTTGGCTGGAAGGTATGCCTGCCATTAACGCTGGTCAACTTGTTGGTAACGGCGGCTGTCATTCTCTGGCAGGCGCAATAAGGGGTGAATTGAACATGACCTTAAAAGAATTATTGGTGGGGTTCGGCACCCAGGTCCGGAGTATCTGGATGATTGGCCTGCATGCCTTCGCCAAACGTGAAACCCGGATGTACCCGGAAGAGCCGGTCTATTTGCCGCCGCGTTATCGCGGCCGCATCGTGCTGACGCGCGATCCGGACGGTGCAGAGCGCTGCGTCGCCTGTAACCTGTGTGCGGTAGCTTGCCCGGTGGGCTGTATTTCGCTGCAGAAAGCAGAGACGGTAGACGGCCGCTGGTATCCTGAGTTCTTCCGCATCAACTTCTCACGCTGCATCTTCTGCGGTCTGTGCGAAGAAGCGTGCCCGACCACGGCGATCCAGTTGACCCCTGACTTCGAGCTGGGTGAATACAAACGTCAGGATCTGGTGTACGAAAAAGAGGATCTGCTGATTTCCGGTCCGGGCAAATACCCGGAATATAACTTCTACCGGATGGCGGGTATGGCAATCGACGGCAAAGATAAGGGCGAAGCGGAAAACGAAGCTAAGCCGATCGACGTCAAGAGCCTGTTACCGTAAGGAGAGGGCAATGGAATTCGCTTTTTATATCTGTGGCCTGATCGCCATCCTCGCAACCTTGCGGGTCGTCACTCACACCAATCCGGTGCATGCGCTGCTGTACCTGATCATTTCGCTGTTAGCGATTGCCGGGGTGTTCTTCTCGCTGGGCGCGTACTTCGCCGGGGCGCTGGAGATTATCGTCTACGCTGGGGCCATTATGGTGCTGTTCGTCTTCGTGGTGATGATGCTCAACCTGGGCGGCAGCGAAATCGAACAGGAACGCAAATGGCTGCAGCCGGGGATCTGGATTGGCCCGGCCATCCTCTCCGCAGTGCTGCTGGTGGTTATCGTTTACGCCATTCTGGGGATTAACGACCAGGGTATCGACGGCGCGGCAATCAACGCTAAAGAAGTGGGTATTGCGCTGTTTGGGCCGTACGTCCTGGCGGTGGAGCTGGCCTCCATGCTGCTGCTGGCGGGCCTGGTGGTCGCCTTCCACATCGGTCGCGAAGAGCGCGCCGGCGAGGTGCTGAGCAACCGCGTGAACGACAGCGACAAAAGAAAAACGGAGGAACACGCATGATCCCCTTAACACATGGACTGATCCTCGCGGCCATCCTGTTTGTGCTTGGTCTGACGGGGCTGGTGATCCGCCGCAATCTGCTGTTTATGTTGATCAGCCTGGAAATCATGATTAACGCCGCCGCGCTGGCCTTTGTGGTGGCGGGCAGCTACTGGGGCCAGGCAGATGGTCAGATTATGTATATCCTCGCCATCAGCCTTGCGGCTGCGGAAGCGAGTATCGGTCTGGCGCTGCTGCTGCAGCTCCATCGTCGCCGCCAGAACCTGAACATCGATTCAGTAAGTGAGTTGCGTGGATGAACATGCTTGCCTTAACCATTCTTTTGCCATTGATTGGCTTTGTGCTGCTGGCCTTCTCCCGCGGGCGCTGGTCGGAAAACCTTTCCGCCACCGTTGGCATGGGCTCGGTAGGCCTGGCGGCGCTGGTCACCGCCTATGTCGGCGTCGACTTTTTCGCTAACGGCAAACAGGCGGTCAGCGTGCCGCTGTGGACCTGGATGTCGGTAGGGGATTTCAACATCGGCTTCAACCTGGTGCTGGACGGCCTGTCGCTGACCATGCTCTCCGTGGTGACCGGCGTCGGCTTCCTGATCCACATGTTCGCCTCCTGGTATATGCGCGGTGAAGAGGGCTACTCCCGCTTCTTCGCCTACACCAACCTGTTTATCGCCAGCATGGTGGTTCTGGTACTGGCCGACAACCTGCTGCTGATGTACCTGGGTTGGGAAGGGGTGGGTCTTTGCTCTTACCTGCTGATCGGCTTCTACTACACCGATCCGAAGAACGGCGCCGCAGCGATGAAAGCGTTTGTGGTGACCCGCGTCGGCGACGTGTTCCTCGCCTTCGCGCTGTTCATCCTCTACAACGAACTGGGTACCCTCAACTTCCGCGAAATGGTTGAGCTGGCGCCGCAGCACTTTGCTAACGGCAGCACCACGCTGCAGTGGGCGACGCTGATGCTGCTCGGCGGCGCGGTCGGTAAATCCGCCCAGCTGCCGCTGCAAACGTGGCTTGCCGATGCGATGGCGGGTCCGACGCCGGTTTCCGCGCTGATCCACGCCGCGACCATGGTCACCGCGGGCGTCTACCTGATCGCCCGTACCCACGGTCTGTTCCTGATGACGCCGGAAGTGCTGCATCTGGTCGGGATCGTCGGGGCGGTTACCCTGGTGCTGGCGGGCTTCGCCGCGCTGGTGCAGACCGACATTAAACGCGTTCTCGCTTACTCCACGATGAGCCAGATTGGCTACATGTTCCTCGCGCTGGGCGTGCAGGCATGGGACGCGGCGATTTTCCATCTGATGACTCACGCGTTCTTTAAAGCGCTGCTGTTCCTGTCGTCTGGTTCGGTGATTCTCGCCTGCCATCACGAACAGAACATCTTCAAGATGGGCGGCCTGCGCAAATCTATTCCGCTGGTGTACGTCTGCTTCCTGGTGGGGGGCGCGGCGCTGTCCGCTCTGCCGCTCATTACCGCAGGCTTCTTCAGTAAGGATGAGATTCTGGCGGGGGCGATGGCCAACGGCCATATCAACCTGATGGTGGCGGGCCTGGTCGGCGCCTTTATGACCTCGCTGTACACCTTCCGCATGATTTTCATTGTGTTCCACGGTAAAGAGCAAATTCACGCGCACGCAGGGAAGGGGATCACCCATCATCTGCCGCTGATTGTGCTGCTGGTGCTGTCCACCTTCGTTGGCGCGCTGATCGTGCCGCCGCTGGAAGGCGTCTTACCGCAGACCACAGAACTGGCGCACGGCAGCGTGATGACGCTGGAGATTGCCTCCGGGATCATCGCTATTGCCGGCATCCTGATCGCCGCATGGCTGTGGCTGGGCAAACGCACCCTGGTGACCTCTATCGCCAACAGCGCGCCTGGCCGCTTCTTCGGTACCTGGTGGTTCCATGCCTGGGGCTTCGACTGGTTATACGACAAAGTATTCGTTAAGCCATTCCTCGGCATTGCCTGGCTGCTGAAGAGCGATCCGCTGAACTCGTTGATGAACATCCCGGCGCTCCTCTCCCGCTTCGCAGGTAAAGGCCTGCTGGTGAGCGAGAACGGCTATCTGCGCTGGTATGTGGCGTCAATGAGCATTGGCGCGGTGGTGGTGCTGGCGCTGCTGATGGTATTGCGTTGAGTTTGAGAACCTTTGTGTTGCCCGGCGGCGCGGTGCTTGCCGGGCCTACGGGAGCGTAGGTCGGGTAAGCGTTAGCGCCACCCGACAAAACAAGCCTCAAACCGAAGTGAATTTTCTGTGAGAATTCGTTGAAAATCAGGTCGTAAAGGACAGGCGTTATCGGCGAAGTCAAAGTGGACGCCGCCTGCGCGGAGCAATCGGAGCGTACTAAAGTACGTGAGGATTGTGAGCACAGCCGGAGTTCGTTATGACGAGTAAGATAGCCTGAACCGGACTTAAATAAGGAATAAAAATCACCATGTTATTGCCTTGGTTGATATTAATCCCCTTTATCGGCGGCTTCCTGTGCTGGCAGACCGAACGCTTTGGCGTGAAAGTGCCGCGCTGGATCGCGCTGATTACCATGGGACTGACGCTGGTGCTTGGCCTGCAGCTGTGGATGCAGGGCGGCTATTCTCTGACGCAATCCGCGGGTATTCCGCAGTGGCAGTCTGAGTTCGTGCTGCCGTGGATCCCACGCTTCGGCATTAGCATTCATCTGGCGATCGACGGCCTGTCGCTGCTGATGGTAGTGCTGACCGGCCTGCTCGGCGTGCTGGCGGTGCTCTGTTCCTGGCGCGAAATCGAAAAATACCAGGGCTTCTTCCACCTCAACCTGATGTGGATCCTGGGCGGCGTCATCGGCGTGTTCCTCGCCATCGACATGTTCCTGTTCTTCTTCTTCTGGGAAATGATGTTGGTGCCGATGTACTTCCTGATTGCGCTGTGGGGCCACAAAGCCTCTGATGGTAAAACGCGTATCACGGCGGCCACCAAGTTCTTCATCTATACCCAGGCGAGCGGCCTGGTGATGCTGATTGCCATTCTGGCGCTGGCATTCGTCCACTTCAACGCCACCGGCGTGTGGACTTTCAACTATGAAGAGCTACTGAAAACCCCGATGTCCCACGGCGTGGAATATCTGCTGATGCTCGGCTTCTTCATCGCCTTCGCGGTGAAAATGCCGGTGGTGCCGCTGCACGGCTGGCTGCCGGACGCCCACTCCCAGGCGCCGACCGCCGGTTCCGTCGACCTTGCGGGGATCCTGCTGAAAACTGCGGCCTACGGTCTGCTGCGCTTTGCGCTGCCGCTGTTCCCGAACGCCTCCGCCGAGTTTGCGCCTATCGCCATGTGGCTGGGCGTGATCGGGATCTTCTACGGCGCGTGGATGGCCTTTGCCCAGACTGATATCAAACGTCTTATCGCCTACACCTCCGTGTCCCACATGGGCTTCGTGCTGATTGCTATCTACACCGGCAGCCAGCTGGCGTATCAGGGGGCGGTGATCCAGATGATTGCTCACGGTCTCTCCGCGGCGGGTCTGTTTATTCTCTGCGGCCAGCTGTACGAACGTCTACATACCCGTGACATGCGTCAGATGGGCGGTCTGTGGAGCAAAATCAAATGGCTGCCGGCGATGTCGATGTTCTTCGCCGTCGCCACCCTGGGGATGCCGGGCACCGGTAACTTCGTCGGCGAATTTATGATCCTGTTCGGCAGCTATAAAGTGGTGCCGGTGATCACCGTGATCTCGACCTTTGGTCTGGTATTCGCGTCCGTTTACTCGCTGTCGATGCTGCATCGCGCTTACTTCGGTAAAGCGAAAAGCGAAATCGCGGCGAAAGCGCTGCCGGGGATGTCCCTGCGTGAACTGTCTATCATCCTGCTGCTGGTGGTGCTGCTGGTGCTGTTGGGCTTCTTCCCGCAGCCGATCCTCGACACCTCGCATGCTGCGATGAGCAACATTCAGCAGTGGTTTGTTAATTCTGTTTCTACTACAAGGCCGTAATTCGCCATGACAATAACTCCACAACAACTGATCGCACTGCTACCGCTGCTGATCGTCGGCTTGACGGTGGTGGTTGTGATGCTCTCCATTGCGTGGCGACGCAATCATTTTCTCAATGCCACGCTGTCGGTTCTCGGGCTTAATGCCGCGCTGGTTTCGCTCTGGTTCGTCGGCCAGAATGGGGCAATGGACGTCACGCCGCTGATCCGCGTTGACGGCTACGCGATGCTCTACACTGGGCTGGTGCTGCTGGCGAGTCTCGCCACCTGTACTTTCGCCTATCCGTGGCTTGAGGGTTACAAGGACAACAAAGAAGAGTTCTACCTGCTGGTGCTGATCGCCGCCCTGGGCGGCATTCTGCTGGCCGGTGCGAATCATCTGGCGGCGCTGTTCCTCGGCATTGAGTTAATCTCGCTGCCGCTGTTCGGCCTGGTCGGCTACGCCTTCCGCCAGAAGCGTTCGCTGGAAGCGAGCATCAAATACACCATCCTCTCCGCGGCAGCCTCCTCTTTCCTGCTGTTCGGTATGGCGCTGGTGTATGCGAACTCCGGCAACCTGTCCTTCCTTGCGCTGGGCAAGAGCCTGGCGGACAACACGCTGCACGAGCCGCTGCTGCTGGCGGGTCTCGGCCTGATGATCGTCGGTCTTGGCTTTAAGCTGTCGCTGGTGCCGTTCCACCTGTGGACGCCGGACGTTTACCAGGGGGCGCCTGCGCCGGTCTCCACCTTCCTGGCGACCGCCAGCAAGATCGCCATCTTCGGCGTGGTGATGCGTCTGTTCCTGTACATGCCGGTGGGCAACAGCGAAGCGGTGCGCGTGGTGCTGGGGCTGATCGCCTTCGCCTCTATCATCTTCGGTAACCTGATGGCGCTGAGCCAGACCAATATCAAACGTCTGCTCGGTTATTCTTCTATCTCCCACCTCGGCTATCTGCTGGTGGCGCTGATCGCCCTGCAAAGCGGCGAAATGTCGATGGAAGCCGTTGGCGTCTACCTGGCCGGCTACCTGTTCAGCAGCCTCGGCGCGTTCGGCGTGGTCAGCCTGATGTCCAGCCCATACCGTGGCCCGGACGCGGACTCGCTGTTCTCCTACCGCGGTCTGTTCTGGCACCGTCCGATCCTGTCGGCGGTGATGACGGTGATGATGCTCTCCCTGGCCGGTATCCCAATGACTCTCGGCTTTATCGGTAAGTTCTACGTGCTGGCCGTCGGTGTTCACGCCCATCTGTGGTGGCTGGTTGCCGCGGTGGTTGTCGGCTCGGCGATCGGTCTCTACTACTACCTGCGCGTGGCGGTGAGCCTGTACCTGAGCGCGCCGGAGCAGCTGAACCGTGATGCGCCGTCGAACTGGCAGTACAGCGCTGGCGGTATCGTGGTGCTGATCTCTGCCCTGCTGGTGCTGGTGCTCGGTATCTGGCCGCAGCCGCTGATTAGCATCGTGCAGCTGGCGACGCCGCTGATGTAAGTGGATTGACTCAATAAAAAAACCGCCGGAATGGCGGTTTTTTTATGCCCGGAATGTTACGCCACCGTGTAAACCATAAAGTCTTCCGCCAGCAGGGTGTCCGGGAAAATCTCCCGGCATTCCGCCAGCATCCGCAGGCAGCCCTCGGCATCGTAGCGTGAGCTAAAGTGGGTGGCGATAAGCGTGCCGACGCCTGCCTCTTTAGCCAGCGTCGCGGTCTGCTGACTGGAGGAGTGGCCGCGACTATTGGCTTTCTCCGCCATCGCCTGCTCCAGGGTGGTCTCGTGGACCATCACATCCGCGCCGCGCGCCATCTCCAGCGCCTGCGGGCAGGGAGCGGTATCGCCAAAGATGGCCAGCGTTTTACCCGGCGTGGCGGGCCCCAGGTAGCGGCTGCCGTCGATCACCCGGCCATCCGCCAGCGTCACCTGTTCACCGCGCTTAAGGCGGTGAAACAGCGGCCCGGGAGGCACGCCGTCGGCAATCAGCTGGGCGGCGTCGAGGGCGCCGGGCTTGTCGTGTTGCTCAATGCGATACCCGTAGCACTCCACCGGATGGCTAAGCGGGAACGCGGTGACCCGATAGCCCTCTTCGTCGAACACCAGACCGGGGCCGACTTCGATGATGGTCAGAGGATAGTCGGCCCACGAGCCGCTGAGGCGCAGCGCGGTGTCAATGAATTCTTTTATTCCTGTTGGTCCGTAGACCGTCAGCGGCAGCGAATTCCCCTGCATCGAGCGGCTGCACAGCAGCCCGGGCAGGCCGAACAGATGGTCGCCGTGCAAATGGGTAATAAAGATCTTATTCAGTTTGCCAGGATGATGGGGCGTATGCAGAAACTGATGCTGGGTCCCTTCGCCGCAGTCAAACAACCACATTTCGGCGCGGGTTGGCTGTTGCAAATTGAGTATTATCGACGTCATATTACGCGTGCGGGTCGGCACCCCGGCGGATGTCCCCAAAAAAGTTAATTCCATCGTCCAGTGTCCTCAGGGCGAGTCGCAAAACATCAGTATATCAATAAGGAGCAGCAGATGATGACCTGGCAGGATCTCCATCATAGTGAACTCACCGTTCCCCAGCTGTATGCGCTGCTGAAGCTGCGCAGCGAAGTCTTTGTCGTGGAGCAGCAGTGCGCCTATCAGGATGTCGACGGCGATGATTTGGTCGGGGAAAATCGCCATCTGCTCGGCTGGCGCGATGGCGAACTGGTGGCTTATGCGCGGATCCTTAAAAGCGAAGAGATGTACGATCCGGTGGTGATTGGCCGGGTTATCGTCAGCCCCGCCGCGCGCGGCGAAAAGCTCGGTCATCAGCTGATGGCGCAGGCGCTGGCCAGCTGTCAGCGGCACTGGCCGCAAAAGTCGATTTACCTTGGGGCGCAGGCGCACCTGCAAACTTTTTACGCCCACTTCGGTTTTACGCCGGTGACTGAGGTCTATGATGAGGATGGCATTCCGCACATCGGCATGGCGCGGGAAAGCCGCGCTGTTTGACCCCTCACCACTCATATTCCAACCCTGTTCCGGGCCGGCGAGCAGGTGAGATAAAACCCGCTCCCTCATCATGGGTACTGCTATTCCGCCGTCGAACCCCTTATAATGTGGGGTTTTACTACCGTGGAGGTTTGCGTGCTGTCTGTTTCCACTGCGCTGGCCCGTTTACGTGACGGCCTGAGTGAGCCCTTTCCTGACTCACCCGGCACGCGAATTATCGATATTGCCTTTCCGCTGAATGATGCCTTCGATCCGCTGCTATGGTGCGGCCAGCAGCCGCAGTGGCCGCAGTTCTACTGGCAGCAGCGCAATGGCGACGAGGAGATGGCGGCGCTGGGGGCGGTAAAAAGCTTTCCCTCGCTCGACGCGGCGAACCGCTTTTTACACCAGGCCGGACGGCAGGATCTGCGCATCTGCGGCCTGAATGCGTTTGCCCCGCAGCAAGGCCGGCTGGTGCTGCCGCGTCTGGAATGGCGTCGGTGCGGCGGCAGGGCCGTGATGCGGCTGGTGCTGCACAGCGACCTCTCCCTGCGCGACGATGCCATGACGGCGCGTGATTTTCTCGCCAGCCTGACCACCGCCCAGGCGACCCCTGGCGGCGTACCGCCGCTGTTGTGCGAGCGCCACTCCTCCGATTATCCCCTGTGGCAGGCAATGATAGACCTGGCGACGCAGGCCATCGCCGCCGGCGACATGGATAAAGTGGTGCTGGCGCGGGCAACCGACCTGCAGTTTGCCGCCCCGCTGGATGCCGTGAGCATCATGGCCGCCAGCCGCAGCCGCAATCTTAACTGTTTTCATTTCCTGATGGCGTTCAATGCCCGTCAGGCGTTTTTCGGCTCCACGCCGGAGCGGCTGTGGCGCCGGCGCGGCGCGCTGCTGCGCACCGAAGCGCTGGCGGGCACCGTCGCTAATCATCAGGATGACGCGAAGGCGCAGCAGCTGGCCGACTGGTTGATGAAAGACGACAAAAATCAGCGGGAAAACATGCTGGTGGTGGAGGATATCTGCCAGCGCCTGCAGAGTGAGGCCTCGACGCTGGACGTTCTGCCGCCGCAGGTGGTGAGGTTGCGCAAGGTACAGCATCTTCGACGCTGCATCTGGACCGAGCTGGCGGAGCCTGACGACAGCCGCTGTCTGCTGCAGCTGCAGCCTACCGCCGCGGTGGCCGGCCTGCCGCGGCGGGCGGCGCTGGCATTCATTCAGCGCCATGAACCTTTTTCCCGTGAATGGTACGCTGGTTCCGCCGGGTATCTGTCGCTGGCGCAAAGCGAGTTTTGCGTGGCGCTGCGTTCGGCGAAAGTGGACAACGACACCCTGCGACTGTATGCCGGGGCGGGGATCGTCAGCGGCTCCGATGCGCTGCAGGAGTGGCAGGAGATTGACAACAAAGCGGCCGGGCTGCGCTCGCTACTCTGTCCATAAGCGGGAATGACGATGCATATCAAAACGCCGTCACTTTGGCTTATCTATACTTAGCATCAATATTTGATACCGGACAATTTCATGTCAGTAAGCGCATTCAACCGACGCTGGGCGGCAGTGATCCTGGAAGCTTTAACGCGCCACGGCGTGCAGCATATCTGCATCGCGCCGGGCTCGCGCTCGACACCCTTAACCCTGGCGGCGGCGGAAAACCGCGCCTTTATCCATCATACCCATTTTGACGAACGCGGCCTTGGCCACCTGGCGCTCGGTCTGGCGAAAGCCAGTCGCCAGCCGGTGGCGGTCATTGTGACCTCCGGGACCGCCACCGCGAACCTCTATCCGGCGCTGATTGAGGCGGGTCTCACCGGGGAAAAGCTGATTCTCCTGACCGCCGACCGTCCGCCGGAGCTGATCGACTGTGGCGCCAATCAGGCGATTCGTCAGCCGGGGATGTTCGCCTCCCATCCGTCGCAGACGATTTCTCTGCCGCGTCCCTCGCAGGATATTTCCGCCCGCTGGCTGGTCTCGACCATCGACCAGGCGCTGGGCGAGCTGCACGCCGGCGGGGTGCATATCAACTGCCCGTTCGCCGAACCGCTGTATGGCGATATGGATGATACCGGCGTGGAGTGGCAGCAGCAGCTCGGCAGCTGGTGGCAGAGCGATAAGCCCTGGCTGCGTCAGGCGCTGCAGAGGGAAAGTGAGAAACAGCGCGACTGGTTCTTCTGGCGGCAAAAGCGCGGCGTGGTCGTGGCGGGCAGAATGAGCGCTGCCGAAGGGAAAAAAGTGGCCGAGTGGGCCCAAACCCTCGGCTGGCCGCTGATCGGCGATGTCCTGTCGCAGACCGGGCAGCCGCTGCCGTGCGCTGACCTGTGGCTGGGCAATGGCAAAGCGGTGAGCGAGCTGGCACAGGCGCAGATCGTGGTTCAGCTCGGCAGCAGCCTGACCGGCAAGCGGGTTCTGCAGTGGCAGGCCACCTGCGAGCCTGATGAATACTGGCTGGTGGATAATCTGCCCGGTCGTCTCGATCCGGCACAGCACCGCGGCCGCCGTCTGCTTGCCAGCGTTGACCGCTGGCTTGAGCTGCACCCGGCGGAGAAACGCCAGCCGTGGGCGACGGCCATTCCTGAACTGGCCCGTCAGGCGTGGGAGGCGGCGGTCGCCAGCAACGACCCCTTTGGCGAAGCGCAGCTGGCGCAGCGAATTCGCCGCTATCTGCCGGAACAGGGGCAACTGTTTGTCGGCAACAGCCTGGTGGTGCGCCTGATCGACGCCCTGGCGCAGCTGCCGGCCGGCTACCCGGTTTACAGCAACCGCGGCGCCAGCGGCATTGATGGCTTGATCGCCACCGCCGCCGGCGTGCAGCGCGCCAGCGCCAGGCCAACCCTGGCCATCGTCGGCGATCTTTCGGCGCTGTACGATCTCAACTCGCTGGCTCTACTGCGCCAGGCGTCGGCGCCGCTGGTGCTGATCGTGGTGAACAACAACGGCGGGCAGATTTTCTCCATGCTGCCGACGCCGCAGGACGAGCGGCGTCAGTTCTACTTAATGCCGCAGGATGTTGATTTCAGCCACGCGGCGGCGATGTTCGGCCTGGCCTATCATCGCCCGGCTGACTGGCAGGCGCTGGATGAGGCGCTGGCCGGCGCCTGGCGCAGGGCAGGGGCGACGGTGATTGAGCTGGCGGTCAATGAGACCGACGGCACACAGACCCTCCAGCAGCTGCTGGCGCAGGTAAGCCGCCTGTGACCCTCAGCGCGGTTGTCGAACATGGCCAGCCGGGTTATCCCTGGCTGGTCTTTCTGCACGGTTTTTCCGGCGACCGCAACGAGTGGCGGGAAGTGGGCGACGCGTTTCGCGCCTGGCCGCGGCTGTATCTCGATCTGCCGGGCCACGGCGGCTCCGCGAATATCGCAGTGCAGGACTTTGCCGGGGTCAATATCCTGCTGCAGGCTACGCTTAATAGTTACAACATACTTAAATACTGGCTGATCGGTTACTCGCTGGGGGGCCGGGTGGCGATGAACTTCGCCTGCCAGCCGCGCGCGGGTCTGCGCGGCCTGATCGTCGAAGGCGGCCATCCGGGCCTGCAGGATGCCGAAGCGCGGCTGGCGCGGCGCAGCAACGACAGCGCCTGGGCGGACCGTTTTCGCCATGAGCCGTTGGCACAGGTCTTTGCCGACTGGTATCAGCAGCCGGTCTTCGCTTCACTGAACGCCGGGCAGCGCGCGGCGCTGGTCGCCTTACGCAGCCGGAACAACGGTGCGACGCTGGCGGCGATGCTGCAGGCGACCTCCCTTGCCGGGCAGGCCGATCTGCGCGCACCCCTGCAGGCGCGCGATCTCCCCTTTCATTACCTGTGCGGCGAGCGCGACGCGAAGTTTCACGCCATCGCCCAAGCGCTCGCGGCGGATCTCCATCTTATTCACCATGCCGGACACAACGCGCACCGGGACAACCCGGCGGCGGTGATTGCCTGTCTGGCGCAGATTTTGGCAAGTTAACTGAAGGACATTCTATGATCTCTCTTGATGAAGCAATGCTCTATGCCCCTGTTGAATGGCGCGATTGTTCCGAAGGCTATACCGATATTCGCTACCACAAATCGGCCGACGGCATTGCCAAAATCACTATCAACCGCCCGCAGGTGCGCAACGCCTTCCGCCCGCTGACCGTCAAAGAAATGATCCAGGCGCTGGCGGATGCCCGTTATGACGACAATATCGGGGTGATTGTCCTGACCGGCGAAGGTGAGAAAGCCTTTTGCGCGGGCGGCGATCAGAAAGTTCGCGGTGATTACGGCGGCTATCAGGATGACTCCGGCGTACATCATCTCAATGTACTCGACTTTCAGCGCCAGATCCGCACCTGCCCGAAACCGGTGGTGGCGATGGTGGCCGGCTACTCTATCGGCGGCGGCCACGTGTTGCACATGATGTGCGATCTGACCATCGCGGCGGAAAACGCCATCTTCGGTCAAACCGGGCCGAAGGTCGGCTCCTTCGACGGCGGCTGGGGCGCCTCCTATATGGCGCGCATCGTCGGGCAGAAAAAAGCGCGGGAAATCTGGTTCCTCTGCCGTCAGTATGACGCCCAGCAGGCGCTGGATATGGGGCTGGTGAACACCGTGGTGCCGCTGGCGGATCTGGAAAAAGAGACGGTGCGCTGGTGTCGGGAAATGCTGCAGAACAGTCCAATGGCGCTGCGCTGCCTGAAAGCGGCGCTGAACGCCGACTGCGACGGCCAGGCCGGTCTGCAGGAGCTGGCCGGCAACGCCACCATGCTGTTCTACATGACGGAAGAGGGGCAGGAAGGCCGCAATGCCTTCAACCAGAAACGTCAGCCGGACTTCAGCAAATTTAAACGGAATCCCTAATGCGCGTATCGCAGGTTTACCGCTGGCAGATACCGATGGACGCGGGCGTGGTGCTGCGCGAACGGCGGTTAAAAACCCGCGACGGGCTGTTCATCCACCTGCGGGAGGGTGAACGGGAGGGCTGGGGGGAAATATCTCCCCTGCCGGGATTCAGCGCAGAGTCCCTGGAGGAGGCGCAGGCGGCGCTATTGGCGTGGGCGCAGGCCTGGCGCGACGGCGCGGAGCCGGCGCTTCCTGCGCTGCCCTCTGTCGCGTTTGGCATCAGCTGCGCGCAGGCGGAGCTCAGCGGCGAGCTGCCGCTGGCCGCGGATTATCGCGCAGCGCCGCTCTGCTCCGGCGATCCGGATGAGCTGTTCGCCAGGCTGGCGGCGATGCCCGGCGAGAAAGTCGCTAAGGTGAAAGTGGGTCTCTGGGAGGCGGTCCGCGACGGCATGGTGGTTAATCTGCTGCTGGAAGCCATCCCCGACCTGCAGCTGCGTCTGGATGCCAACCGGGCCTGGACGCCGCTGAAAGCGCAGCAGTTTGCGAAATACGTCAATCCGGCGTATCGCCAGCGCATTGCGTTTATTGAGGAGCCCTGTAAAACGCGGGAGGACTCGCGGGCCTTTAGCCGCGAAGCCGGGATCGCTATCGCCTGGGATGAAAGCCTTCGCGAGGCGGATTTTCGCTTTGTCGCCGAGCCGGGCGTGCGCGCGGTGGTGATTAAGCCGACGCTAACCGGCAGTTTACACCAGGTTCAGCAGCAGGTCGCCGCGGCCCATGCGCTGGGGCTGAGCGCGGTGATCAGTTCGTCGATCGAGTCCAGCCTCGGGTTAACTCAGCTGGCGCGGGTTGCCGCCTGGCTGACGCCGCAGACCATCCCCGGACTGGACACCCTGTCGCTGATGGGCGCCCAGCTGGTGCGGCCGTGGCCGGAAAGCACCCTGCCGATGATCAACATGGATACGCTGGAGGCGCTGTTGTGAGCTTTTGCGACTGGCCCTGGCGCCACTGGCGCCAGCGGCGCGGAGAGGCGCAGGCGCTGCGCCTGAATGACCAGCCGCTGACCTGGCGCGACCTGTGCGACCACGTTGACGCGCTGGCGGCCGGCTTTGCCGCGCAGGGCGTAACGGCAGGTCACGGGGTGGCGCTGCAGGCTTTTAACCAGCCCTCGACGCTGCTGGCCTGGCTGGCGCTGCTGCAGTGCGGCGCGCGGGTGCTGCCGCTGAATCCGCAGCTGCCCGCAGCGTTGCTGCAGGAACTGCTGCCAGCGTTGACCGTCCAGCATCAGCTGGTGCTTAACGGCGATGCGCTGCCGGGGGATTTACCGGCGTTAACCCTGCAGGCGGCAGCGGGAACCCATGCTGTGCCGTGGCGCGGGGATCGTTTCGCCTCAATGACGCTGACCTCGGGGTCGACCGGTCTGCCGAAGGCTGCAGTGCATGATGCCAGCGCCCATCTGGCCAGCGCCGCCGGCGTGCTGGCGCTGATGCCGTTTGCCGCAGAAGATGACTGGCTGCTGTCGCTGCCGCTGTTTCATGTCTCCGGCCAGGGGATTATGTGGCGCTGGCTGCTGGCCGGCGCGCGGCTGACGGTGCGCGATAAACAGCCGCTGGCGCAGATGCTGCAGGGCTGCACCCACGCTTCGCTGGTGCCGACTCAGCTGTGGCGCCTGCTGAATGACGGTGCTGCGCTCTCCCTCAAGGCGGTGCTGCTTGGCGGCGCGGCGATCCCCGTCGAGTTGACCGAGCGGGCGCGGGGGCAGGGGGTACGCACCTACTGCGGCTATGGCCTGACCGAATTTGCTTCCACCGTCTGCGCCAAAGAGGCCGACGGTGCGGCGGATGTGGGCGCGCCGTTGCCGGGGCGGGAGATGAAAATCGTTGCCGGCGAGGTCTGGCTGCGGGCGGCGAGTATGGCCGCGGGCTACTGGCGCGACGGTCAATTGTTGCCATTGACCAACGACGAAGGGTGGTTTGCCACCCGCGATCGCGGCGAGATCATCAATGGACGGCTCACTCTCCTCGGGCGCCTGGATAATCTCTTTTTCAGCGGTGGGGAAGGGATCCAGCCTGAGGAGGTGGAACGGATCATCGTGGCGCATCCGCAGATACAACAGGCGTTTGTCGTGCCGCTGGACGATGCGGAATATGGCCAGCGTCCGGTCGCGGTGGTGGAATGCGATGATGGCTGCGAAATGAGCGTGCTGGCGGCATGGAGCGCGGAGCGGCTGGCGCGTTTCCAGCAGCCGGTGCGTTGGCTGCGGCTGCCGGAAACGTTAAAGAACGGTGGGATTAAGATCTCGCGCCGGGCGCTGCGCGAATGGGTCAATTCGCCGGCTTAGCCGATATTGGCTTCGGCGCGACGCTGGCGCTGTTTACGCCGCAGACGCAGCAGCGGCGGCACCACCAGCACGGCGATGGCCAGCACCAGCAGCGTTTTGGTCACTCCACTTTGCCACAGGATCGCCAGGTTGCCGTTGCTGATGGACAGCGCGCGACGCAGGTTCTGCTCCAGCATCTCCCCCAGCACGAAGCCAAGGATCAGCGGCGACATCGGGAAGTGCATTTTGCGCATGATGTAGCCAAGCACGCCAAGCCCCACCATCAGCAACAGGTCAAAAGTGGTGCTGTGTACTGCGTAAACGCCGACGGCGGAGACCGCGGCGATGGCCGGGACCAGAAACCACAGCGGAATGGTCAGCATACGGGTGAACAGGCCGATCAGCGGAATGTTCATGATAAGCAGCATCACGTTAGCGATCAGCAGGGCGGCAATCAGCCCCCAGACGATATCCGGCTGTTCGGTGAACATCGCCGGGCCGGGCGTAATGTTATACAGCGTCAGCGCGCCCATCATCACCGCGGTGGTGCCGGACCCCGGCACGCCGAGCGTCAGCATGGGAATAAAGGAACCGCAGGCGGAGGCGTTATTAGCCGCTTCCGGCGCCGCCACGCCGCGAATATCTCCCTTGCCGAAGTTATCGCTGTTACCGCTGAGTTTTTTCTCCGTCATGTAAGTAATGGCGCTGGCGATGGTCGCCCCGGCGCCGGGCAGAATACCGACGAAGAAACCCACCACCGAGGAGCGCAGCGTCGCGCCGACGCACTGTGCGGCCTCTTTGGTGTTAAACAGCATCCGTCCGGTTTTCCGCACCAGGGTTTGTCCGCCGCTGGTGCTCTCCAGCATCAGCAGGATCTCCGAAACCGAGAACAAGCCGATCACCACCACAATAAACTGTACGCCGTCGGAGAGATGGACGCTGTCGAAGGTGAAGCGGTAAACCCCGGTATTAGCGTCTACGCCCACCGTCGCCAGACCCAGGCCGATTAACGCCGCGAGGAACGACTTCAGCGGGTTCTGCGCCATCATGCTGCCAAGACAGGCGATGGCGAAGACCATCAGCGCGAAGTATTCCGCCGGACCGAACGCCAGCGACCACTGGGCGAGCAGCGGCGCGAACAAAATAATACCGCCGATGGCGATCAGTGAGCCAAAGAAGGAACTGACGGCGGAAATCGATAGCGCAACGCCGCCGCGACCCTGCTGGGCCATCGGATAGCCGTCGAGGGCGGTCATAATGGCGGCGGCATCGCCGGGCACGTTCAACAGAATCGATGAGATTCGCCCGCCGTATTCGCAACCGATATAGACCGTCGCCAGCAGGATCAGCGCCGATTCTGCTGGCAGGTGAAGGGCGAAAGCCAGCGGCAGCAGGATCGCCACGCCGTTGATAGGGCCCAGCCCCGGCAGCAGGCCGACGATAGTCCCGACAAAGCAGCCGATCAGGGCGATCAGCAGGTTCTCCGGCGTCATGGCGACGGCGAAGCCCTGCGAGAGATAGATCCAGGTATCCATAAACGCCTCCGTTAATTAAACCAGATGCCGAGGGGCAGGGTGACATCGAGCAGGGTGTCGAAGGCGTACCATAACGACACGCCCATCGCGACGCCGGCAATGCCCGCCGCCGGCAGCGTCGCGCCGAACAGCAGACCAATGATCGCCGTCAGCAGCGCGGTGGCCAACGGAAAACCGAGCCATTCAAACCCCCAGGCGTACACCACCAGCACCACGACCATGGTCAGCAGACGCTGCAGCACATGCCGTCCCGGCCACTCGACGGCGTCCGGGCGACGCAACAGCATTAACGCCGAGCACAGCAGCATCAGGCCGATGATCCCGAGCGGGAAGGGGCGCGGGCCGACGGGTTCATAGGAGTATTCGCTATGGATCTGCCAGGCGATAAACAGACCGCCAGTACATAACAACAGCCATACTCCGGCAAAAATACGATCGCTCATGAGCGCCTCCGCGGTTTATTTTGCCAGGCCAAAGGCTTTCGCCTGTTCGCGGTAGTCGCTGACCTGCTGCTTAACGTAGGTATCGAGCGCCTTGCCGTTCATATTGAATTCAAACAGGCCGCGCAGTTCACGTTGCTTTTTGAACGCTTCGGTTTGCTGCAGTTTAGTGAATTCATCGACCCACCACTGGTACTCGGCGTCGCTGACTTTCGGGCCCATAAAGAAGCCGCGAATAATCGGCCAGACCAGGTCGTAGCCCTGCTCTTTTGCAGTGGGGACATCGGCGAGCGCGCCCGGCAGCCGTTCACTGGAGAAGACCGCCAGCACGCGGATTTTATTACCCTGCAGATAGGGCACCATCTCGCTGAGATCGCCGGAGACTGCCTGCACATGGTTACCGAGCAGCGCGGTCACCGGCTCGCCGCCGCCTTCAAAGGCGACATAGCGCATTTTATGCGGGTCGACGTTGCCTTTTTGCGCCAGCAGCGCCGCTTTCATCCAGTCCTGACTGCCGATAGAGGCCCCGGCGCCAATCACGATACTGGAGGGGTTTTTCTCCATCGCGGTCATAAACGATTTCAGATCTTTCCATGGCGAATCGGCGCGCACGGCGATCATGCCGTAGTCGGTGCCGACGCTCGCCAGCCAGCGCACGTCATCGACGCTGTAACGGCCGAATTTACCCTGCGACAGGTTTAGCAGCGAGCCGCCGGAGAAGGCGACGACGGTCCCCGGCTCTGCCGGGCGCTGGGCGACAATGGCGTTGTAGGCCACCGCGCCCACGCCGCCGGGCATATAGGTGACGCGCATCGGTTTTTCGATGGCGCCGGTTTCCATCAGGCTCACCTGAATCAGCTTACAGGTCAGGTCAAAGCCGCCGCCCGGTTTAGCAGGCGCGATACATTCGGTGCGGGACGGGGCCTCCGCGGCGAAGGCGGATGTGGTACAGAGGCACAGCGCGATGGCGCTCAGATGACGGAGAAATGGCGTTTTCATAGGCTTCCTCAGCAGGTACAGGGCAGGTTTTTTTGATTATGTGAACCGACATATGGCGATTCGGTTGCATGATTGTTAAAACAGTTACCTTTCATTTCCCTTTCAATGCGGCAGCAACGTTACAGGATGTGATATGCGTCTCTTATTAGCCGAGGATAACCGTGAGCTGGCTCACTGGCTGGAAAAAGCGCTGGTGCAGGGCGGTTTTGCCGTGGATTGTGTCGCTGACGGGCGTGCGGCCGACCATCTGCTGCAAAGCGAGCAATATGCGCTGGCGGTGCTGGATATCGGTATGCCGGGGTACGATGGCCTTGAAGTGGTCCAGCGGCTGCGCAAGCGCGGGCAGACTCTGCCGGTGCTGTTGCTGACCGCCCGCAGCGCGGTAGCGGACCGGGTGAAAGGTTTAAATGCCGGCGCGGATGATTATTTACCCAAGCCCTTTGAGCTGGAAGAGCTCGACGCCCGCCTGCGGGCGCTGCTCCGGCGCAGCGAAGGGCAGGTGCATGAGGTGCAGCAGCTTGGTGAGCTGGCGTATTGTGACGAAGGCTATTTTTTACTCCGTGGCCAGATGCTGTCTTTGACGCCGCGTGAGCTGGCGTTATTGAAGGTGCTGATGTTTCGCCGCACCCGCCCGGTTTCGCGCCAGCAGTTATTCGAACAGGTGTTCAGTCTCAGCGACGACGTCAGTCCGGAAAGCATCGAACTCTATATTCACCGTCTGCGCAAGAAACTTCAGGCGAGCAATGTGCGTATAACCACCCTGCGCGGGTTAGGCTATCTGCTTGAGTGCGAGCGCCATGAGATGGGGTAAGCCGCAATCGCTCTATGCCCAACTGTTGCTGTTTCTCGGCCTGCCGCTGGTCCTGCTGTGGGGACTCTCCGCGTTTAATAGCTACGTCAGCGCGCTGCAGGCGGCGACGCAAGCTTACGATCGTACCCTGCTGTCGTCAGCGCGGACGGTGGCCGAGCGGTTGGTGGTGCGCGGAGGACAACTGGAGGTGAATGTGCCCTGGGTGGTGCTGGACAGCTTCGAGCTCAACATGAACGATCGCCTCTATTACAAGGTGCTTGACCCGCAGGGGAAGGTCATTTCCGGCTATGACGATCTGCCCGCGATGCCGCCCTCCACCTCGCGAACTCAGCTCTATCCGGCGCTGGCATGGTTTTATCATACCGAATATCGCGGTCAGGCAATTCGCGTGGCGCGCCTGCTGCAGCCCATCAACGAAGGGGGCATCGTGGGCATGGCGGAGATCTATATTGCCGAAACGCTGCAGTCCCGCCGTTGGCTGGCTGGACAATTACTCTTCTCATCCTGGGTGTCGCAGGGCTTACTGGTCCTGTTGACGCTGGTGCTGGCAGCCTGGCTGCTGCGCCGCGTGCTGCGGCCCATGCGCCAGCTCTCCGCGCTGATGGTGCGCCGTGAACCCGGCCTGCTGACGCCGCTGCCGGAGCTGCTGCCCTGGTCAGAAACGCGGCTGCTGATTGTCGCGTTCAACCGCTATATCGATCGCCTGCGGGTGATGATCTCCCGCCAGGAGCGCTTCAGCGCCGATGCGTCCCATCAGCTGAAAACCCCGCTGGCGGTGCTGAAAACGCAGGCTTCGGTTGCGCTGGCCAGCGACGATCCGCAACTGTGGCGCGAAAGCCTGCAGGCGATGCGCGCCACGCTGGACGATACGGTCTTGTTAACGGAGCGGTTGCTGCAGCTGGCGACGGTAAAACAGCGGGATCAGGCGTTTGCGGTGATTAACTTGCCGGAAATTGTGCGCAACAGCTGCTTTTCGCGTATTGCGCAAGCGCGGAGCAAACATATCGATCTTGGCTATGAGGGCGAGCAGTCGGCGGTACAGGTGGCAGGCGATAGCGTTCTGCTGGGGGAACTGTGCGCTAACCTGCTCGACAATGCCATTCGCTATACCCCGGAATATGGTACGGTCACGCTTAGCCTGCATCGCGACGGCGACGCCGTGCTGCTCAGCGTGGAAGACAGCGGCCCGGGAATTGACGACCAGCAGGTACACCAGGCGCTGATGCCGTTTCGCCGCCTCGATAACGCGGGCGCGATACCCGGCGCCGGGCTGGGGCTGGCGCTGGTAAACGATATCGCGCGTCTGCATCGTAGCCACCTGCAGCTTTCGCGCAGCGAAAGCCTGGGCGGACTGAAGGCGACGCTGCGCCTGCCGACCGTGGCGTCAGAGTAGCCCCTTCATGCTCAGGGTGAGGCGGGTAGCGGCGTTGAGATCGTAGTTTTTAAGCTCATCCGCTTTCACCCAGGCGTAATCGTCAAACTCCTCGTTGATCGTCACGTCACGATTGGCGCTGACGCAGTCGAAGATCAGATAGATCATATAGATCGTTTCCCGGCGCCCGTCGGGATAGGTTTTCACGCGGGTATCGTCGCGGAAGCTCCATGGCGTGATACGGGTCAACTGCAGTTTTTCGCCAAGCTCCTCGCGGACTTCGCGTCGCAGCGCCTCTTCAATACTTTCCCCCGGC
The DNA here is from genome assembly GCF_040064295.1 of Klebsiella sp. JB_Kp031. Taxonomy (NCBI): domain Bacteria; kingdom Pseudomonadati; phylum Pseudomonadota; class Gammaproteobacteria; order Enterobacterales; family Enterobacteriaceae; genus Klebsiella; species Klebsiella sp. JB_Kp031. The sequence goes on from NZ_JBEAJW010000038.1 coordinate 101,841, forward strand.
TCCACGCCGCCGCCGGACAAGGCCCATTGTCCGGGAAAAACGCCGCGGTCGGCAGCCATCTTGCACAACAGGTAATGGCCATCATTTTGGATTAGCGGGCAAACAATCGTCCTTTGACGCATGGTTTTTCTCCTTCAGGGGATAGGGCGGTAGGCTGATGAAACAGTTTGCGAGCCGCCTCGGTAAATCGCAACAGAAATAAAGCCCTGGCCTTGTCGAGTGCTACGTTAAGCGAAAATAACCGTATGGAGCACCGCCATGGAAAGGGCGACGAATTCCCCCTCGCCGCGCCGATCGTGCGGTGTGCCCCTTTTAACGTCAATGTATTTGGCGTAAATCATATTAAACATCAATATGAAGGACGCTGAATTCCCGACGCCCCGCACCGGCAACGTCCGATGCCGTAAAAAGACGCAACTGGTTACACTCTTGTGAAAAATCATTTCGCCAGGTCATTGATTCCTGACGAGTGCGCAGTAGAATTTTCGAGTTTTTTCGGGACTTCTTTGATTTTAATTTTCTGGATAGAGTAAATAATGAAAAAAAGCATTTTTATGGCGCTGGCTGGCGTCATGCTGGTTTCTTCGGCGGCCCATGCGATCAGCGTTACCGGCGAAGCAGGCGAGCATTACACCAACCTTGGGGTCGGCTTCGGCACCGAGTCCACCGGTCTGGCTGTTTCGGGTAACTGGTTGCACAGCGATAACGACGGCGACGCCGCGGGTTTAGGCCTGGGCCTGAATATTCCGCTGGGGCCGTTCCTCGCGACCGTGGGCGGTAAAGGGGTATACACCAACCCGAAACAGGGTGATGAAGGCTATGCGGCCGCGGTCGGCGGCGGCCTGCAGTGGAGAATCGGCGACAGCTTCCGTCTGTATGGCGACTACTACTATTCTCCAGATTCCCTCTCCAGCGGTATTGACAGCTATCAGGAAGCCAACGTCGGCGCCAGCTGGACCATTATGCGTCCGCTCAGCATCCAGGCGGGCTATCGCTATCTGAACCTGGCGGGTAAAGATGGCAACCGCGATAACACCATCGCCGACGGCCCGTACATCGGCGCCAGCGCCAGCTTCTAATCTCCTCCGGCGCGGTCTCTTCTTGCCGCGCCAGATTTTCCTCCTCGTCAGCCTCCCGCTTTGCGTTATAGTATTTGCCACCTGGCAGGCAAGGAGTGAGCAATGTTGAATGTGGAAATGCTGTCCACTGGCGATGAAGTGTTGCATGGTCAAATCGTTGACACCAATGCAGCATGGCTGGCGGATTTCTTTTTTAATCAGGGTTTACCGTTAACGCGCCGTCATACCGTCGGCGACGATCTCGATGCGCTGGTGGCGATTCTGCGCGAACGCAGCGAACAGGCGGATGTGCTGATCGTCAATGGCGGCCTCGGCCCCACCAGCGACGACCTGAGCGCGCTGGCCGCGGCCACCGCGAAAGGCGAAGGGCTTATTTTGCATCCGGAGTGGCTGGATACCATGACCCGCTTCTTTGCCGAACGTGGGCGGCCGATGGCGGAAAGCAACCGTAAGCAGGCGGAAATCCCTGCCAGCGCCGAGATGATCAATAACCCGGTGGGCACGGCCTGTGGCTTTGCCATCCAGCTCAATCGCTGCCTGATGTTTTTCACCCCCGGCGTACCCTCTGAATTTAAAGTGATGGTCGAGCAGGAGATTTTACCGCGTCTGCGCCAGCGCTTTACGCTGCCGGAGCCGCCGGTATGCCTGCGTCTGACCACCTTTGGCCGCTCGGAGAGCGAGCTGGCGCAAAGCCTCAATCCGCTGACGTTACCGCCTGGCGTCGTGATGGGCTACCGCTCGTCGATGCCGATCATTGAGCTGAAGCTGACCGGACCGGCTGAGCAGCGTGACGCCATGCTGGCTCTGTGGCCGGAAGTGCGTAAAGTGGCTGGCGACAGCCTGATTTTCGAAGGCACTGAAGGGTTACCGGCGCAGATTGCACGCTCCCTGCAGAAGCGGCAGCTGAGCCTGACGCTCAGCGAGCAGTTTACCGGCGGTCTGCTGGCGCTCCAGCTGTCCCGCGCCGGCGCGCCGCTGCTGGCCAGCGAAGTGGTCCCGGCGCAGGAGGAGACGCTGGCGCAGGCGGCCCGCTGGGCGGCCGAGCGGCGCATAAACCATTTTGCCGGCCTGGCCCTGGCGGTGAGCGGCCAGGAGAACGATCATCTTAACGTGGCCCTGGCCACCCCGGACGGCACCTTCGCGCTGCGGGTGAAGTTCAGCGTCACCCGCCACAGCCTGGCGGTACGTCAGGAAGTCTGCGCCATGATGGCATTAAACCTGCTGCGTCGCTGGCTGAATGGCCAACCGCTGGCCAGCGAACATGGCTGGATTAACGTGGTGGATTCCCTCTCGCTGTAAGTCGTTTCCCGGCGCACGGGCTTCTCCCTGGCGCCGGTTGTCCAGCCTGTTGTACTCTCCTGAAAAAATTCTGTGCGTTAAGTCGCAATTTTCCGCTGCGAACGGTCCAGCATACGGGAAAGCGATTGCCCCGCGATGTCGCTCACACTTTACCGCCCGGACAACCGCAACACTGATTCCAGTATTCAGGATTGGAGTCCAGTATGTTGGAATCAACGAAAGTCCCGGCGCTGACCCGCGCGATTGAGATCCTCAATTTAATTGGCCGCATCGGACCCTGCAGCGCGGCGACGATAATAGCGGAGCTGGGGATCCCGAAAAGCACGGTTTATCTGCTGCTGGGCGAGCTGAAAAAGCAGCGCTTCATCAGTATGGATAATCAGGATAACTACTGCCTGTGGACCAAACTGGTGGAGCTGGCCGGGCAGGCGCTAAGCAAAATGGACCTGCGCGAGCTGGCGCGGCCACGCCTGACCCGGCTGATGGATGAGTGCGGCCTGCTCTGCCATCTGGGCATTATCGATCACGGTAACGCCTACTACATTCTGAAAATTGAATCACCCGCCACCATTAGCGTGCGTTCGCACGAAGGAAAGAGCCTGTCGCTTTACCGCTCCGGGATCGGCAAATGTTTGCTGGCCTGGCAGCCCGCCGGGGTTCAGGCATCCATTATCGATGAATTGCAGTGGGAGCGGGCTACGCCAACGACCATCAGCAATGCTCAACAGCTGCGGGAGGAGCTGCGGCGGATCCGCGCCCGGGGCTGGAGCTTTGATAATGGCGAGGACTACCCGGACGTGCGCTGCGTGGCCGCCCCGGTTTTTAACGCCAATAACGACCTGACCGCCGCCATCTCGGTGGTGGGCACCCGTCTGCAAATCAATGAAGACAATCGCGATTATCTGGCCGGTAAGGCGATTGCCTGCGCGAAAGATATTTCACGACTGCTGGGGTGGAAAAGCCCCTTCGAACAACTCGCCTCATCATAAGGAGAACACCATGACCCTACCGAAAATTAAACACGTCCGTGCCTGGTTTACCGGCGGCGCCACGGCAGAGCAGGGCGCCGGCGGCGGCGATTACCACGATCAGGGGGCTAACCACTGGATTGACGATCATATCGCTACCCCGATGAGCAAATATAAACAGTATGAGCAGTCCCGCCAGTCGTTTGGCATCAACGTGCTGGGCACGCTGATTGTGGAAGTGGAGGCTGACAACGGGCAGACCGGCTTTGCTGTGTCGACGGCCGGAGAGATGGGCTGCTTTATCGTGGAGAAACATCTCAACCGCTTTATCGAAGGCAAATGCGTCAGCGATATCAAACTGATCCATGACCAGATGCTTAACGCCACCCTCTACTACGCAGGATCCGGCGGTCTGGTGATGAACACTATCTCCTGTGTCGACCTCGCGCTGTGGGATCTGTTCGGGAAAGTGGTTGGCCTGCCGGTCTACAAACTGCTGGGTGGAGCGGTGCGTGACGAAATCCAGTTCTATGCTACCGGCGCTCGTCCGGATCTGGCGCAGGAGATGGGCTTTATCGGCGGCAAAATGCCCACCCACTGGGGGCCGCACGATGGCGACGCCGGGATCCGCAAAGACGTCGCCATGGTGGCGGACATGCGCGAAAAATGCGGCCCGGATTTCTGGTTAATGCTGGACTGCTGGATGAGCCAGGACGTTAACTATGCCACCAAACTTGCCCATGCCTGCGCCCCTTACAACCTTAAGTGGATCGAAGAGTGCCTGCCGCCGCAGCAGTATGAAGGCTATCGCGAGCTGAAGCGCCAGGCGCCCGCCGGGATGATGGTGACCAGCGGCGAGCACCACGGCACCCTGCAGTCCTTCCGCACCCTGTCGGAGACCGGGATTGATATTATGCAGCCCGACGTCGGCTGGTGCGGCGGCTTAACCACGCTGGTGGAGATAGCGGCTATTGCTAAAGCGCGCGGGCAGCTGGTGGTGCCGCACGGCTCGTCGGTGTACTCACATCATGCGGTGATCACCTTCACCAACACGCCGTTCAGCGAGTTTCTGATGACCAGTCCGGACTGCGCCACGCTGCGTCCGCAGTTCGACCCGATCCTGCTCGGCGAGCCGGTGCCTGAGAGGGGGCGCATTCATAAATCGGTCCTGGATAAACCCGGCTTTGGCGTCGAGCTCAATCGCGACTGCAACCTGAAACGTCCTTATCAACACTGATCCCCCGGGCCGCCCGGCGGCCCACGCCTGAGGATATTATGATGAGCAACACTCTGCTGGAGAGCGTGGTGAAGAAAAACCGCGCCCGCTTAATCCCCTTTATGCTGGCGCTGTACGTGCTGGCGTTTCTTGACCGTTCGAATATCGGTTTCGCCAAAGAGACCTACCAGCTGGATACGGGCCTCAGCAACGAAGCCTATGCGCTGGGGGCGGGGATTTTCTTTGTGGTCTATGCCTTTCTCGGGGTACCGGCCAACCTGCTGATGCGCAAATTCGGCGCCAGAAAATGGATCGGCTGCACCACGCTGCTGTGGGGCGTGCTGTCGGCGGCGATGGCGTGGGCGGATACGGAAGCGAAATTCCTGCTGGTACGCACCCTGCTGGGCGCGGCGGAGGCGGGCTTCTTCCCCGGCATGATCTACCTCACTTCACAGTGGTTTCCCCAGCAAAACCGCGCCAGCATTATGGGGCTTTTTTATATGGGGGCGCCGCTGGCGCTGACGCTCGGTTCGCCTTTATCCGGCGCACTGCTGGAGATGCATGGGTTTATGGGCCATCCCGGCTGGTTCTGGATGTTTGTGATTGAAGGCCTGCTTGCTGTCGCCGCGGGAGCGTTCACCTTCTTCTGGCTGGACGATTCGCCGCAGTATGCCCGCTTCCTGAGCGCTGCGGAGAAACAGGCGCTGATCGGCGAGCTGGCGCGAGAGGAGGAGAAAAAGGTCACCTCGCGCCTGTCCGATGCGCTGCGTAACGGGCGGGTCTGGCAACTGGCGCTGATTTACATGACCATTCAGGTGGCGGTCTATGGCCTGATTTTCTTCCTGCCTACTCAGGTCGCCGCGCTGTTGGGCACCAAAGTCGGCTTCATTGCGTCGGTGGTGACGGCTATCCCATGGGTGGCGGCGCTGTTCGGCACCTGGCTTATCCCTCGCTACTCCGATCGCACCGGCGAGCGGCGCAATATTGCCGCGCTGACGCTGCTGGCGGCAGCGGTCGGGATTGCGGTTTCCGGGCTGGTGGCGCCGGTGCTGGCTATCATCGCGCTGTGCGTGGCGGCGGTTGGGGTGATTGCCGTGCAGCCGGTCTTCTGGACGATGCCGACGCAGCTGCTCTCCGGCACGGCGCTGGCCGCCGGGATTGGCTTCGTTAACCTGTTTGGCGCCATTGGCGGCTTTCTGGCGCCGATCGTTCGCGTGCAGGCCGAAACGCTGTTCGCCAGCAGCGCCGCCGGACTGTTAACCCTGGCCGGCGTGGCCATCGTCGGGGTGATCATCATCTTCTCATTAAGCCTCACCCGCGCGGTTCCTCAGCGCGGCAGCGTACAGCATTGATTAAAGGAATCGCTATGAACGCACTGTTATCTAACCCCTTCAAACGTGGATTATTACGCGGTGAGACGCAAATTGGCCTGTGGCTGAGCTCGACCTCCTCCTATATGGCGGAGATTGCCGCCACCTCAGGATATGACTGGCTGCTGATCGACGGCGAGCATGCCCCGAACACCATTCAGGACCTTTATCATCAGCTCCAGGCCATCGCTCCCTATGCCAGTCAGCCGGTGATCCGACCGGTGGAGGGCAGCCGCAGCCTGATAAAACAGGTGCTGGATATTGGCGCCAGAACGTTGCTGGTGCCGATGGTCGATACCGCCGAGCAGGCGCGGGAAGTCGTCTCGGCAACCCGTTATCCTCCCGTCGGTAGCCGCGGCGTCGGCGCCGGCGTGGCCCGGGCGGCACGCTGGGGCAGAGTGGAGAATTATATGGCGGAGGCGAATGACGAGCTCTGTCTGCTGATTCAGGTAGAGAGCCGAACCGCGCTGGAAAATCTGGACGCTATCCTCGAGGTGGAGGGCATTGACGGCGTATTTATCGGTCCGGCGGATCTCTCCGCTTCGCTGGGGCACCCGGACGATGCCGGCCATCCTGACGTGCAGCGGGTGATTGAGCAGAGCATCCGGCGCATTCGCGCGGCGGGAAAAGCGGCCGGATTTCTGGCGGTCGACCCGGCGATGGCGGAAAAATGTCTCGCCTGGGGGGCCAATTTCGTCGCCGTCGGGGTCGATACCATGCTCTACACCGAGGCGCTGGACCGCCGGCTGGCGATGTTTAAATCCGCCAGCGCTCAGCCGCAGGGGAAAGCGAGCTATTGACGGCGCAGGCTGGCGCCGGACTCAGGCGAGCGCCTGCGCCAGCACCGCTAGCGGATGTTCGCAGCGTTTGCTGGTGGACATTTCTATCTGCCATTTGCAGGTCTCGCAGTCGGTGACGACGATGTCGGCTCCGCTCTCCTCAATCTGACGGAACAGCGGGGCGCCGATAGCCTGGGATACCGCGTAATTCTCAGTCTTAAACCCGTAGGTGCCGGCGATGCCGCAGCACTGGGAATCCAGCACCTCCAGCTGCAGGCCGGGGATCAGCCGCAGCAGTTCGAGGGTATACAGCGACCAGCCCATTTTCTCCATATGGCACGGGGTGTGATAGACCACCTTCAGCGGCAGCCGGCGCAGCGGCAGCGTTTTGCCACTATCCAGTTGTTTCCAGATCCAGCGAGTGGCCAGTTCCACCCGGTCGCGGAGATCGCTGTTGTCAACATCCAGGAGGTGAGGGTATTCATCGCGCAGGGTAAAGGTGCAGGTCGAAGAGGTGGCAATGATCGGCAGCGCGTTTTCCCGCATCGCGGCGACGTTGCTCAGCGCCTGCTTACGCGCTTTGTCAAAAAAGCCGTTGGCGATCAGCGGCACGCCGCAGCATTTTTCCCTTGATAACAACTGCACGCCGGTGCCCAGCGCATTGACGACGCGAATCAGGTCCTTGCCCAGCTGCGGGTGGTTATAGTTGACGTAGCAACCATGAAAGAAGGCCACCTGCTCAGGGTACTGCGTCTGGTGGGCCGCGAGCTGGCGGTAAGCGCGGCGGAAGGTACCGAAGCCATATTTCGGCAGCGTGCGGCGATGATCGATATGGAGCGCTGCGTCGAGCAGGCGGCGTACCGGTTTTAAGCCGGTGGTGGCATTAACCAGTGGGGCAAAGGGGGTGGAAAGGGTGCCCATCAGGTCGGTATGGCTGAGGATGGCGTCGCGCAGGGTCGGCTTTTGCTGGCCGTACTGTGCCCGGGCGCGTTGAATGATATCGCCAATTTTCACATCCGACGGGCAGGCCACCTCACAGCGCTTGCAGTTGATGCAGTACTTGAGCGCCTCATCGTACAGCGCGCCATCCTTCAGGCGGAGGCGTTCGCCATCCGGCCCCGCCTGTTTCGGCCCGGGATAACGCGGATTGACCCGGCTTACCGGACAGGTGGTGGTACAGACCGTGCACTTAATGCAGCTTTCAAAATGGGTATCGTTCATGGCCGGCCTCCGGCAAGGGCGTGGATCTGTCTGGCGGCGTGCAGCGCGGTGACGGCACAGACCCCGCCGCCGCAGCCGAGCTGAATGGCATCGAACCCGCCGAGCAGCGAACCGATGGCGAACAGATTGCTGAACGGCTGCCCGCTCAGCAGGGGACGCAGCAGGGCATCGGTTTTCACCCCGAAGCGCTGCCACGGCTGGGAGGCAAAGAAGTCCCGCTGGTACCAGTCGTCGCGCGGCAGGGTCTGTTGCAGATCGAGACCAAGAATGGGTTCGCGCACGCTCTCCCGCGTGGCGACAAGACCGTTACTGAAAAAGCTGCCGCTGGCCAGCACGGTAAAACGCGGACGCAGCGCAATATCGCCGTGATTTCGCGTCCAGACGGCCTCGACGGCGCCCTGTCGATGGCTGATGTTCACCACTTCATCGCCGGCAAGCCAGGTGCCGCCGCCGCGAATAAACTGCCGCTGCAGCAGACTGTGCAGGCGCATCCCGGGAACCGAAGGCGGCAGCGTTGGCAGCAGACGCAGCGGGCAGGGCAGGCGCGCCTGCAGCCAGTGGTACAGGCGATCGTCGGCGAGACCAAAGCAGGCGGGCATGATCAGCAGCTCATGCTGCTGCGCCAGCGGCAGCAGCGCCGCGTGCAGGGCAGGCCAGTGGTTTTCATCGTCGAGGAGGCGGGCGATATTGGCGGCGCGAAATTCGGTGGGGTTGTCACGCAACACATCCAGCAGCGGTAACTCGATTTCCGCCGCCACGGCGGTAACGCCGGTTTGCCCGAGCGCGGCGGCGGCGAGATGCGGCTGAAAATCGGCAAAGCCGCTGATCCCCACCAGGCAGACCCCTTGTCGGGGGAGTGGCGCGACAGGCACCTCCTGCGGCGATAGCCACGCCGCGCGCAGCGTCCCCAGCGGCGTTACTCGCCGGTGCGGGTGGTGCGCGTCGCCCTGCATCACCGCCCCGCAGGTGGTCAGCAGGGCTTCAGTCTGTTTAGCGTATTCGAGCACCGCCCCGGCCCCGAGCCGGGAATAAGGGTGCTCAGGAAGCAGTTCAGCGAGCTGCTGCAGACCTTGCGCGAGGTCAGTGACGTTATCGCCGTTCGGCAGCGCCGAGAGCAGATCTAACGACGCGGAGGAAAAATGCAGCGCGCTTTGCCCGCGGCTGATGATAACGCTGCGCAGGCCGGACTGATTCAGCGTCAGGCCGCACAGCAGACCGGCCAGTCCGCCGCCGATAATCGCGCAGTCAAATTTCATCCTGATGCTCCTGTGGCAGTCCGCACAGGCCGAGGTAGACCCAGCGGGTGAATTCGCTTTCGCGCAGCGCGTCGCCCCAGGCGATGGGCTGCACGCCCTTCCAGCGTTCATTGAGAAACGCCGACAGCTGGGCCAACGACTGCGCGGGGGTGGTGACGTTAAAGCGCTGCAGCAGCCCGGCGGCGCGGCAGGCGCAGAGTTCCCCCTGGCAGGTCCCCATGCCAATCCGGGTACGGCGGCGCAGGTCGAGCAGGGTGTTGACCGCCAGATTTTCCACCGCGTATTTCACTTCACCAGCGGTGACGGCTTCGCATTCGCAGACCAGGCTACGGTGCTGGCGGCTGTCGCCAAGCCAGGCCGGAGTGCGATCGCCATGGCGGTAGACGGCAGAGCCGCGCAGCGGGCCAGGCAGGGAGATAATTTTTCGCAGGGTGCTTTCCGTCGGCTCCTGTGAGCCGGGCAGCGGGCTCTCGGCCGTGGTACAGGGGGTGGTGTTGCCCAGCTTACGACAGACGGCGTCGGTGGCCCACTCGGCCATCAGGCGATAGGTCATCAGCTTGCCGCCGGTGATGGTAATGAAGCCTTCCATGCCGTCACGCTGAGCATGGTCGAGCAGGACGATGCCGCGGCTGACGCTGCGTCCGCTGGGATCGTTGTCGCTGGCCACCAGCGGGCGGACGCCGGAGTAGGCGCGGAGGATCCGGGTGCGGCCCATGACCGGCGCCAGCTTTTCGCCTTCGCGCAGCAGGGTATCGACTTCCGCGGTCGTGACCCGGTTGTCGTCAATTTCGTCATAAGGAATATGCATCGAGGTGGTGCCGATCAGCGAGATGGTATCCCCGGGCACCAGAATATCGGCATCGGCCGGCTTACGGCAGCGGTTGATCACCAGGTTGTTAATCCGGTGGTCGAGGATCAACAGCGATCCCTTCGCCGGGAACATGGTGATGCGCAGGTCGGCATATTCCGCAATGCGCTGCCCCCAGATCCCGGCGGCATTAACCACTACCCCGGCGTACAGCGTGCGGGCCTGGTGAAGCTGACTGTCGTATACCTGGACGCCGCAGACGCGATCGCCCTGGCGCAGCAGGCCAGTGACTTCGCAGCCGGTGAGGATCTGCGCGCCGTGTTCGCGGGCGTCGAGCATATTGGCCGCGGTGAGGCGAAACGGGTCAATGGTGCCGTCCGGAACCTGCACCGCCCCCAGCAGCGCCGGGTTGACGGCGGGCTCGCGGCGCAGCGCCTCCTGCGCAGAGAGCGGCGTGGCCTCTATGCCAGCCTGCTGGCAGGCGGCGATAAAGGTCTGCTGATATGCCAGATCGTCTTCAGGCAGGGTTATGAACAGACCGCCGGCCGGTTCGATACAGTGACGGGCGATGCGGCGCAGGATGCGGTTCTCACTGATGCATTCGCGGGCGGATTCGTTGTCGGTCACCGCATAGCGGGCGCCGCTGTGCAGCAGCCCATGATTACGGCCGGTGGCCCCGGTGGCGATATCATGACGCTCAATGAGCAGTGTGCGTAATCCGCGCCGGGCGCAATCGCGGGCGATACCGGCGCCGGTTGCTCCGCCGCCGATGATAATAACCTCGCTATCCAGACGTCCCGTCATCTTCAGCTCCTTTGCTTTCGTTTAACACCATTTAGCCACAGTCTATAAGGTTATTGTTTGATTTCGAGCATATTCGCGCGTTATTTGAGCGTGTTATGTGATTTCGTGCTCACATTGGAACCTTTTGTCATATTTCTGTAACAAATTGTGCGATGTTTCACAGTATCAGCTCTACGTATTGCCTACCATCGCGGCCAGATTCGAAGTTAGTGATTAATCTGGGATTGTTGTCGTGACGTTAGTAAAAAACAGCAAGGGCCACGGAGGCTGATATGTTAAGTATTTTTAAACCCGCCGCGCATAAAGCGCGTTTGCCAGCCGCGGAGATCGACCCGCTCTATCGTCGGTTACGCTGGCAGATTTTTATCGGCATCTTCTTTGGTTATGCCGCTTACTATCTGGTTCGTAAGAACTTTGCCCTGGCGATGCCCTATCTTATCGAGCAGGGTTTCTCCCGCGGCGACCTCGGTTTCGCCCTTTCCGGCATCTCCATTGCCTACGGATTTTCGAAATTCATCATGGGATCGGTCTCTGACCGTTCGAATCCGCGCATTTTCCTGCCGGCGGGGCTGATCCTCGCCGCGCTGGTGATGCTGGTGATGGGCTTCGTACCGTGGGCCACCTCGAGCATCATGATCATGTTCGTGCTGCTGTTCCTCTGCGGCTGGTTCCAGGGGATGGGCTGGCCGCCGTGCGGCCGTACCATGGTCCACTGGTGGTCGCAGAAAGAGCGTGGCGGAATTGTTTCAGTGTGGAACTGCGCGCATAACGTCGGCGGCGGGATCCCGCCGCTGTTGTTCCTGTTAGGTATGGCCTGGTTTAATGACTGGCACGCGGCGCTCTATATGCCGGCGTTCGCCGCTATCCTGCTGGCGATTTTCGCCTTTGCGATGATGCGCGATACTCCGCAATCCTGCGGCCTGCCGCCAATCGAAGAATATAAAAATGACTACCCGGACGATTACAGCGAAGAGCATGAACAAGAGCTGACGGCGAAGCAGATCTTTATGCAGTACATTCTGCCGAACAAGCTGCTGTGGTACATCGCGGTCGCCAACGTCTTCGTTTATCTGCTGCGCTACGGCATTCTCGACTGGTCGCCGACCTACCTGAAAGAGGTGAAGCACTTCGCGCTGGATAAATCCTCCTGGGCCTACTTCCTGTACGAGTACGCCGGGATCCCGGGCACCCTGCTGTGCGGCTGGATGTCGGATAAGGTGTTTAAAGGCAACCGCGGCGCCACCGGCGTGTTCTTTATGACCCTGGTGACCATCGCTACCATCGTGTACTGGCTGAACCCGGCGGGTAACCCGGGCGTGGATATGGCCTGTATGATTATTATCGGCTTCCTGATCTACGGCCCGGTGATGCTGATTGGTCTGCATGCGCTGGAGCTGGCGCCGAAGAAAGCTGCCGGTACCGCGGCAGGCTTCACCGGTCTGTTCGGTTATCTCGGCGGCTCCGTGGCCGCGAGCGCCATCGTCGGCTACACCGTCGATTTCTTCGGCTGGGACGGCGGCTTTATGGTAATGATCGGCGGCAGTGTGCTGGCGGTCGTCCTGCTGGTTATCGTGATGCTCGGTGAACGCCGTCATCATCAACAGCTGAAACAAGCCTAAGGAGCGGCGATGAACATGAAACTCACCGCGTTAATGAGCAGCATGATGTTGGTCGGTTCGGCACTGTGCTCCAGTGTCGTCGCGGCAGAAAAAATGGTTATCGCCCACCGGGGCGCCAGCGGTTATCTGCCTGAGCATACCCTGCCGGCGAAAGCGATGGCCTACGCGCAGGGGGCGGATTACCTTGAGCAAGACCTGGTGATGACCAAAGACGACCGGCTGGTGGTGTTGCACGACCATTATCTCGACCGGGTGACCGACGTCGCTCAGCGCTTCCCGCAGCGGGCGCGTCAAGATGGCCGTTTCTATGCCTTCGACTTTACCCTGGCCGAGATTAAGTCGCTGAAGTTTACCGAAGGCTTTGAGCCGAAAGATGGCAAGAACGTGCAAACCTACCCCGGGCGTTTCCCGATGGGCAAATCCGATTTCCGCATTCATACCTTTGAAGAGGAGATTGAGTTTGTCCAGGGGCTGAACCATTCCACCGGCAAAAACATCGGTATTTACCCGGAAATCAAAGCGCCGTGGTTCCACCATCAGGAAGGCAAAGATATTGCAGCCAGCACCCTGAAAGTGCTGAAAGAGTATGGCTACACCAGCAAGCAGGATAAGGTCTATCTGCAGTGCTTTGACGCCAACGAGCTGAAGCGCATTAAAAATGAGCTGGAGCCGAAGATGGGCATGGATCTTAATCTGGTGCAGCTCATCGCCTATACCGACTGGAATGAAACCCAGCAGAAACAGGCCGATGGCCAATGGGTGAACTACAGCTATGACTGGATGTTCAAGCCGGGGGCTATGGCGCAGATTGCACAGTACGCCGACGGCATTGGTCCGGATTACCATATGCTGGTGGCGGAAGGCTCAAAGCCGGGGGCGGTGAAGTTGACGGCGATGGTGAAAGAGGCGCACGCCAGCCATCTGCAGGTGCATCCGTACACCGTGCGCGCGGATCAGTTGCCGGAGTACGCGACTAACGTTAATCAGCTCTATGACCTGCTGTATAACCAGGCGGGCGTCGACGGCTTGTTTACCGATTTCCCGGATAAAGCAGTGCAGTTCCTGGACGCTAAACGCTAAAAAGCCGGGTGGCGGTTGCGCCTTACCCGGCGTACGAACTGCGGTTTTGTTGACACGGTTCTCGGCGTGCAACGATTTCGACCCGGGAATAACGTTTGTTCTATGATATTTCCTGGAAGATTGTGCTCCGGATATTTCTTCTGCGTTATGCCTTTCATAGCGCAGGGAGCGCACAGGGGGAGGCCAGTCGCCGCCTCCCCCTGTACCCCCGGGCTCCGGCCAGCAAAATCGCCGCTGCGCGGTCCCTTCGACTTATCCCTGCAAGCTTCGGATCGGGCCGAGGCAGCGTCCATGCAAAACACGGCCCTCAGCCCGCATCCAAGCGGGCTGCCACGGCCTTCCGGGAACGTCTCAGCGATTTTGAGGCCGTCAACACCGGCAGTTTCAGCAGCCCAGGGCGGCAGTGCGTAAACGGCCGGTCCTGGAACAGTAGCTCAGGTAAGCGTAGCGCCACCTGACAAGACTACATCTCGATCTCAATATCGCCTTTCGCCCGGCAGCAGCAGGGCAAAATCTCGCCCGGCTGGATAAAGGCCAGCGGCTCGGTCAGCCAGTCAACCTGGCCGGAGACCAGACGGGTGCGGCAGGAGCCGCAATAGCCTGCGCGGCATTGATACTCGACGTCGATATTATGCGATTCAAGAGCAGCCAACAGGGAAGGGTGTTCATCCTGACACTCAAGGCGAGTGTCAGAGATTTTCAAGAAGATCCGCTTCATTACAGCTGGAAGTTGCTCAGATCGTCGGCATCGACTTCAGAGTCGATCTGGCCGACCAGGTAAGAGCTGACCTCTACTTCCTGCGGCGCCACCTGAACGTTGTCGGAGACCAGCCAGGTGTTGATCCACGGGATTGGGTTGGAGCGGGTCTGGAACGGCAGATCAAGGCCCACCGCCTGCATGCGGATATTGGTGATGTACTCGACGTACTGGCAGAGAATATCTTTGTTCAGGCCAATCATCGAGCCGTCGCGGAACAGGTAGTCCGCCCACTCTTTCTCCTGCTGGGCCGCCAGCACGAACAGATCATAGCACTCCTGTTTGCACTCTTCGGCGATTTCCGCCATTTCCGGATCGTCGCTGCCGGAGCGCAGCAGGTTCAGCATATGCTGAGTGCCGGTCAGGTGCAGCGCTTCATCGCGGGCGATCAGGCGGATAATTTTGGCGTTGCCTTCCATCAGTTTGCGCTCGGCGAAAGCGAAGGAGCAGGCGAAGCTGACGTAGAAGCGGATCGCTTCCAGGGCGTTAACGCTCATCAGGCACAGATAGAGTTTCTTTTTCAGCTCGCGCAGATTGACGGTCACGGTCTTGCCGTTGACGGTGTGGGTGCCTTCGCCCAGCAGGTGCCAGTAGCTGGTCATCTCGATCAGCGAATCATAATAGTGAGAGATCCCCTCGGCACGCTTCTGGATCTGCTCGTTGGTGACGATATCGTCGAACACGGTCGCCGGATCGTTGACGATGTTGCGGATGATATGGGTGTACGAGCGCGAGTGAATGGTCTCAGAGAAGGCCCAGGTTTCCACCCAGGTCTCCAGCTCCGGGATGGAGATCAGCGGCAGCAGAGCGACGTTCGGGCTGCGGCCCTGGATGGAGTCGAGCAGCGTCTGGTACTTCAGGTTGCTGATGAAAATGTGTTTTTCATGTTCCGGCAGCGCCTGGTAGTCGATGCGATC
This sequence comes from Klebsiella sp. JB_Kp031, assembly GCF_040064295.1. NCBI lineage: Bacteria > Pseudomonadati > Pseudomonadota > Gammaproteobacteria > Enterobacterales > Enterobacteriaceae > Klebsiella > Klebsiella sp. JB_Kp031. The sequence continues at coordinate 117,014 of NZ_JBEAJW010000038.1, forward strand.
GCGGGAAACGTCAACCTCTTCCGGGCGCCAGAAGAAGGAGAGCTGCTTTTCAATCAGCTTTTCAAAGATGTCGTATTTTTGCTGATCGTAGCGGGCCACGTTAACCGGCTGGCCAAAAAACATTGGCTCAAGCAGCTGATCGTTTTTCGTCTGTGAAAAAGTGGTGTATGCCATTGAAGTGAGTCCTGTTGAACTGTATTGCCCGGCGGGAATGGGTTGGCCGGGCCTACAAAATCGTAGGCCGGGTAAGCGTAGCGCCACCCGGCAAAAATACCTTAGATCTTACAAGCGCCGCTTTCGCAGCCGTCGTCCTGAATGGACGGGGCCAGGTCATCCTGAGCGTCTTCAGCGCCATCACGGGTGTTGTGATAGTACAGCGTTTTGACGCCGAATTTATAGGCGTTGAGCAGGTCTTTCAGCAACTGCTGCATCGGCACTTTTCCGGAAGGGAAGCGCGTCGGATCGTAGTTGGTATTCGCAGAGATCGACTGGTCGATAAACTTCTGCATGATACCCACCAGCTGCAGGTAGCCGTCGTTGTTCGGCATTTCCCACAGCAGCTCGTAGGCGTTCTGCAGGTTTTCGTAGTCCGGCACCACCTGGCGCAGGATCCCATCCTTCGAGGCTTTGATACTCACGTGACCGCGCGGCGGCTCGATGCCATTGGTGGCGTTGGAGATCTGCGACGAGGTCTCGGACGGCATCAGCGCGGAGAGCGTAGAGTTGCGCAGGCCGTGGGTTTTAATGGACTCGCGAAGCGCTTCCCAGTCGTAGTGCAGGGATTCGCTGACGATGCCGTCCAGGTCTTTTTTGTAGGTATCGATCGGCAGGATACCCTGCGCATAGGTGGTTTCGTTGAACCACGGGCAGGCGCCCTGTTCGATAGCCAGCTCGTTGGAGGCCTTCAGCAGGTAGTACTGAATCGCTTCGAACGTTTTGTGGGTCAGGTTGTTGGCGCTGCCGTCGGAGTAGCGTTTGCCATGCTTCGCCAGATAGTAAGCGAAGTTGATCACGCCGATGCCCAGCGTACGGCGGCCCATTGCGCCGCGTTTGGCGGCCGGGATGGGGTAATCCTGATAGTCGAGCAGCGCGTCCAGGGCACGCACCGCCAGCACCGCCAGCTCTTCCAGCTCGTCGAGGCTGTCGATAGCCCCGAGGTTGAAGGCCGACAGGGTGCACAGCGCGATTTCGCCGTTTTCGTCGTTGACGTCTTCCAGCGGTTTAGTCGGCAGAGCGATCTCCAGGCACAGGTTAGACTGGCGCACCGGGGCGACCACCGGATCGAACGGGCTGTGGGTGTTGCAGTGGTCGACGTTCTGGATGTAGATGCGGCCGGTGGAGGCGCGCTCCTGCATCATCAGCGAGAACAGCTCAACCGCTTTAATGCGCTGCTTGCGAATGCTGTCGTCCTGCTCGTACTGGGTGTACAGGCGCTCAAACTCGTCCTGATCGGCGAAGAAGGCGTCATACAGGCCCGGGACGTCGGAAGGGCTGAACAGGGTAATGTCGCCGCCCTTCAGCAGACGGGTGTACATCAGCTTATTGATCTGCACCCCGTAGTCCATGTGACGAACGCGGTTGGCGTCGGTACCGCGGTTGTTTTTCAGCACCAACAGGCTTTCCACTTCCAGATGCCACATTGGGTAGAAGAGGGTCGCCGCGCCGCCGCGAACGCCGCCCTGCGAGCAGGACTTCACCGCGGTCTGGAAATGTTTGTAGAACGGAATGCAGCCGGTGTGGAAGGCTTCGCCGCCGCGGATCGGGCTGCCCAGCGCGCGAATGCGGCCGGCGTTGATGCCGATGCCGGCGCGCTGGGAAACGTATTTCACAATCGCGCTGGAGGTGGCATTGATGGAATCCAGGCTATCGCCGCACTCGATCAGCACGCAGGAGCTGAACTGACGGGTCGGGGTACGCACGCCGGACATGATCGGCGTCGGCAGCGAGATTTTAAAGGTCGACACCGCGTCGTAGAAACGCTTGATGTAGTCCAGACGCGTTTCGCGCGGGTAGTTAGAGAACAGGCAGGCAGCCACCAGAATATAAAGGAACTGCGCGCTCTCATAAATTTCGCCGGTGACGCGGTTCTGTACCAGATACTTGCCTTCCAGCTGCTTCACGGCAGCGTAGGAGAAGTTCATATCGCGCCAGTGGTCGAGGAAACCGTCCATCTGCTGGAACTCTTCTTCCGTGTAGTCTTCCAGCAGATGATGATCGTATTTACCCTTCTCGACCATCTTCACCACGTGATCGTAAAGCGCCGGCGGCTCAAACTGGCCGAAGGCTTTTTTACGCAAGTGGAAGATCGCCAGACGTGCGGCGAGGTACTGGTAATCCGGCGCCTCGCGGGAGATCAGGTCCGCAGCGGCTTTAATAATGGTTTCGTGGATGTCCGCGGTTTTAATGCCGTCATAGAACTGGATATGCGAGCGCAGCTCTACCTGGGAAATCGAAACGTTATTCAGTCCTTCTGCCGCCCAATCCAGTACGCGATGGATTTTGTCGAGATTGATGCGCTCGGTGGTCCCGTCGCGCTTTGTCACCAGCAGACTCTGATTCATGTGGATTTTACCTGTCCGTGAAAGAAAATATCCCCCGTTTATCCACAGAAGGCCGTTGTGACTAACTCTGTGGATAAATACTATATGTAGGGGGTTGTCGATAAAAGGAACGCTATATGGTGAGTATTTTAGTAAGGAATCTTTTGAGTACAAGGGTTGATTTTGACGTTAAATTGAGGTTGCGGAAGGGTAATAATCCGCAAGTCCACGTCGCATAAGGCCTGGAGAAGAAGTCAATAAAACAGAAAAAAAAATGAAAATTTGATCGAGTGCTGATTTCTTCATCGGAAGAAATAATCACGCGGCTTGATGCCGCGCAATCATCATAAGCGCAGCTGCTGACGTCACGCTTTTTTGGCGCTGGTATGCAACATATAGTTAACATCAACCCCTGGCGCCAACTTGAAGGTGTTGGTCAACGGATTGTAATGCAGACCGATGATATGCTGCTCTTTCAGAGTAGTCTGATCTACCCAGCCCAGCAGTTCGGCCGGCTTGATAAACTTTTTCACATCATGGGTGCCTTTGGGCACCATCTTCATGACATATTCCGCGCCGACCACCGCCATCAGCCACGCTTTACCGTTGCGGTTGATGGTGGAGAAGAAGACCTGACCGCCAGGCTTCACCAGCCGCGCGCAGGCGTGGACTACCGACTGTGGGTCAGGGACGTGCTCCAGCATCTCCATGCAGGTGACGACATCGTATTGCTGCGCGTGCTTCGCGGCATGTTCCTCAACCGTTTCCTGAACATATTCCACCTGAATACCGCTCTCCAGGGCGTGCAGTTTCGCCACCTGCAGCGGCTCTGCGCCCATGTCCAGTCCGGTGACCGTCGCGCCTTCGCGCGCCATACTCTCGGCGAGGATGCCGCCGCCGCAGCCGACATCGAGGACTTTTTTACCGAACAGGCCGCCTGAGCGTTCGGCGATATAGCCCAGCCGCAGGGGATTAATGCGGTGGAGCGGTTTGAACTCGCCCTCCAGATCCCACCAGCGCGAGGCGACGGCTTCGAATTTGGCGATTTCAGCATGATCGACGTTAGGGGCTACCGACGTTTTTTCGGCATTCATGGGCGCTTTTACTCCTTTTCTGTTCAGACCTGGGAGTATATCAGCAGCGCGCCATGAATAAACCGTATTGCTTTACCTCTCTTAGCGCGGCTGTGTTATAATTTGCGACCTTTGAATCCGGGATACAGTAGAGGGATAGCGGTTAGATGAGCGACCTTGCGAGAGAAATTACACCGGTCAACATTGAGGAAGAGCTTAAGAACTCTTATCTGGATTATGCGATGTCGGTCATTGTTGGCCGTGCGCTGCCGGATGTCCGAGATGGCCTGAAGCCGGTACACCGTCGCGTACTTTACGCCATGAACGTATTGGGCAATGACTGGAACAAAGCCTATAAAAAATCAGCCCGTGTCGTTGGTGACGTAATCGGTAAATACCACCCGCACGGCGACTCCGCGGTATACGACACCATCGTCCGTATGGCGCAGCCGTTCTCGCTGCGTTACATGCTGGTGGACGGCCAGGGTAACTTTGGTTCCATCGACGGCGACTCCGCCGCGGCGATGCGTTATACCGAAATTCGTCTGGCGAAAATCGCTCATGAGCTGATGGCCGATCTTGAAAAAGAGACGGTCGATTTCGTTGACAACTATGACGGTACGGAGCGTATTCCGGACGTCATGCCGACCAAAATTCCTAACCTGCTGGTAAACGGCGCCTCCGGGATCGCCGTCGGGATGGCCACCAACATACCGCCGCATAACCTGACGGAAGTGATCAACGGCTGTCTGGCCTATGTCGACGACGAAGACATCAGCATTGAAGGGCTGATGGCGCATATTCCTGGCCCTGATTTCCCGACCGCCGCCATTATCAACGGCCGTCGCGGCATTGAAGAGGCCTACCGCACCGGTCGCGGTAAAGTCTACATCCGCGCGCGCGCGGAAGTGGAAGTGGACGCCAAATCCGGCCGCGAAACCATCATCGTGCATGAAATTCCTTATCAGGTGAACAAAGCGCGCCTGATTGAGAAAATCGCCGAGCTGGTAAAAGAAAAACGCGTGGAAGGCATCAGCGCGCTGCGTGATGAGTCTGATAAAGACGGGATGCGCATCGTGATTGAAGTGAAGCGAGACGCGGTAGGGGAAGTGGTGCTCAACAACCTCTATTCCCAGACCCAGCTTCAGGTCTCCTTCGGTATCAACATGGTTGCGCTGCACCATGGCCAGCCGAAGATCATGAACCTGAAAGACATCATCGCCGCCTTCGTGCGCCACCGCCGCGAAGTGGTGACCCGTCGAACGATTTTCGAACTGCGCAAAGCGCGCGACCGGGCGCATATCCTCGAAGCGCTGGCCGTGGCGCTGGCCAACATCGACCCGATTATCGAACTGATCCGTCGCGCGCCGACCCCGGCTGAAGCGAAAGCGGCGCTGGTTGCCCAGGCGTGGGATCTCGGTAATGTGGCGGCGATGCTGGAACGTGCCGGTGATGACGCCGCGCGTCCGGAATGGCTGGAGCCAGAGTTCGGCGTGCGCGAGGGTAAATACTACCTGACCGAGCAGCAGGCTCAGGCGATTCTGGATCTGCGTCTGCAGAAACTGACCGGCCTTGAGCATGAAAAACTGCTCGACGAATATAAAGAGCTGCTGGAACAGATCGCGGAACTGCTGCACATCCTCGGCAGCGCCGACCGTCTGATGGAAGTGATTCGCGAAGAGCTGGAGCTGATCCGCGACCAGTTCGGCGACGAACGTCGTACCGAAATCACCGCCAACAGCGCTGATATCAACATCGAAGATCTGATCAACCAGGAAGACGTGGTGGTCACCCTGTCGCATCAGGGCTATGTGAAGTATCAGCCGTTGACCGACTACGAAGCACAGCGTCGTGGCGGTAAAGGCAAATCGGCAGCGCGCATTAAAGAAGAAGACTTTATTGACCGCCTGCTGGTGGCCAACACCCATGACACTATCCTCTGCTTCTCAAGCCGCGGTCGTCTGTACTGGATGAAGGTCTATCAGCTGCCGGAAGCCAGCCGCGGCGCGCGCGGTCGTCCGATCGTCAACCTGCTGCCGCTGGAAGCTGATGAGCGTATCACCGCTATCCTGCCGGTCCGCGAGTACGAAGAGGGCGTTAACGTCTTTATGGCCACCGCCAGCGGTACCGTGAAGAAAACCGCGCTGACCGAGTTCAGCCGTCCGCGTTCCGCTGGCATCATCGCGGTGAACCTGAACGAAGGCGATGAGCTGATCGGCGTCGATCTGACCTCTGGTCAGGACGAAGTGATGCTGTTCTCCGCGGCCGGCAAGGTCGTGCGCTTCAAAGAAGATGCCGTTCGCGCCATGGGCCGTACCGCCACCGGCGTACGCGGCATTAAGCTGGCGGAAAACGACAGCGTCGTCTCGCTGATTATTCCGCGCGGCGAAGGCGCGATCCTGACGGTGACGCAAAACGGTTACGGTAAACGTACCGCCGCGGCTGAGTATCCGACCAAGTCGCGTGCCACCCAGGGCGTTATCTCGATCAAAGTCACCGAGCGTAACGGTTCCGTGGTCGGCGCCGTACAGGTGGATGATTGCGATCAGATCATGATGATCACCGACGCCGGGACGCTGGTGCGTACCCGCGTTTCCGAAGTGAGCATCGTGGGCCGTAACACCCAGGGCGTGATCCTCATCCGCACCGCGGAAGATGAAAACGTGGTGGGTCTGCAGCGCGTCGCTGAGCCGGTAGACGACGAAGAACTGGACGCCATCGACGGTAGCGCGGCGGAAGGCGATGATGATATCGCCCCGGAAGCAGATACCGATGACGACATCGCCGAAGACGAAGAGTAATCGTCCCAGGTAAATGTTCTGAAAGGGCCGGGTATTCTCCCGGCCCTTTTTGCATTAACATTGCGGCAAAGCCGGTTTACCGCTACTTTAACCCCATTCTGTTGAGTCCCTGACGGCCGAGCATCGCCACATTGAAATATCTTGCCTCTTTCCACACAACCCTGAAGGTTTCACGTTATCTGTTCAGAGCGCTGGCGGTATTGCTGTGGCTGCTGATTGCGTTTGTCTCTGTGTTTTATATCGTCAACGCGCTACACGAGCGGGAAGCCGAGATCCATCAGGAGCTCAATCTCAATGCCGATCAGGCCCAGCGCTACATTCAGCGTACGGCGGACGTGATTAAAGAGCTCAAGTATGTCGCCGGTAACCGGCTGTCGGCAGGGGATGCGGTAGCGCAAGGGCAAAGCGGCGATATTGCGATCCCCAGCTTTGAACCCCTGTATCCTGACTCCGACTGCAGCGCAATGAGTAGTGCATGGCGTAATTCGCTCCAATCGCTGGCGTGGTTTATGCGCTACTGGCGGGATAATTTTACCGCCGCCTACGACCTTAACCGCATCTTTCTCATCGGCAGCGATAATCTCTGTATGGCCAACTTTGGCCTGAGGGACGTGCCGATTGAGCGCGATCAGGCGCTGAAAGTCCTGCATCAACGCATTGAGCAATACCGCAATGCGCCGCAAAACGAGCGCGGCAACAACCTGTTCTGGATAAGTCAGGGCGTGCGCCCCGGGGTGGGCTACTTTTACGCCCTGACGCCGATCTATATGGCCAATCGCCTGCAGGCGATGCTCGGCGTGGAGCAGACCATCCGCATGGAAAGCTTCTTTACGCCGGGCAGCCTGCCGATGAGCGTGACGATCTTCGACGATAACGGCCAGCCGCTGATCTCGCTGGCCGGCGCGGAAGGCAAAGTCCAGAGCGAAGCGAAGTGGATGCAGGAGCGAATGTGGTTTGGCTACAGCACGGGTTTCCGCGAGCTGGTGCTGAAGAAAAGCCTCGCGCCGTCCTCCCTGAGCATCGTCTATTCCGTCTCGGTAGACCAGGTGCTGGAGCGGATCCGCATGCTGATCATCAACGCCATCGTTCTCAATATCCTCAGCGGCGCGATGCTGTTTGCGCTGGCGCGGATGTATGAGCGGCGCATTTTTATCCCGGCGGAAAATGACGCTCAACGGCTGGAAGAGCATGAGCAGTTCAACCGCAAAATCGTGGCCTCCGCCCCGGTGGGGATCTGTATTCTGCGCACCCTCGACGGGACCAACATTCTCAGTAACGAGCTGGCGCACAACTATCTGAACATGCTGACCCACGAGGACCGCCAGCGGCTGACGCAGATTATCTGCGGCCAGCAGGTCAACTTTGTCGATGTGCTGACCAGCAACCATACCAACCTGCAGATTAGCTTTGTCCACTCGCGCTATCGCAATGAAAACGTGGCGATTTGCGTGCTGGTGGACGTTTCCGCCCGCGTGAAGATGGAGGAGTCGCTGCAGGAGATGGCCCAGGCGGCGGAGCAGGCCAGCCAGTCGAAATCGATGTTCCTTGCCACCGTCAGCCATGAGCTGCGTACCCCGCTGTATGGCATCATCGGTAACCTCGATCTGCTGCAGACTAAAGCCTTGCCGAAAGGCGTCGATCGCCTGGTGACGGCGATGAACAACTCCTCGAGCCTGCTGCTGAAAATCATCAGCGATATTCTCGATTTCTCCAAAATCGAGTCCGAGCAGTTGAAGATCGAGCCGCGGGAATTTTCCCCGCGCGAGGTCATGAACCATATCTCCGCCAACTATCTGCCGCTGGTGGTGCGCAAGCAGCTGGGTCTGTACTGCTTTATCGAACCGGACGTTCCGGAACAGATGTCAGGCGACCCGATGCGTCTGCAGCAGGTGATCTCAAACCTGCTGAGCAATGCGATCAAGTTCACCGACACCGGCTGCATTATCCTCCACGTTCAGTGCGCGGGAGATTATCTGCAGATTAGCGTCCGCGACACCGGGGAGGGGATCCCGGCGAAAGAGGTATTGCGCCTCTTCGACCCTTTCTTCCAGGTGGGGACCGGCGTGCAGCGCAACTTCCAGGGCACCGGCCTTGGCCTGGCGATCTGCGAAAAACTGATCAGCATGATGGATGGCGATATCGCCGTGGAAACGGAGCCGGGAATGGGCAGCCGCTTTACCATCCGCATCCCGCTGTATGGCGTGCAGAACACGCCGCAGGTGACGGCGGACGGTTTCGCTGGCAAGACCTGCTGGCTGGCCATCCACAACACCTCGTTGGCGATGTTCGTCACCTCGCTGCTCAGCTATCACGGCCTGACGGTACGCCGCCATGCCGGAGAAACCCCGGACGCCGAGGATGTCTTACTCACTGACGATGAAGCGCTGAGCGGCTGGCAGGGAAGGGCGATGGTCATCTTTTGCCGTCGTCATATCGGTATTCCGCAGGAGCGGGCCGCCGGCGAGTGGCTGCATAGCGTGACGACGCCGCATGAACTGCTGCCGCTGTTGGGACGTATTTTCCACGTCGCGCTGGCCAGTGCGGAGAATAGCCGGGCGCTGATGGCGCCGGAGGCGCAGGTCGGCAATAACGACGACATGATGATTCTCGTGGTCGACGATCATCCGATCAACCGCCGCCTGCTGGCGGATCAGCTGGGATCGCTCGGCTACCAGTGCGTGACCGCCAACGACGGGGTTGACGCGCTCAACGTCCTCAGCAAGCAGCACATCGATATTGTGCTCAGCGACGTCAACATGCCTAATATGGATGGTTATCGCCTGACGCAGCGCATTCGTCAGCTTGGCCTGACGCTGCCAGTCATTGGCGTAACGGCCAATGCCCTGGCGGAAGAGAAGCAGCGCTGTCTGGAATCGGGGATGGACAGCTGTCTGTCCAAGCCGGTGACGCTTGACGTGCTGAAGCAAACGCTGACGGTATATGCGGCGCGGGTACGTAAAGGGCGGGAATAATCGGGAGCTCCGTCTCGCCGGGGCGAGACGGAGAGCGCGTCGGGATTACTCTTTGTCCGTCGAGCTCAGCGAGACGGAGGAGAGGTAGTTCAGCAGGGCGATGTCGTTTTCGACGCCCAGCTTCATCATCGCCGACTTTTTCTGGCTACTGATGGTTTTGATGCTGCGGTTAAGCTTTTTGGCGATCTCGGTCACCAGGAAGCCTTCGGCGAACAGACGCAGCACTTCGCTCTCTTTCGGCGACAGACGTTTATCGCCATAGCCGCTGGCGCTGATTTTTTCCAGCAGACGAGAGACGCTTTCCGGGGTGAATTTCTTCCCTTTCTGCAGCGCGGCCAGCGCTTTAGGCAGATCGGTCGGCGCCCCCTGCTTGAGGACGATCCCTTCGATATCCAGATCCAGCACCGCGCTGAGGATTGCCGGGTTATTGTTCATGGTCAGAACAATGATCGACAGATCCGGGAAGTGGCGCTTGATGTATTTGATCAGCGTGATCCCGTCGCCGTATTTATCACCGGGCATGGACAGATCGGTGATCAGCACATGGGCGTCCAGCTTCGGAAGATTGTTGATAAGGGCCGTGGAGTCTTCAAACTCGCCAACGACGTTCACCCACTCAATTTGCTCAAGTGACTTACGAATACCGAACAGTACGATCGGATGGTCATCGGCAATAATTACGTTCATAGTGTTCATGTATAAGGCTACCTTCTACAGCAAACTCTTGACGTAAGCGTCAATGTCGCTGATATATTTTTCTATGCCTTGCGCATCCTTTTCGCGAATCAGATGCTCAAGCGTTTCACATAACTGCTTGCCGGGTATCAGATTAAGCATAGCAAATGCCCCTTTGAGGCGGTGGGCGGTTTGCGCCAGAGCAGCAAAATCACCCGCTTCGTTTTCAGTATACAATCTCTGAACATCATCCGGTACCGTATCGGCAAACAGTGCGTAATAGCCGCTGGCATGGAGTTCGGCGTTACTCTCGTTTCCTGAGGTGGCGGGTTGAACCGCCTCCTCCGCCAGCTGCTGCTCAATAAGCTGCAGGATAGCCTCCTGCATCGCCGTGCTAATATTAAAGTTGACCCGCAGTTGGCCCGGGCCGATTTTGCGTATCCCAACCTCATCATCGCTTAAAAGCAAGCCCGAAGCAGTAAGATTAGACGGATTATCCGTTAAATACAGATCGAACGCTTGACTTGTCGCTCGATCGTCCGGCGTGATGCAGGACGCCCCCCAGCTCTCCAGCTGGCGGGTGACAATCCGCCGTACTTCGCTGGAGGTCACATCCAGCAGGACGATAACGTCATCCAGCAGATGTTCTCCCGCCTCTGGCGCCTCTTCGCTGGCCGGCATTTTCAGATGCAGGCTATAGCGAGTCCCCAGCGACTCCCGCGCTTTGATGGTCAACTGCCCGCCCAGCTTGCGCGTCATACGGTCACATAACCAGAAGGTAAGGGCGTTCGCTTTGCCGTACAGATCGCTCTGAGTCTCATTGAGATACGGGAAGTGCATATTGTCGATCTCGTTTGCCGAGACCCCGTTGCCAGTATCCAGTATGCGGAAGGTCAGGCGATCGCTGGCCGACTCTTCCTGGCAGACGTCGAGGGTGATCTTGCCGATAGGCGTGGTGGTGATGGAATACTGGATCAGCAGTACCAGCGTGCGCCGCAGGGCTTCACGGTCACCATAGCGTTGTTCGCCGGCAGGCAGCGCGTTATTGATAAGCAACTGCAGACCCTTGCGCTTCATCGCCGGCAGCACCTCCGGTACAACGTCGTCGATCAGCTCCTGCACCGAGAACAGCGACTGGCTGGTTTTCCAGGCATCGCTTTCCAGCAGGTTGGCGAGCTGAATATCATCGATCAGTTTGACCAGCTCATCGGCATGCTGCGCCAGCGTCCGGCTCTCCGCGCCGTCGAGCGCCGCTGCCTCAGCCGCCAGGTTAAGGGCTGGCTGCTTCAGGGCGCTGCCGATATGCCGCATAAAGGTCGTCCGGCCCTGCTGGTTTTTCTCATACAAGCGCTGGGCCTGTTTGAGCTTTTTATTGACCAGCACTTCGCGGTCCTGGTCTCGGATAATCAGGATCTGCGTGCGCGGCGCAACCTGGCTGCGATACTGGCGGATCTCATACTGTTCGTTGTTGACGGTGGCCTGGATCACCCCCTGATGCTGGTCCGCCATGTTAGTGATGTTCTGCAGATTCAGGTGCGGAAGCAGATGGTCGGCAATCGGGTTGCTGATCACCGTTCGGTTGGCTTCCTGATCGTGGACCAGCAGCCCCAGCGGCAGCAAAGAAACAATTTCTTCATTAAGGGCGCGCAGTAAACGCAGTTCGCTATTGGCGGCGGAGGGGAGCCCGGCGCCCGAGGCGCTGCTGCGACCTTTATAATGCCGAAAGGTCGTGAAACCGAACAGCGCCAGCGCCAGCAGGCCAATGTTAAGCAGCAGCGGCAGAAGAATGTTTTGCAGGGATTCCAGCAGCATGGTGCTCATCGGTACCGTCCACACTAACTGCATACCGGTGGTGCTGATGTCGGTGGCGATGTCAATCTGCATGCCGTTGAAGGTGATCCCGATATGATCGCTAGCCTCTTTGTCGGGGCTGGCGGCCACATTTTGCGTGGGATCAGGCTCGATACGAAAGCTATCCAGCGCCATGCCCGGCGGGATCAGATCGTTAATCGGCAGGTCGAAGGCGACCACCGTTGCCAGGTGTCCTGGCTGATTGAAGGTAGTACGTAACGTGAAGTAGTGCGCGTTCTGCCAGGCAAGATGGCGCAGCGGCGAGAAGGTCTCGCGCTCATCAAGGGTATTGGCCTGCAGCAGCATTTCCGCACGCCGGGATTCCACCACGCTGCTGATCGTTGACTCTTTAAAGCTTGAGGAGAGGTCCTTCAACGGCAGGGTGGAGATAAGGATCAGGCTATTGTCCAGCCCATTGAGATAGTACATCGACCACGGAATGGTCTCCGCACCCCACAAAATATCCAGATAATCGGACATTTTCTGCGTCATCTCGAGGGTCGAACTGTCGTGGGAGCCAAAGATCAGGGCTTCGGTTTTACGCCGGGGCTTCTCCAGATAGTACACGTCCTGCTTTAAACGCGTCTCCTGCAGACCGCCGCTGGCGGTGTTGGCGGAGGTGGCGGCGATATTGTCGTAGATCTGCCAGGTGGCATAGCGCCAGGTATCAATGCGTTGGTGCAGGGCATGGGAGACATCAACTACCTGATAGCTCTTCTCTTTCAGCCAGGCATTGACGGCGCTTTGAATCATTACCCCCATCGTCGCCAGCAGGACAATAACCATCAAAATGAAGAAGCGGCTGATGTTGCCGGGGATCAGAGAGAATTTTTTCGGGGTCATCTTGTGGCTGAACGACTCATCATTGTTTGTAAACAGGATGTAGCGCCAGAGTAACTGGCAACAAAGCAGATGCTGCAGGCAGTATAAAGGCTAATGGCGTAAATCCATACTACAGATTGGTGCCAGCGGCGCGATACCGCCCAGGAATTATCTTAGAAACGAAGCGTAAATGAAACCGCGTCCGCAAGACTGACCAGTGACGATATTGACAGAAACAAAAGCCAGGAATCGCACGAAATAACAAGACATTGGCAGAATAAGCGCAAAAGACGGCCTAATTGATTGATTAATAGTCGTTAGGGAATCATTGGCTTTAGCACAGATAAATTAAAGTTGTGTAAAGAAGGGTAAAAAAAACCGGATGCGAGGCATCCGGTTGAAATAGGGGTAAACAGACATTCAGAACTGAATGACGGTAATAAATAAAGTTAATGATGATAGCGACTGTTATTTTAGTCACCGATGATCATTTTGTTTTACCATTCAGTGCTATAGGCTTAGTTTTGTATATCCTGTTGATTTTAAATAGCTAAATAATTTTTTTGATTATTAGTGCGTATTTCCCTGGCCATTTTGGGGTAAAAAAAAGTTCCGCCATATTTACAAATTGAAACATCTTGTGGGAACTTTGAAACATCTTAGAAGTTTTAGTATCATATTCTTGTTGGATTATTCTGCATTTTGCAGCACAATGAAATAGCCGACTGATTAGAAGGGTAATCAGTAAGCAGTGGCATAATAAAAGGCATATAACAAACAGAGGGTTAATAACATGAAAGTTAAAGTACTGTCCCTCCTGGTACCGGCTCTGCTGGTAGCAGGCGCAGCAAATGCGGCTGAAATTTATAACAAAGACGGCAACAAATTAGACCTGTACGGTAAAATTGACGGTCTGCACTACTTCTCTGACGACAAGAGCGTCGACGGCGACCAGACCTACATGCGTGTAGGCGTGAAAGGCGAAACTCAGATCAACGACCAGCTGACCGGTTACGGCCAGTGGGAATACAACGTTCAGGCGAACAACACTGAAAGCTCCAGCGATCAGGCATGGACTCGTCTGGCATTCGCCGGTCTGAAATTTGGCGACGCGGGCTCTTTCGACTACGGTCGTAACTACGGCGTAGTATACGACGTAACGTCCTGGACCGACGTTCTGCCGGAATTCGGCGGCGACACCTACGGTTCTGACAACTTCCTGCAGTCCCGTGCTAACGGCGTTGCAACCTACCGTAACTCTGACTTCTTCGGTCTGGTTGACGGCCTGAACTTTGCTCTGCAGTACCAGGGTAAAAACGGCAGCGTCAGCGGCGAAGGCGCGACCAACAACGGTCGTGGCGCTCAGAAACAGAACGGCGACGGCTTCGGTACCTCTGTAACTTATGACATCTTTGATGGCATCAGCGCTGGTTTCGCGTACTCTCACTCTAAACGTACCGACGATCAGAACAACCTGGTTCTGGGTAACGGCGACAACGCTGAAACCTACACCGGCGGTCTGAAATACGACGCCAACAACATCTACCTGGCCACTCAGTACACCCAGACCTACAACGCGACCCGCGCTGGTTCTCTGGGCTTTGCTAACAAAGCGCAGAACTTCGAAGTGGTTGCTCAGTACCAGTTCGACTTCGGTCTGCGTCCGTCCGTGGCTTACCTGCAGTCTAAAGGTAAGGATCTGGAAGGCTACGGCGACCAGGACATCCTGAAATATGTTGACGTGGGCGCGACCTACTACTTCAACAAAAACATGTCCACCTATGTTGATTACAAAATCAACCTGCTGGACGACAACAGCTTCACCCGCAACGCCGGTGTTTCTACCGACGACGTGGTTGCACTGGGCCTGGTTTACCAGTTCTAAGTCGCAAGATGCATAACAAAAAGGCGCCTCCGGCGCCTTTTTTTATGTCTGGTTTAACCTCGCTGGTATACTCTTGTCGCCCTGGTAAGAGGAGCCTCGATTAATGGATATGACTTTCTTTCGCGCCGCGCTGTTGGGCGCCTGCGTACTGTTCTCTGGCTGCGATTCAGCCACCACTCCCGCGACACCCGCATCAACGGCCACCGTGCTGGATGGCAAAACAATGGGCACCTTCTGGCGGGTCAGCGTTATCGGCGTGGATGAGGCAAAGGCGCAGGCGCTGCGCGCCAAGGTTCAGGCCCAGCTGGACGCCGACGATCGCCTGCTGTCGACCTGGAAAAACGACTCGGCGCTGATGCGTTTCAACCACGCGACGGATACCCGGCCCTGGCCGGTGAGCGAAGCGATGGCGGATATCGTCACCCTGTCGCTGCGGATTGGCGCCAAAACGCACGGCGCGATGGATATTACCGTCGGGCCGCTGGTCAACCTGTGGGGCTTTGGCCCGGATAAACAGCCGGTCGCCACCCCGGATGCGCAGGCGATCGCCGCGGCGAAAGCGCGCACCGGCCTGCAGCATCTGCAGGTTATCAATCAGAGCGGCAGGCAGTTCCTGCAAAAAGATATTCCCGATCTGTTTGTCGACCTCTCCACTGTGGGGGAAGGCTATGCCGCCGACCACCTCGCGCGCTTGATGGAGCAGGAAGGGATCTCCCGCTATCTGGTGTCGGTAGGCGGGGCGCTGGTGAGCCGCGGGATGAACGGCGAAGGCAAGCCCTGGCGGGTGGCGATCCAGAAACCGACCGACCGGGAAAACGCCGTTCAGGCGATTGTCGACATCAATGGTCACGGCATCAGCACCTCCGGCAGCTATCGCAACTACTATGAACTCGATGGCAAACGTATCTCGCACGTCATCGATCCGCAGACCGGGCAGCCGATAACCCATAAGCTGGTCTCCGTGACCGTCATTGCGCCAACGGCGCTGGAGGCGGACGGCTGGGATACCGGGCTGATGGTGCTGGGGCCGGAAAAAGCGCAGCAGGTGGTGCGCGAGCAGGGCCTGGCGGTCTACATGATCGTCAAAGAGGGGGAGGGCTTTAAAACCTGGATGTCGCCGCAGTTCCGTACCTTTCTCGTCGGCGAAAAAAATTAAAAAGCAAGATTGCGGGTTTTTTGCTGCGGGCTTTACCGCAGACTGAGGATACACTTACAGCAGGAGACCCGTGATGAAACCGATAGTTGCCGATACCGATGACCGCCGCTGGCAGGCGGTCTGCGAGCGTGATACCCGGGCCGATGGTCAGTTCGTCTTTGCGGTACTGACCACCGGCGTCTGCTGCCGTCCCTCCTGCCGCTCACGGCGCGCGCGGCGGGAAAACGTGCGCTTTTTTGCTGACGTCGCTGCTGCCGTGGCGGCGGGATTCCGCCCCTGCAAACGCTGCCAGCCGGATAAAGACTCTCCGCAGCAGCAAAGGATCGACAAGGTGGCGCAGGCCTGTCGGCTGCTGGAGCAGGAGGCGCCCCTGACCCTCGAGGCGCTGGCGTGCGAGCTGGCGGTCAGCCCGTTTCATTTCCACCGTCTATTCAAATCCGTCACCGGCATGACCCCGAAAGCCTGGCAGCAGGCGTGGCGCGCGCGACGCCTGCGCGAGGCGCTGGAGCAGGGGAAACCGGTGACCCGCGCCGCGCTGGCGGCCGGCTTTCCCGACAGCAGCAGCTATTATCGCCAGGCCGATGCCGCCTTAGGGATGACCGCTAGCCAGTTTCGCCGCGGCGGCGCCGCCACCGTGGTGACCTGGACGACAGGCGACTGTGCGCTGGGCCGCTGCCTGGTGGCACAAAGTGAACGCGGCGTCTGCGCTGTGCTGCCGGGTGATAACGATGCTGCTTTGCTCGACGATCTGCGTCAGCGCTTTCCCCGCGCCGAGCTGCGTCAGGGCGACCCTGAGTTTCGTCGTCAGATGGCGGAGATTTTCGCCCACCTCGACGACAGCCGGCGGCCGGTGTCGCTGCCGCTGGATCTGCGGGGCACCGCGTTCCAGCTGCAGGTCTGGCAGGCGCTGCGGCAGATCCCGGCGGGGGAGACCCGAAGCTACCGCCAGGTGGCCGAGCATATTGGCCAGCCGCGGGCGGTAAGAGCCGTGGCCGGCGCCTGCGCGGCGAATTCACTGGCGGTGATCGTTCCCTGCCATCGGGTGGTGCGTGAAGATGGCGCGCTATCCGGTTATCGCTGGGGAACGGCGCGAAAAGCGCAGCTGCTGGCGCGCGAGGCGCAACGAGAGGAGGAGTAATGCTCGATCTGTTTAGCGATACCCCACCGTGGCAGGAGCCGCTGGCCCCCGGCGCGGTGGTGCTTCGCCGCTTTGCCCGCGAGCGTGCCCCAGGGCTGCTGCAGGCGATTGCCGACGTCGCCCGCCAGTCGCCGTTTCGCCAGATGGTCACGCCGGGCGGGTACACCATGTCGGTGGCGATGACCAACTGCGGCCGGCTGGGCTGGACCACCGATCGCCACGGCTACCTCTACGCCCCGGTCGATCCGGTCACCCGTCACACCTGGCCGCCGATGCCGGCCGTGTTCCATGAACTGGCGCTGGCGGCAGCCGCGGCCGGCGGCTATCCGGGCTTTTCCCCCGACGCCTGTCTGATTAACCGCTACCAGCCCGGCGCAAAGCTGTCGTTGCATCAGGATAAAGATGAACAGGATCTGCGGGCCCCGATCGTCTCGGTCTCCCTGGGCCTGCCGGCCATCTTTCAGTTTGGCGGGTTGCAGCGCAGCGACCCGCTGCAGCGGCTGTTGCTGGAGCATGGCGATGTGGTGGTCTGGGGCGGGGAGTCGCGCCTGTTTTATCATGGCATTCAGCCGCTGAAAGCGGGCCATCATCCCGAGACCGGCGACTGTCGATATAACCTCACCTTTCGGCAGGCGGGCCGTCCCGGCGATTAAAATAAGAATTATTCTTGATGTCACCGGCGAGCCGTTTAAACTGCTGGCTGTTTTGCTTTTCCGGATAGCCTGTTATGGAACTTCTTTCTCTCGTCTGGCGCCAGTATCGCTGGCCGTTTCTGGGCGTTATTGCCCTTAGCCTGCTCAGCGCCGCGCTGGGTATCGGCTTAATCGCTTTTATTAACATGCGCCTGATCGCCACTGTCGATACCTCGCTGCGGGTGCTGCCGGAATTTCTTGGCCTGCTGGGGCTGTTAATGGCGGTGACCCTGGGCTCGCAGCTGGCGCTGACCACCCTCGGCCACCATTTTGTTTTTCGCCTGCGCGGCGAGTTTGTGAAACGCATCCTCGATACCCAGATTGAACAGGTGGAGAAGATCGGCAGCGCGTCGCTGCTTGCCGGGCTGACCAGCGATATCCGCAATATTACCATCGCCTTTGTACGCCTCCCTGAGCTGGTGCAGGGGATCATTCTCACCTTCGGCTCCGCCGCTTATCTGGCCTGGCTGTCAGGAAAAATGATGCTGGTGACGGCGCTGTGGATGGCGCTCACCATCTGGGGCGGCTTTGTGCTGGTGTCGCGGGTGTACAAACATATGGCCAGCCTGCGCGAAACGGAAGATAAGCTCTATCACGACTACCAGACGGTGCTGGAAGGGCGTAAAGAGCTGACCCTCAACCGGGAGCGCGCGGAGTATGTGTTTAATCAGCTCTATCTCCCGGACGCCCGCGACTACCGGCACCACATCGTTCGCGCCGATACCTTCCATCTCAGCGCGGTCAACTGGTCGAATATTATGATGCTTGGCGCCATCGGGCTGGTGTTCTGGATGGCCAACAGCCTCGGCTGGGCCGATACCGCCGTGGCGGCGACCTACTCCCTGACGCTGCTGTTTTTGCGCACGCCGCTGCTCTCCGCCGTCGGCGCGCTGCCCACGCTGCTTAGCGCCCAGGTGGCGTTCAACAAGCTGCGCCAGTTCTCGCTCGCCCCTTACCGGGCGGATTTCCCCCGGCCGCAGCCGCAGGCTGACTGGCAGACGCTGGAGCTGCGCGATGTCACTTTCCATTATCCGGACCATCGCTTTGCGGTAGGGCCGCTTAATCTGACGCTAAAACGCGGCGAACTGGTGTTTCTGATCGGCGGCAACGGCAGCGGCAAATCAACCCTGGCGATGCTCCTGACCGGCCTGTATCAGCCGGTTTCCGGTCAGATTCTGGTGGATGGCCAGCCGCTGGCGGCGGATAAACCGGAGGCGTACCGCAAACTGTTCTCCGCGGTGTTTACTGACGTCTGGTTGTTCGACCGTCTGCTCGGGCCGCAGGGCGAGGAGGCCGATCCGGCGCTGGTGGCAACGTGGCTGGAGCGTCTGCAAATGGCCCACAAGCTGCAGCTGGAAAACGGTAAGATCGGCGACCTGCGGCTGTCGAAAGGGCAGAAGAAGCGCGTGGCGCTCCTGCTGGCGCTGGCCGAGTCCCGGGATATCATTCTGCTGGATGAATGGGCAGCGGATCAGGATCCGCATTTCCGCCGCGAGTTCTACCAGGTCCTGCTGCCGCTGATGAAGCAGATGGGGAAAACCGTGTTCGCCATCAGCCATGACGATCACTACTTCCAGCACGCCGATCGCCTGCTGGAGATGCGTGCCGGGCAGCTGTCCGAGCTCACTGGCGAAGAGCGGGCGCAGGCCTCCCGCGATGCGGTGGCCCGCACGGCCTGATTCACGCTGCGCGCCCGGGGAAAGCCGGGCGCCGCTGAAATTTTCAGCGTCTACAGTGCTGACGGTTATTATTTCCCCCTCCTCGCGCTATGCTTAAGGCTTCCGGCCCGCAGGCCGGCTCACTATTCTCAAAAGGATTGCCTGACCGATGTCCGTTTTGCATAAAAAAAGCGCCCGCTTGCGTGACGAAGAGCGCGCCCGTCTGATTTGGCTCTTGAGCACCGATAAAGCAGTGACCTCCGCGCTGCTGGGCAAACTGACGCTGGCCGAACGTTACGATGAAGGGACGCTGGCCGATGACCTGGCTGAAGTGGAAATGCTGGTCTCGCATCTGCCGCCGCCGGATCTCGCCGATGCGCTGGAAGCGCTCCCCTATGACGCCCGCACCGCGCTGTGGTGCCTGGTGCCCGACGATAAACGCGGCGAAGTGCTGCTGGAAGCTTCAGAAAACGTCTGGGGCGACCTCATCGATAAGATGAGCGACCACGAGCTGCTGCAGGCGATGCAGCCGCTGGATATCGATGAACAGGTTTACCTGCTGCAGCATCTGCCGCGCAATCTGACCGGACGGTTGCTGGCGACCCTGCCGGCTGAGAAGCGCGCCCGTATCCGCCAGATTATGCGCTACGCCGACAACAGCGTCGGGTCGATCATGGAGTTTGAGGTCATTACGGTGCGGCCGGAGGCCACCCTGGCGGCGGTCCAGCGCTATCTGCGGCGTCTCGGGAAAATGCCGGAGAACACCGATAAACTGTTCGTCACCACCCGCAATAAGCTGCTGCTCGGCGAGCTGGAGCTGCAGACCATTCTGCTCAACGATGCGCAGAAGCGGGTGGGGGAGGTGATGGAGGGCGATCCGGTCACCTTTCAGCCGCATGAAGAAGCGGAGAAGGTGGCGCGCACCTTCGAGCGTGATGACTTGCTCAGCGCCGCCGTTATCGATGCCGATGGCAAACTGATCGGCCGTCTGACCATCGATGAGATCGTCGATGTGGTCTATGAAGAGACCGACAACGATCTGCGGCGGATGGGCGGCCTGAGCGATGAAGAAGATGTCTTCGCCCCGGTCAGCAAAGCGGTGAAAACGCGCTGGGCGTGGCTGGCGGTGAACCTGTGTACGGCGTTTATCGCTTCCAGGGTCATCGACGGCTTCGAACATACCATTTCACAGCTGGTGGCGCTGGCCTCGCTGATGCCGATCGTCGCCGGGATCGGCGGCAATACCGGCAACCAGACGATCACCATGATCGTTCGGGCGATGGCGCTGCAGCAGATCCAGCCCGGCAGCTTTACCTTTCTGATCCTGCGTGAAATGGGCGTTGCACTGATTAATGGCCTGGTGTGGGGCGGGATCATGGGGGCCATCACCTGGTGGCTGTATGACGATCCACAGCTTGGCGGGGTGATGACGCTGGCCATGATGCTCAACCTGCTGATGGCGGCGATGATGGGCGTGATAATCCCGATGGTCATGGTGAAGCTGGGGCGTGACCCGGCGGTCGGCTCCAGCGTAATGATCACCGCTATCACCGACACCGGCGGCTTCTTTATTTTTCTGGGTCTGGCGACGCTGTTTCTGATGTAGCCTGCGCTTTTGCCCGCAGGCGGCGGGGGATGATCGCCATCGCGACAATCCCCGCCAGCACGCCAATCGCCAGATTGCTGGTTCCCACCGTCGCGGCGACGGTCACCAGCATCACCAGCGTTTCCGGCCACGGATTGCGCGCCAGCTCGCCCGGGAGAATGCTGTGCCAGCTAAAGGTCTTCACCGCCACGATCACCATCACCCCGGCCAGGACCGCCATCGGGATTTTCGCCATCACCTGGCTGAGCGCTGTCACCAGCAGGAGCAGCACCAGGCCGGCGATAACCGTTGAGAGACGGCTACGGGCTTTGCCCATTTCCACGTTAACGATAGTCTGGCCGATCATCGCGCAGCCCGCGATACCGCCATAACAGCCGGCGAGGATGTTGGCGATCCCCAGCCCGGCGCTCTCCCGCGATTTATTCGACGGCGTATGGGTCAGGTCATCCACCAGCTTAGCCGTCAGCAGAGACTCCATGAGGCCGACAAAGGCGATGCTGAGGGCGCACGGCCAGATTATCTGCAGGGTGGTCAGGTTCAGGGGAACGGTCAGGGCGGTGAACCCCGGCAGGCCGCCGCTCATTGACCCTTCATCACCCACGGTCGGCAGCAGCTGGCCGGTGGTCGCGGTATAGAGAGTGAGCGCGACGATGGCGATCAGCGGCGCCGGGATAGTCTTAATAAAGCGCGGCGCCCACAGAACGATAAGCAGCGTCAGGACGAACAGGCCGACGATCAGCGGCTGGCGGCTCCAGAAGTGCGGCACCTGGGCGAAGAAAATCAGGATCCCGAGGGCGTTGACGAACCCGGTCATCACTGCCGGGGGAATAAAGCGCATCAGGCGCGCCATGCCGCACAGACCAAACAAAATTTGAATCATACCCGCCAGAATGACGGCTGGCAGAATGTAACCCACGCCGTGCTGATGCACCATCGGGCCAATGACCAGCGCCACTGATCCCGCGGCGGCGGTGACCATTGCCGGGCGTCCGCCGAGTAGCGACATCGCCAGACAGAGCACGACGGAAGCAATCAGGCTCACCTGCGGGTCAACGCCGGCAATAACCGAAAACGAAATCACTTCAGGAATTAACGCCAGGGCGCTGAGCACGCCGGCCAGGACTTCGCGCGTCAGCAGCGACGGAGAACGAAGGATTGGACGCAGGTTGCCGGAAGCGGCGGGGTCTGAAACTGGGGGCATAAAAAAAGTTCGCAGATTATAAAAAAAGGAGGAGCGGTGTCAGGCCCTGCTTCCGTGCGGTCTGTCACAAAACCAGGGATGATAGCGCGGAATCTGCCAGGGCACCAGTACAAAAAGTGATTTGGTGTATACATTTATTAAACATTTTTATAACGGATCTCAAAACAGAACTTAAAATTTAAACAATATTTAAATTTTTGAGCTTCGGTGGTAACGTGAGGGGTGACAATCGTATCACCTGCGCTAAATAAAACAGCGAGTAAAGTAAGGCTCAAATCCGATGAATAAAAAGATGGCCGTACCACGCTCACAGGCGGTTGGTCCCAACAGCACTCGGACCAACACCCGCCATGAGCAAGAGACGGATGTATTGTTGATTGGCGGCGGCATTATGAGCGCCACACTGGGAACCTGGCTGCAGGAGCTTGAGCCAGACTGGTCTATTACCATGGTTGAGCAGATGTCCAGCGTGGCGGAAGAGAGCTCAAACGGGTGGAACAATGCGGGTACCGGCCACGCGGCGCTGATGGAGCTGAACTATACGCCGCAGACCGCCAACGGCATCAATATCGACAAAGCGGTCGACATCAACGAAGCCTTCCACATCTCGCGTCAGTTCTGGGCGCATCAGGTGACGCGCGGCGTCCTGAACAAACCAAAATCATTCATTAACAGCGTGCCGCACATGAGCTTTGTGTGGGGCGAAGATAACGTCAACTTCCTGCGCGCGCGCTATGCGGCGCTGCAGCAGAGCGAACTGTTCCGCGGCATTCGTTATTCTGAAGACCATCAGCAGATCAAAGCCTGGGCGCCGCTGGTGATGGAAGGCCGCGACCCGCTGCAAAAGGTGGCCGCCACCCGTACGGAAATGGGAACCGACGTCAACTATGGCGAAATCACCCGCCAGCTGATCGCCAGCCTGCAAAAGCATGATAATTTCTCCCTGCAGCTGGGCACCGTGGTGCGTCGCTTCAAGCGCAACGCCGATAAGAGCTGGACGGTGACCCTCGCGGATGCCGACAACCGTCGTCAGAAGCGGGTTATTAAAGCCAAATTTATCTTTATCGGCGCCGGCGGCGCGGCGCTGACCCTGCTGCAGGAAACCGGCATTCCGCAGGCCAAAGAGTATGCCGGCTTCCCGGTCGGCGGCCAGTTCCTGGTCTGCGAAAATCCGGAGGTAGTAAACCACCATCTGGCGAAGGTTTACGGCCAGGCCGAAGTGGGCGCGCCGCCGATGTCGGTGCCGCACATCGATACCCGTATTATCGACGGTAAACGCGTGGTGCTGTTCGGGCCGTTCGCCACCTTCTCGACCCGCTTCCTGAAGAACGGTTCGCTGTGGGATCTGCTGGCCTCGACCAATACCTCGAATATCCTGCCGATGCTCAACGTCGGCCTGGACAACTTCGATCTGGTGAAATACCTGATTAGCCAGGTGATGCAGAAAGATAAAGATCGTCTGGCCGCGCTGTGCGAATACTATCCGGAAGCGCGGAAAGAGGACTGGCGGTTGTGGCAGGCCGGTCAGCGTGTGCAGATCATCAAGCGCGATGCGAAGAAGGGCGGGGTACTGCGCCTGGGCACCGAAGTGGTCAGCGATGACGAAGGCACCGTCGCGGCGCTGCTCGGCGCATCGCCAGGCGCCTCCACCGCGGCGCCTATCATGCTGCAGCTGATGGAAAAAGTGTTTAAAGACAAAGTGAATTCGCCCGAATGGCAGGCCAGGCTGAAGGCGATCATCCCGACCTACGGTATTCGCCTTGATGGCAACCCGGCGGAGATTGAGAAAGCGCTGGCGTGGACCAGTGAAGTGCTGGAGCTGAAATATGAGCCGGCCGCGGCGGCGGATGAAGTTCCGCAGGCGGAGCTGAAGCCGCTGAGCGGCGGCAAGCCGATGGCGGACATCGCGCTCTGACAAAAACGGCAGCCTGCGGGCTGCCGTTGTTTTATTACTGATTTAATTGCGCGCCTTAGCGGATCTCGGCGTTGCCGATAGTCTCGTCGGCACGCCAGATGCGATATTTTACATCGACATTAGTCGGCGTGTAGATGACGATCGGCAGCTTGCTGTTGTAGCGCAGCATAGCGTCATCGCCGAGGCCGGCAGTAACAAATTTCTTCGTTTTCTTGCCGTCCGGGCAGGCCATCATGGTGGATACCGGGCCGCTCAGCTTATCAAAGACATAGTAGTCATAACCCCAGCCTTCCAGGGTTTTGCTTTCCAGCTGCCCGCCAAAACGATGGTGGTTGCAGTCGACTTCCAGCGTCTGGCCGATCATCAGCTCAACCTTCAACGCCGACTCATCCTGCTGCTGCGGCAGCTGAATAACCTGACGCTTCATGCCTTTTTCCGCTTTCGGGAACGGCGCGACTTTTTCCAGCGGCTGGTCTGCGGCCAGGGCGCCGGCAGACATGCAGGCGGCGGTGAGCAGAGAAACGGCTAGCGTAGTGATTTTTTTCACGGTTGATCATCCTTTATTTTCGTTCCTGACAGGGATAGCCTATCATCACTTAGCTGAATATTAAGATTTATTTACCATTTTTTGCAAAGTGAACAGTGTTATCTACTGGCAAAAAGGCAGCGTTCAGAGCGCAACAGAGGCGCTGGCGGGCCGCCAGACGCCTGCCGGAGAAGCTATTCAGTACGGCTATTTTTCGCCTCCTCAATAAACTCTTCATCGATTTCATCGGTGTTGCCAGCATGTTCCCGTCCCGACAGCAAATTCCAGCAGGCGATAAACAAGGCGGCGATCAGTGGCCCGATCACGAATCCATTGATACCGTAGATCTCCATGCCGCCTAAAGTGGCGATCAGGATCAGGTAGTCCGGCATCTTGGTATCCTTGCCCACCAGCAGCGGACGCAGAATATTGTCCACC
Source organism: Klebsiella sp. JB_Kp031 (assembly GCF_040064295.1). Taxonomy (NCBI): domain Bacteria; kingdom Pseudomonadati; phylum Pseudomonadota; class Gammaproteobacteria; order Enterobacterales; family Enterobacteriaceae; genus Klebsiella; species Klebsiella sp. JB_Kp031. The sequence goes on from NZ_JBEAJW010000038.1 coordinate 141,963, forward strand.
AGACCAATCACAACGACAAAGAAGCCCACGATAAAGGCGCCCTGCCACAACTGGCCGGTAGCAAAAAGGTAAATAGCCGCCGGCACCCAGATAATGGCCGAGCCCACCGCCGGGATAAGCGACAGGAACGCCATCAGCGCCCCCCAGAGAATGCTGCCGTCCAGACCGGCGATCCAGAAGGCTAAGCCGCCCAGCGCCCCCTGCGCCAGCGCCACGGCGACGGTGCCTTTTACCGTGGCGCGGGCCACTGCGGCGAACTTAGCGAACAGGTGCTGCTTCACATAGCTGGATAACGGCAGAGATTCGAGGATCAACAGCACCAGGTAAGGTCCATCCTTCAGCAGGAAAAACAGTAGGTACAGCATGATGCCGAAGCTGACGGTAAAGCCAAAGGTCCCTTTGCCAATCAGAAACGCGCTGCCGGCCAGATACTGGCCACCTTTCAGGGCGACATCGGAGAGCTGCTGCTGGATCTGCTGCGCGCTATCAAGGTTATGTTCTGCCAGGAAGCTTCTGGCCCAGCCGGGGAGGTGGGCAATCAGGCTGGCGACCACCGTCGGGAACTGGGTATCGTTATGCTGCAGTTTGCTGTACACCACGTTCAGCTCGTAGGCCAGTGACGACAGGATAATCGCCAGCGGCGTAAACACGATAAGGCAGATAATGACGATGGTCATCAGCGCCGCGAGGCCATTACGCTCGCCGAGGCGGGTGCGAATTTTGTTTTTGACCGGATTAAAAATCACCGCGAGGATCGCGGCCCAGAGAATGGCGGAATAGTAGGGTGAGAGAACATCAAAAAAGGCCAGGGTTACAATGAAGACGATAAGGATGAAAAATCCTTTGGTAAGTCCATTAACTCTCATGTCATCCGCTCCTGCTTATGAGTCATACGGTCGAATAATAGATGCTACGACGTAATTTACCATCAGGATAGTCGTACTCTATACGCTGTGGCGCGGAAAGGGCACAAATTCAACGAGGTGGGGGACGGGCGTAAAAGAGAGACATAAAAAAACCAGCCTTAAAAGGCTGGTTTCTCTGGGATTTTTGGTCGGCACGAGAGGATTTGAACCTCCGACCCCCGACACCCCATGACGGTGCGCTACCAGGCTGCGCTACGTGCCGACGCGTGGGGAACAATATTACCCGTTCCCCAGGCGAATGCAAGCGGGTCGCGCGCGATTGATTCATAATTAATCAATCAGTTAGCGATAAAGCGTTTTTCGTCGGTCAGGACCTGCAGCAACAGGCTGAGCTGCGGTTTCTGATCTTTGATTTTCTCGCCGTCGCGGCTCCAGGTGGTGTAGGTGCCGTTATGGTTGAGGACCACGGTGATGGTCGGGGTGGTAATGGCCAGCGTATCGCCGTTGGCCGCGGTGACCCAGTTCCGACGCCGCGCGGCGCTGAACAGATCTTCACCCTGCGAATACTCATTGGCCGGCGTCGAAACGTGAAGCAGGCGCTGCATCAGCGTGGTCATCACATCTTTGTTATCGGTCAGGGTGGCAATTTCCTGGGCCGGCGTGCCCGGCCAGTGAATAACCAGCGGCACCTGCAGCTGCTCGCGCGACCAGTCGAATGAGTCGTGTTTGACGTTAAGCGGCTTGCCGTGGCCGCCGGTGATAATCACCACCGTATTATCGAGCTTGCCGGCTTCGCGCAGCGCGGTCAGCACCCGATCGATCTGGGCATCAACGTCGCCTGCCGCCTTGCTATAACGGCGGACAAAGTTCTGCTGCTGCGTGTCGTCGAGAGTGGTGCCATTCAGCGAGATCCACGAGAACCAGCGATTCTCATCCTGCGCGTAACGGTCCAGCCAACTGATCCACTGATTGGCGGTCTGTTCGTCGCTCTGGGTCTTCGCGCTCGGCAGCGAGAAGTCGGAGAGCAGCGCCTGGCGATACAGCGGGCTGCTAAACCCATCGGAAGAGAACAGCCCCAGCTGGTAGCCCTGCTGGTTGAGGGCGGTGATCAGCGCTGCGGGAATACGCGCCGAGAGGACACCGTCCATATAGGCTGGCGAAATGCCGTAGAACAGGCCAAACAGGCCGCTGTCGGCGGTATTGCCCGAGCTCATATGCTGGGTAAAGTTGACGTTTTCTTTGGCAAATGCCGCCAGCGCCGGCATCATCTTTTCAAACCGCGAGTAGTTCAGGTTGTCGACGGTGATCAGCAACACGTTATAGCCCGCGCCGAGGTCGCGGTAGCGCAGGTTACTGAGCGGATACTGGACCGATACCGCCTCCGGCGCCCCTTGTTCCACCAGGCGACGCTGATAATCCTGGGCGTCGAGCAGGCCATGTTTCTCAAGGAAACGACGGGCGGTCATCGGATAGGAAAGCGGTAGATTCGCTCGCTGCATGGTGATCGGGCGATAGAAGTTGGCATCCGCCCAGATATAGACCAGGTGGCTGCTGACGAACGACAAAAAGAAGAACCAGGCGACCGGGCGGGCGTAATGGCGGCGGCGCGTCAGGCTGCGCAGCTTTTGCCAGCTCCAGGTGGCGAAGAGCATTTCAATCAAAAAGATGACCGGGACGCTGATAAACATCAGCTGCCAGTCGCGCGCCATCTCATTCTGGTCAGGGTTGATGACCAGCTCCCAGACCACCGGATTTAAATGAAGATGGAAGCGGGTAAAGACCTCGCTGTCTATCAGCAACAGCGTCATCCCGGCGGTGGCAAGGATCACCGACAGGAAGCGCATCAGGCGCTGCGAGACCACGATAAAGGTCAACGGAAAGAGGATCAGCACATAGCTGGTAAACACCAGGAAGCTGAAGTGCCCGACGAGACTGACGTACGAAAAGAGTCGTCCGGCAAGCGTCGTCGGCCAGTCGGCGACAAAAAGGTAGCGGCTGCCGAGCACCATGGCCAACAACATGTTGAACAGGGCGAACCAGTGCCCCCAGCTAACCATCTGGGAGACTTTTTCTCGGTAGGGCTGACGTAGAGTCACCATATACTGTTGCTGTTATCCTTAATGCGCTGGATCGTCGTTAATCGAAGATTGCAAAGCCTGCGCGAAAGAACGGGCGATGGCCTGACGCTGCGCCGGCGCGACGCTACTGTTGATCAGGTTGGTCACCATATTGCCTAACACCATCAGTGAAAGGTCAACCGGGGCTTTGTGTGATTCCAGGACGTTCGTCAGCTCGCTGAGCAACTGTTCGACCTGTTGATCGCTATAGCGGGAAATTTGCGGCATAAACTCAAAATCTGTTTGTTCGTGAAAGGGCAACATATTACCGTAGCAGCAGCTTTTTTTCCGCATTTTTTCGCCGCGGCGCAAAAGCGCATCGATTGTCAGTCATGACGTCGAAATGTGTGGCGCCAGTTGCGTCGGCTACCCGGCGGTGGTTGAATACCGCCCGGTCTAAAAGGAGAGTTTAACATGAGTCTGGATATCGACCAGATTGCCCTGCATCAGTTAATCAAACGTGATGAACAAAATCTGGAGCTGGTGCTGCGCGAGTCACTGCTGGAGCCGAACGCGACGGTCGTCGAGATGATGGCTGAACTGCACCGGGTTTATAGCGCCAAAAGCAAAGCCTATGGGCTGTTCAATGAAGAGAGCGAACTGGCGCAGGCGCTGCGCCTGCAGCGTCAGGGCGAAGAGGAGTTTCTGGCGTTCAGCCGCGCGGCGACCGGCCGCCTACGCGATGAGCTGGCGAAATACCCGTTCGCCGAAGGAGGCATTGTCCTCTTCTGTCAGTATCGTTACCTGGCGGTCGAGTATCTGCTGGTGGCGGTGCTCAATAACCTGAGCAGTATGCGCGTCAACGAAGAGCTGGATATCCGCTCGACCCATTATCTGGATATTAACCATGCCGATATCGTCGCGCGCATCGATCTGACTGAGTGGGAAACCAACCCGGAGTCGACCCGCTACTTAACCTTCCTGAAAGGGCGGGTGGGGCGCAAAGTGGCCGATTTCTTTATGGATTTCCTCGGGGCCAGCGAAGGCCTCAACGCCAAAGCGCAGAACCGCGGCCTGCTGCAGGCGGTGGACGACTTCGCCGCCGACGCGCAGCTTGATAAATCCGAGCGACAGAATGTGCGTCAGCAGGTCTATGCGTACTGCAACGAACAGCTGCAGGCCGGGGAAGAGATTGAGCTGGAATCGCTGTCCAAAGAGCTGGCCGGCGTCAGCGAAAAGAGCTTCCAGGAATTCACCGCCGAACAGGGTTACGAACTGGAAGAGAGCTTCCCGGCGGATCGCAGCACCTTACGTCAGCTGACCAAGTTTGCCGGCAGCGGCGGCGGTTTAACCATTAACTTCGACGCGATGCTGCTGGGCGAACGCGTATTCTGGGATCCCGCCACCGATACTCTGACCATTAAGGGCACCCCGCCGAACCTGCGCGACCAGCTGCAGCGCCGGACCTCCGGCGGCAACTAAGCGCCGCGCCCCGTTCAGCGCGACCGCTGAACGGGGACGATCTCCACGCCGCGCTGCACCAGCTGCTGGCGCAGCGCGGCGTCGGGATCCCCATCGACGATAAGCGTACTGGCGAGGTTCAGCTCGCCGATGGCAAAGGCCGACGCAGCGTTGAGCTTTTCCCGGGAGGCCATCACCACGGTTTCCGCGGCCCTGGCCGCCAGCGCGCGCTTGATGCCTGCCTCTTCATAATCACCGGTGGTAAAACCCGCTCGCGGGTGGACGCCGGTCACCCCCATAAAGAACACATCGGCGTTGATCCGCGCCATTCCTTCCAGCGTTTCGGGGCCGACGGCGACAACTGAATGCTTAAACACTTTGCCGCCAAGCAGGATCACCTCGATTCGCGGGTGATCGACCAGCGCCACGGCGATGCCGGGGCTGTGGGTGACCACCGTGCAGCTGAGGTCGGCGGGTAAGAAGCCGATCATCGCCGCGGTGGTGGTGCCGCCATCGACAATCACCACCTGTCCAGGCTGGATCAGGGCGGCGGCGGCGCGCGCTACCGCCTGCTTGGAGGCGATTTGCACGCTTTTGCGTGTTTCAATAGGGGCGATGGCAGCGGAGACCGGCAGCGCCCCGCCGTGGACCCGCTGCAGTTTTCCTTCCGCCGCCAGCTCGCGCAGGTCGCGGCGAATGGAGTCCTCTGAGACGTTAAACCGCTGGCTCAGCTCCCCGGACATCACCTGTTTTTCCTCCGCAAGAATCTGCAGGATTTGCTGTTTTCGTTGACTGGCGAGCATGATTTTTCCTTCACGAGTGATCTTGTTTGTGCACGATTATGCATGTTATGGTGCCTGCTGTCATCTTAAAGGGGATATAACATGCAAACTCATGCACCGCACGTCCGCCACATTCGCGAGACGCTGCTCTCTGATAACTGGTACACGCTGAAAAAATATACCTTTGAACTGCAGCGCCGGGATGGACGCTGGCAGGAGCAGAGCCGCGAGGCCTACGATCGCGGCAACGGCGCGGTCATTTTACTCTACAACCGGGAAAAGCGAACGGTGGTCCTGACTCGTCAGTTCCGTTTTCCGGTGTTTACTCACGGTCACGACGGATATCTCATTGAAGCGGCGGCCGGGCTGTTGGATAACGCCTCGCCGGAGGCGAGGATCGTTGCCGAAGCGGAAGAGGAGACCGGCTTTCGGGTGACGCGCATCGAACCCGTCTTCACCGTCTTTATGAGCCCCGGATCTGTCACCGAAAAACTCTACTTTTTTATCGCCGAATATCAGGCCGATGACCGGCAGGGAGAGGGCGGCGGGCTGGCGGCGGAAGGTGAGGACATTGAAGTGCTGGAGTGGCCGCTGGCGCGGGCGCTGCAGGCCATTCGCGATGGCGAGATCATGGATGCCAAAACCATTATCCTGCTGCAGCACCTTGCGCTGAATGCCGACTCGCTCCTCGCCGGCTGAGCGGCAAGGAGCGGGGGGGTTAACGCAGCTCGCGGGCAATGGCGCTGTACATCAGCGCCGCTTCCAGCGGCTGGGCGTTAAAGGAGGGTTCCGCCTGCGGCCAGGTCGACCACTGGACGATCACCAGGTGTTCCGCGCGGTTCACCATGATCACCTGGCCGTAGATACCCAGCGCCCACAGCGAGTCCTTCAGCCCTTCCTGCGGCGTCGGCTGGACGTTTTGCGCATTCGCCGGAATGGCGTTATTCCACCACTGATAGCCGTAGATACCTTCCGGATGCGCCGCCGAGACCGAGTTCAGCGCTGTGGTCCAGCTTGCGGCCTGATCGAACCAGCCCGCAGGCACCAGCTGTTTGCCGTTGCTTAACCGACCATCGCGGGCGACGAATTCGCCGAAGCGGCCCCAGTCTTCGAGGGTGGCGTTAAAGCCGTGGGCGCCAACATCATGCTTCCCTTGCTGATAAGCATGCCATACGCCGTCGTGGGCCATCCCGGCGGGCTGCCACAGCGACTGCTCAAGCCAGGCGGCCAGCGACATGCCGGTGGCGCGCTCCAGGATATCGCCCAGCAGCCAGGCGCCGCCGGAAGAGTAGGACCACTGCTCCCCCGCCGGATGCTGGCGCGCCAGGCCGGTGACGATCTTGCGCACGCAGGCATAGGCCCCGGGCTGCGCCTCGCACTGGGTCAGGCGGGCGAAGTGCGACTGCGGGTCGGTGTAGTCTTCATTCCATTCCACACCGCTGGTGTGCTGCATCAACTGCTTCAGCGTCACGCCGTCCCAGGCGGTGCCTTTCAGTTCGGGCTCATAAACGGTAATCAGATCATCGAGGGAGTGGATCTTACCCTGCTGAATGGCGATACCCACCAGCGTCGAGACCACCGATTTTCCCACCGAGCGTGAGGTCCACAGGGTGGTATCGGTGTTGCCGTCGCCAAGATATTTCCAGGCGACTTTGCCGTCTTTCAGCACCAGCATACCGCTGACGTTCTCGCGCTTCAGGTAATCCTGCAGGGTCCAGGTGTGGCCGTTAAGGGTATAGCGGGCATCGGTCAATTGTTTTTCAGCGCGTTCCAGCGGCACTGAGGCGCCGTGGCGGAAGACATCCCCGGCATAGTTGCGATAGTCATTGCGAAAGCCAATCACGCGTGAAGTCTGATCCCAGCTGAGCATGTCTTTGGCCGCGGGTAGCGTTTGATCGTAAGGCGTTGGGCAGACATCCAGCGTCAGGCCGCCGCAGTTTTGCGCCATTGCCGCCGCCGGCAGCGCCGCCAGGATTAACGCCAGGGCCAGTGGTTTTCTTATCATCTTCCTTTCCTCGTTTGCCATAGATTCGCTGCGCAGTATATAAATCGGCGCGCGCCGGCTAAAATCAGCACAGGGGGGATTTTCCCCCGTAAGGGAGAGAAGGATGAAAACCCTGCAATATTCTTTCGCGCAGATTGAAGCATTCGCCACCATCGCCGAGACCGGCAGCCTGTCGCGGGCGGCCATTCGGTTAGGTAAAGACCGAACCACGCTGCGCGATCTGCTGGACTATCTGGAAGACGCGCTGGGTTACCATCTGTTCAGCCGGGAAGGGCGTACCCTGACCTTAACCGGCGAAGGCGAGCAGCTTTTTCGTCAGGCGCATCTGCTGTTGCGCCAGGCGCAGGCTTTCGAGTCTTTTGCGCAAACGCTGCCGCAAACCACCGGACAGGCGCTGCGTCTGGTGTACGATCCCTTTATCCCACGTGATTTTCTCTGCGCGCTGGCCGATACGCTGGCCCGGCGGCAGATCCGCCTGAGCTGCTGGAGCGCCTCGCGGCGCGAAGCCGAGCAGGCGCTGAGCGATGGCGTGGCGGATATGGCGCTGTGCCAGGCTAACAACCGCACGCTGGGGAGCGAAATGGAGTGGCGGGCGCTCGGCACCGTGGATCTGCGTTTCTACGCGGCGGACAGCCTGTTCCACGACGCTCCGCGGCCGCTGACGCTATTGAATCTTTCGTTGACGCCGCAGTTAGTGATGCACCGGCGCAGTGACGATCAGATTGCCCGCCGGCTGCAGATCTCCGGCCATACGCTGTATATGAACGAAATTACTCTGCTGCGCCATGCGCTGGAGCAGGGGAGGGGCTGGGGGTTTTTACCGGACCATTTGCGGCCAGGCGAGTGGCAGGGAGTCAGTGAAATCGCGACGGAGGTCGGCAGTCAGGGGCTGAACGTCACCATGGTGATGCTCTGGCTGCCCGGAATGAATAAGCACCGGCTGCTGAGCGACATCGTGGACGAGGCGCCGGAGCTTTGGCGGCGCGGATAACAAAACGCCCCGGAGCCGAAGACCCCGGGGCGCTTGCCATACAACTTGCTATCGGCGATTACGCGCGAACGAAGTCGATGTGAGTCAGTTTCGGCTTGAACGCGTGGCGCTGAACAGCCTGAACTTTGACTTTTTCTTCTTTGCCATCAACCACGACGGTCAGAACTTCGCCGTAAAACTCAGCTTTGTCCTGCATGTTCCAAACTTTGTCGTGGTCCAGTTCGATAGCAACCGGAGCAGCTTCGCCACCGTAGATGATTGCCGGGAACTTGTTAGCTGCGCGCAGGCGGCGGCTCGCACCCTTACCCTGCTCTTTACGTACTTCTGCGTTGATAGTAAACATTGATGTCTCTCTATATATAAAGCCTGCTACAGGCGACCCAGCAACAGGCGGATTATCTGCTTTGCGAATGCAAAAGCGGGCGGCATTATAGCCGCCAAACGACACCCGGGCAATCAAAACCTCAGCTTTCGGGTGATTAACGCAGCTCGTTGGCGCGGCGAAAACGCCCCTGATAATCGAACACTTTTTCCCGCACCTGCCAGTACTGGCCTTTCATGCGGGCGACGACAAAGTCCGGATGGCGCAGCAGCGCCTGCTGGGCCACGATATCCGCCGGCGTTATCCAGCGCAGCGGCACCCCGGGGGTGCGGGTATGCGGGCGAATAAATAGTTGTTCGAAGGCGGTGCGCTGGGCGGGCGTCTGCAGACGGAAGCGCTCACTGACGTCGGCGCCGTCTTCATCGTAGTAGGTGATTTTCAGCCACGGGCCTTTCTCGTCGCCGCCGTGCTGCAGGGCCATGCCGCTGCAGCGTAGCACCAGCGCGTCCTTCAGCTTCAGCGCCGCCTTCAGCATATCGTCCGGGTCAACCAGAATGGTGTCGCACTCCCTGCAGCGGCGGGCGGCGATATCGTTTTCCGCGTTGCACTGCGGACAGTTTTTGAAGCGAAAGCGGAAGTCGCACTGTTCGCGGTGGCCGTCGTCATCTTCGAACCACCCCTGGCAGCGGCGGCCAAAGTGTTCAATCAAGGTGCCGTCGGCGGTGGTTTTGCCCCAGAAGGTATTGGCGAAGCCGCAGGCCGGGCAGAAGACCTGCACCGGCACGTTGTCGCTTTTACCCTTCGGCGTTCCCACTTCCGGGGCGTACAGGTCGTGCGGGTTGCCGGCGTAGTCGAGGATCAGGCAGTCGGTTTTTCCCGGTGCCAGGCGCAGGCCGCGGCCAACGATCTGTTGGTAAAGACTCACCGACTCGGTGGGGCGGAGGATGGCGATCAGGTCGACGTGCGGGGCGTCGAAGCCGGTGGTCAGCACCGCGACGTTCACCAGATAGCGATACTCCTGCGCTTTAAACGCCTCGATGATGCGATCCCGTTCCGGACCCGGGGTTTCCCCGGTGATCAGCGCCGCCTGGCCTGCCGGCAGCAGGCCGGTCACTTCCCGGGCGTGCTCCACGGTGGCGGCGAAGATCATCACCCCTTTGCGGCTTTCGGCGAACTCCACGATCTGGCTGACGATATGTGGGGTGATACGCTGCTGTTTTTTCAGCTCATGGTTAAGATCGGCTTCGCTGAACAGGCCGTTGCTTTGCGCCTGCAGGCGACTGAAGTCGTACTGCACCACCGGCATATCGAGGCGCTCCGGCGGCGTCAGGTAGCCGTGCTTAATCATATAGCGCAGCGGTAGCTCATAGATGCAGTCGCGGAACAGGGCCTTTTCATCGCCGCGCACCATCCCGTGGTAGTGGAACTGATAGATCCAGCCCTTGCCAAGGCGGAACGGAGTGGCCGTCAGGCCGAGCAGCCGGATCTGCGGATTGACCTGCCGCAGGTGACCGATGATCTGCTGATACTGGCTGTCGTCATCATCGCTGATGCGGTGGCATTCATCGATGATGAGTAGCGAAAATTCGCTGCGAAACTGGTCGAGATTGCGCGCCACCGACTGTACGCTGCCGAACACCACTTTGCCGTGGCTCTCTTTTCGCTGCAGACCGGCGGCAAAGATATCCGCCTCAAGTCCAAGGGCGCAGTATTTGGCATGATTCTGCGCCACCAGCTCTTTGACGTGGGCCAGCACCAGCACGCGGCCGCGGGCCAGGCGGGCAAGCTCGGCGATCACCAGGCTTTTGCCCGCGCCGGTGGGCAGGACAATCGCCGCCGGCTCGGTATGGCGACGGAACCAGGCGAGGGTGGCATCGACGGCTTCTTGTTGGTAAGGACGTAATGTAAAAGTCATGAATTCACGGGGCTAATTAACTCGCGAATAGTATGCCATGAATCTTTTCCCTTGAGTGGTGTTAAGAGCCCGTTATACTAGCCAGTGAAATTCTTCTTTTTCGGGCGATTTGCCCGCTCCAGCACTTTGACAGGCTAAAAAAATCTCATGCGACTTGATAAGTTTATCGCTCAGCAGCTTGGCGTCAGCCGGGCTATTGCCGGGCGTGAAATCCGCGGCAGCCGCGTTACCGTGGACGGCGACATTGTAAAAGATGCTTCCTTTAAGCTTCAGCCGGAGCACGAGGTGGAGTATGACGGAAACACGCTGACCCAGCAGAACGGCCCGCGCTATTTTATGCTCAACAAGCCGCAAGGGTACGTCTGTTCCACCGACGATCCCGATCATCCGACTATCCTTTATTTCCTCGACGAGCCGGTGGCGCATAAGCTGCACGCCGCCGGACGGCTGGATATCGACACCACCGGACTGGTGCTGATGACCGATGACGGCCAGTGGTCGCACCGCATTACCTCGCCACGCCACCATTGTGAAAAAACCTATCTGGTGGCGCTGGAAAGCCCGCTGGCGGAAGGGACCGCGGAGCTGTTCGCCAAAGGGGTCCAGCTGCATAACGAAAAAGATCTCACCAAACCGGCGGTGCTGGAAGTGATCACTCCGACCGAAGTGCGCCTCACCATCAGCGAAGGCCGCTACCATCAGGTGAAACGCATGTTCGCCGCCGTGGGTAACCACGTGGTTGGCCTGCATCGGGAACGCATCGGCGACATCCAGCTGGATGAATCGCTGGCGCCGGGTGAATATCGTCCGCTGACGGAAGCGGAAATTGCCAGCGTGGGCGCCCCGCAGCCACGGAGTAAAACGTGACGCTGAAGCAGAATTCTTCACTGGGGATTGTGTTTATCCTTGGCCTGCTGGCCATGCTGATGCCGCTGTCGATCGATATGTACCTCCCGGCCCTGCCGGTGATCGCTGCCCAGTACCACGTGCCGGACGGCAGCGCGCAGATGACCCTCAGCACCTATATCCTCGGCTTTGCGTTGGGTCAGCTGCTGTACGGTCCGATGGCTGACAGCCTCGGCCGCAAGCCGGTGATCCTCGGCGGAACGCTGGTCTTCGCGGCGGCGGCGGTGGCCTGCGCCCTGTCGCAGACCATCGAGATGCTGATCGCCATGCGCTTCTTCCACGGTCTGGCGGCCGCGGCGGCCAGCGTGGTGATTAACGCCCTGATGCGCGACATCTATCCGAAAGATGAGTTTTCGCGGATGATGTCGTTTGTCATGCTGGTGACGACCATTGCGCCGCTGGTGGCGCCGATGGTCGGCGGGGCGGTGCTGGTCTGGTTCAGCTGGCATGCCATTTTCTGGATCCTCGCCCTGGTGGCCCTGCTGGCGTCGCTGATGATCGGCCTGTTTATCCGCGAAACGCTACCGGCTGAAAGGCGTCAGCCGTTCCACCTGCGCACCACGCTGGGTAACTTTGCCACCCTGTTCCGCCATAAGCGGGTCCTGAGCTATATGCTGGCGAGCGGCTTTAGCTTCGCGGGCATGTTCTCTTTCCTTAGCGCCGGGCCTTTCGTCTATATCAATATTAACCACGTTGCGCCTCAGCACTTTGGCTACTATTTTGCGCTGAACATTGTCTTTTTGTTCCTGATGACCATGTTCAACAGCCGGTTTGTGCGGCGGGTAGGGGCGTTGCGCATGTTCCGCGCCGGGCTGTGGATCCAGTTTGCCATGGCGGTGTGGATGGTGGTTTGCGCGCTGCTCGACGTCGGTTTCTGGTCGCTGGTGATCGGCGTGGCGGCCTTCGTTGGCTGCGTATCGATGGTGTCGTCTAACGCTATGGCGGTGATCCTCGATGAGTTTCCGCATATGGCGGGCACCGCTTCGTCGCTGGCGGGGACTTTCCGCTTTGGTATCGGGGCGATTATCGGCGCGCTGCTGTCGATGGCGACCTTTACCACCGCCTGGCCGATGCTGATCTCTATCGCCTTCTGCGCCACCAGCTCTATTTTCTTCTCGCTTTACGCTTCCCGCCGGCGAAAAATCGCACGCTAGGTCACATTTTCAGGGGCGAAATCGCCCCTTTCTTGATGCATGTCAACCGCAATGGGCTTCAGGGTTCTGTGATTTGTTTCCTTTATGTAAAATCAATTAGTGTAAAAAGTCGCATTGTTGCGATAAAAAAGTTGTTTTGGATCACAGAAACGGGTACATATAGCGCCAATCGGCTTACAGGGTTAAAAAATAACACGCTGGAATATAAGCGCTTAACCCTGGTCCGACGCGGCTGTAAACGTTTTCTGCGTCTGAGCAGGACTATTTGTCAACAGTGTGTTAATATTGATGTAAATTTATTGTGAAGCCTTTTGCTTCCGGGGAAACCACGTGAATACACAACAACTCTCTATCGTACACCGTCTGCCGCAGAGCTATCGCTGGCTGGCCGGTTTTGCGGGTTCCAGAGTTGAACCGATTCCGCAAAACGGCGCGCAGAACGAAAACAGTCTCGTCGCCCTGAAACTGCTGAGTCCGGACGGTGAAAAAGCCTGGCCGGTGATGCATAAGCTCAGCCAGGCGTTAAGCGACATCGAAGTCGACTGTTCCGTTCTTGAGTGCGAAGGCGAACCCTGCCTGTTCGTTAATCTGCAGGATGAGTTTGCCGCCACCTGTCGTCTGAAAAATTTTGGCGTGGCGATCGCCGAGCCCTTCTCCGGCAATAACCCTTTCTGACCGTCAGCTTAGCGCCAGCAGCTGGCGGGTATACTCATGCCTGGGCGCGCTGAAGACGGACTGGCACTCGCCCTGTTCAACCACCACTCCCTGCCGCAGCACCATCACCTGGTGACATAGCGCGCGCACCACGCCTAAATCATGGCTGATAAAAATATAGGCCAGCTGATGCTTCAGCTGTAATGCTTTCAACAGATTCAGGATCTGCGCCTGAACGGTTTTATCCAGCGAGGAAGTCGGCTCGTCGAGGACGATCAGCTGCGGCTTGACGATTAACGCTCTGGCGATGGCGATACGCTGGCGCTGGCCGCCGGAGAATGCCGCCGGGTAGCGCTGGCGGCTGGCCGGATCGAGCCCGACCTCCTGCATGGCAAAAATTACCGCCTGTTCGCGTTCGACTGCCGTCAGCGTCGGCTGGTGGACGCGCAATCCTTCTTCAATAATCTGCTGCGCCGTCAGGCGCGGATTGAGCGACGAGTTCGGATCCTGAAAAACCACCTGCATTTGTCGGCGCAGCGGCAGCAGCTGTCGACGGTTACGCCCCTGAATCGGCTGACCGGTAAAGGTTATCCTGCCCTCGGATGAGATCAGGCGCAGCAGCGCCAGACCGGTGGTGCTTTTCCCCGATCCCGATTCGCCCACCAGCCCCAGCGTCTCGCCGGCGCGCAGCTGAAAACTGAGGCTGTTGACCACCCGATGGTGATCGACAACCCGGCGCAGGATCCCTTTGCGAACAGGAAATGCCACGTTTAAATCGTCCACCTGCAGCAGCACCGGGGCATCGACGGCCAACGGCACCGGCTCACCGTCCGGTTCGCTATCCAGCAGGCGTTGGGTGTAGGGATGAGCCGGCGCGCTGAACAGCGCCCGACAGTGATTGTGCTCCACGCAGCGGCCGTTCTGCATTACCGCCACCCGGTCAGCCAGCTGGCGGACGATGCTCAGGTTATGGGTAATAAACAGCATCCCCATGTTCAGCTCCCGCTTCAGCTCGCGCAGCAGCTGCAGAATTTGCGCCTGCACTGACACATCGAGGGCGGTGGTCGGCTCGTCGGCGATCAGCAGCTCAGGGCGCGTCAGCAGCGCCATGGCGATCATCACCCGCTGGCGCTCGCCGCCGGAGAGCTGGTGCGGATAGTCCGCCAGCCGCCGCGGCGCCTGACGGATCCCGACGCGCTCCAGGCAGTCGAGGATCTCCCCGCGCGCCGCCTCTTTGCGCATTCCCCGGTGTAACGACAGCACCTCGTAGAGCTGTTTTTCCAGGGTGTGCAGGGGATTGAGCGACACCATCGGCTCCTGAAAGATCATCGCGATCCGGTTGCCGCGCACGCCGCGCAGGGTCGCCTCATCAGCATGCAGCAGCGACTGGCCATGAAAACGGATATCGCCGCTGGGGTAGCTTGCCGGCGGGGTAGGGAGCAGCCGCAGCACCGACAGGGCGGAGATGCTCTTACCGGAGCCGGATTCACCCACCAGGGCCAGCGTTTCGCCGACCGCCACTTCGAGCGACAGATTATGCACAACGGGCTGCGTCTCGCCCTGCTGGCGAAAGGCGATAGAGAGATTGTCGATAGCTAACAGCGGGTGGGTCATATTACACCGCCTTACTGGGGTCAAAGGCGTCGCGAACCGCTTCACCGATGAAAATCAGCAGCGTCAGCAGCACGGCGACGGAAAGAAACGCGGCAATACCCAGCCAGGGCGCCTGCAGGTTGTTTTTGCCCTGCAGGAGCAGCTCGCCGAGTGAGGGCGAGCCAAGCGGCAGGCCGAAGCCGAGAAAATCCAGCGACGTCAGGGTGGTAATAGAGCTGCAGAGAATAAAAGGCAGGAAGGTAAGGGTCGCCACCATCGCGTTGGGCAGCATATGCCGCAGGATGATCTGCCGGTCGCTGACCCCTAACGCCTGCGCCGCCCGGATGTAGTCGTAGTTGCGGGTGCGGAGAAATTCAGCGCGCACCACGCCCACCAGCGTCATCCAGCCAAACAGGACGGTGATCGCCAACAGCCACCAGAAGCCCGGCTGCACCACGCTGGAGAGCAGAATGATCAGAAACAGCGTCGGCATGCCGGACCAGACTTCGATAAAACGCTGCCCCCAGAGGTCGATTTTACCGCCGTAATAACCCTGGATCGCCCCGGCCAGCACCCCCAGCACGCTAGAGAACAGCGTCAGCAGCAGGCCAAAGAGTACCGAGATGCGCGTCCCATAGAGGATCCGCGCCAGCACATCGCCGCCGTTGGCGTCGGTGCCGAGCCAGTTGCTGGCCGAGGGCGGCGAGGGAAAAGGAACCGTGCTGGCAAAATTGATCGTCGTCGCGCCGAAGCGCACCGGCGGCCAAAGCGCCCAGCCGTGGCTGGCCAGCTGGTGCTGCAGCCACGGATCCTTATAGTCAGCGGCGGTGGCGAATGCGCCGCCGAAGGTCTGCTCGGTGTAGTTTTTTAATACCGGGACGTACAGCTGGCCCTGGTACTGCACCAGCAGCGGCCGATCGTTAGCCAGCAGCTCAGCCCCCAGGCTGCAGAGGAAGAGAATTAAAAACAGCCACAGCGACCAGTAACCGCGACGGTTGTGGCGAAAGCGCGCCCAGCGGGCCTGATTAACGGGACTGAAGAACGACATTAGCGGCCCTCAAAATCAATACGCGGGTCGACCAGCGTATAGCTGATATCGCTGACGATATTAAGCAGCAGGCCGATCAGGGTGAAAATATAGAGCGTCCCGAACATCACCGGATAGTCGCGGGAGACCGTCGCTTCATAGCCCAGCAGCCCCAGACCATTCAACGAGAACATCACTTCGATCAGCAGCGAGCCGGTAAAGAACATACTGATAAAGGTGGCCGGGAAACCAGCGATCACCAGCAGCATGGCGTTGCGGAACACGTGTCCCCAGAGGATCTGTTTCTCCCCGACCCCTTTGGCGCGGGCGGTAACCACATACTGTTTGCGGATCTCGTCGAGGAAGCTGTTTTTGGTCAGCATGGTCAGGGCGGCGAAGCCGCCGATCACCGTCGCCAGCACCGGCAGGGTGATGTGCCACAGATAGTCGAGGATCTTTTCATACCACGGCAGGGTGTCGAAGTTTGGCGAGACCAGACCGCGCAGCGGGAAGAGGTCGAAATAGCTGCCGCCGGCAAAAATCACGATCAGCAGGATGGCGAACAGAAAGGCGGGGATCGCATAGCCAATGATAATCAGCGTACTGCTCCAGATGTCAAAGCGGCTGCCGTTGCTGACGGCTTTGCGGATGCCCAGCGGAATGGAGACCAGATAGATGATCAGCGTGCTCCACAGCCCGAGGCTCACCGAGACCGGCAGGCTGTCTTTAATCAGCTGCAGCACGGAGGCGCTGCGAAACAGGCTGTCGCCAAAATCAAAGCGCAGATAATCGCCCAGCATCTTCAGGTAGCGCTCGTGCAGCGGTTTGTCGAAGCCGTAGCGGTGGGTGATCTCGGCGATGACTTCCGGATCGAGGCCGCGCCCGCCGCGATAGTGCCCCTCGCTGATATTGCCGGCGCCGGTGCGGGCATGGCTGGCGCCCATCCCGCCGTCGCCGGCGCCTGGCATTCCGCCGTGCTGACCAAATTCGATGGCGGCGATGGCCTGGTCGACCGGGCCGCCGGGGGCGATCTGCACAATAAAAAAGTTAATGGTGATGATGGCCCACAGGGTGGGGATCACTAACAGCAAACGGCGGATCAGGTAACTGCCCATGGTATGTCCTTAGCGTCTGTCCGCGGGGAGGGTGGCCGCTTTGTTCACGTCATACCACCAGGTATCAAGGCCGGACGAATAAATGGGGCGGGTTTTCGGGAACGAGAATTTATTCCACCACGCGGTGCGGTCCTGCGCCATATACCACATCGGCAACATATAGTGGTTCCAGGTGAGGACGCGGTCCAGCGCCCGGCCGAGCGGGATCAGCTTCTGCTTATTACCCTGCCACTGCAGGATCTGCGCAATCAGTTTATCTACCACCGGACTCTGCACCCCCGGCGCGTTGTAGCTGGAGTGAATATAGTCTGACGCCCAGGAGATTTGCAGGTCGGTCCCCGGCCAGGGCATGGCACGCCACAGGCTTGGCATCATGTCGTAATCGCGGCTGCGGCGGCGGTTGCTGTACTGCGAGTTATCCACCTGACGAATATCCATGACGATCCCCAGGCGCTGCAGGTTGTGCTGGAACGGCAGCACCCAGCGGTCATTGCTTCCGGCCGGCATCAGCAGCTCAAAGCGCAGCGGCTTACCGGTGGCGGCGTTAACCCGGCGCTGGTTCTTCACCGTCCAGCCTGCCGCGTTGAGCAGGGCGTCGGCTTTGAGTAAGTTGGCGCGGTCAAAGCCATCGCCGCGGGAGACCGGCGGCTGGTAAACCTGGCTGAAGAGCTCGGGGGGCAGTTCGTTTTTCATCGGCGTCAGCAGGGCCAGTTCGGCCGCGTCGGGCAGGCTGCGGGCGGCATATTCGGTGTTCTGGAAATAGCTATTGGCGCGCTGATAGGCGCTGTAGAACAGCGCTTTGTTCATCCATTCAAAATCAAACGCCAGGGTAATAGCCTCCCGCACCCGGCGATCGGCGAATACCGGGCGCTGGATATTGAACGCCAGCCACTGGGTATCCTGCGCCGAGGTGTTGGCATACTCCTCTTTGATGATGTAGCCGCGGCTGAAGTTGCGGCCAACGTAGCGGGTAGCCCAGTTTTTGGCGACCGTCTCTTCCCGGCGGTCAACGGCCCCGGCTTTAAAGGCTTCAAAAGCGACGTTGTCGTCAAGATAATAGTCATAGCGCAGCGTATCGAAGTTCCAGCGACCGCGGTTGACCGGCAGGTCGGCCGCCCAGTAGTCGGCGACCCGGGAATAGGTAATATACTGTCCCATCCGCCAGGCGCTGATGCGATAGGGTCCGCTGGCCAGCGGCGGCTTTGACAGCGGGTCGCTAAGTTTGTGATGGCGCCAGAACGCCTCGGGCATCACCGGTAGGCTCAGCAGGCTCAGCATATTCTCTTTACCGGGCTGGCCGAGGTCGATACGCACAGTCAACGGCGCGATGGCCTTCACGGTGGTGCCTTTATAAAAGAGGCGGAACTGCGGCACCCCTTCGGTCATAAACTTCTTGAAGGTAAAAGCGACATCCTGGGCGGTGATTGGCGTGCCGTCGTGAAAACGGGCGCGGGGGTTGAGAGCGATCTCCATCCATGAATAGTCCCCGGCGTAGCGCGCCCGCTCGGCAATCAGCGGATAATAGCTCCCGGGCTCATCATCCGAAGTGGTGAACAGGGGATCGTAGAGCGCCTCAGTTCGTACCGCGGGATTGCCGCGCAGCGCATAGCGGTTGAAGTTGTCGAAGGTGCCGATTGCCGCCAGGGTGAGGGTACCGCCTTTCGGCGCCTGTGGATTGACATAATCAAAATGGCTGAAACCGGCGGCGTACTTGGGCTCGCCGATAATCGCGAAGGCGACGCTTTCCTGAATGGATTGCGCGTTAGCGCTCAGGCTAAACAGAGCAAGCAGAAGCAGAAAAAGTCGCGCATACATAGGCGGCAGAATACCCCGTCATAGCCGGCCCCCATGGCCGACTTCTGTTCCCGCATCATAAGTGAGACTTAACGCGTTGTGAAATAGTTCGCGGGTTCATCGTGGGCGGCCACCAGCGCCGCCAGCGACAGCGGCCGGCTGATCCAGTACCCCTGCAGGAAATGAACCCCCTGAGCGCGGAGCCACTCCGCCTGCTCCTGGGTCTCCACCCCTTCGGCGATGGTCATTAATTTCAGCCGGCGGCTGAGGGTCAGCACCGCATCCAGCACCGGCGAGGTAACAGTTTCTGTGCCAATCGCCTGCACAAAGCCGCGATCGATCTTCAGATAGTCGAAGTTATAGCGC
The DNA here is from genome assembly GCF_040064295.1 of Klebsiella sp. JB_Kp031. Lineage (NCBI taxonomy): Bacteria > Pseudomonadati > Pseudomonadota > Gammaproteobacteria > Enterobacterales > Enterobacteriaceae > Klebsiella > Klebsiella sp. JB_Kp031. The sequence continues at coordinate 160,971 of NZ_JBEAJW010000038.1, forward strand.
TCAAGATAGATCAGCGCGCTATGCCCGGTGCCAAAATCATCAATCGCGATTTCGAATCCCTGGCGGTGGAGCCAGGCGAAGTTAGCCATCGATTTTTCTTTATCAATCATCGCCCGCTCGGTCACCTCCAGCACCACGTGAAAATGGCCGGCGGGCAGGGCGGCGGTGAAGCGCAGCATATCGTCGCGGAAGCTGTCGGCCTGCAGATGCGCAGGGGAAATATTCAGCCCCAGCTTGACGCCGCGCGGCAGAATACGCTGCAGCGCCGGCGCGTCGCGGGCGATCAGCGCCAGCAGGTGATCGGTCAGCGGCACGATCATCTGCTGGGTTTCCGCGAGGTTAATAAAGATGTCAGGCGGGATTTCGCCCACCACCGGATGGCGCCAGCGCATCAGAACCTCCACGCCCATGATCCGCAAGGTCTGAGCATTCACCACCGGCTGATAGACGATGTAGAACTGGTTGTTTTTGATCCCCAGGAGAATGGATTTTCGCGGATCGGATTTGATCGTCAGCACGTAATAGCAGAGCAGCCCCGCCAGCAGGCCGCACACCACCCCGAGCAGCAGAGCAAACTGCGTATTTTCCGCCAGCCAGCTGTTGGCATACAGGTAGACCTTCAGCGGTAAACCCTCGATCTGTGTCTGGCGGATCGGCGCGTCATGCAGCGTTTGCGGATCCACCAGCCGGTTACTGAAGGTGGAGATGGCGGTGTGATCGATGGCCAGCGCAATGCCGCTGAAATCATTCTGCCGTGCAGAATAGAGGATATACGGTGTGAGATTGGCGTTAATCGACACGAAAATGCCGCTGTTTTTATCACCAGGTTTTCCTACCCACAACGCCAGCGCCGCGCTCTTCGGCATCATCGGCGTGCCCGGCAAAATGGCCATATCAAGGGGTTTGCGGATATCAATGGCCGGGATCAGCTGGGTGAGGGGGGTATCCATGGCGCCGGTTGCCGAGGAGCAAAAGGCCACGCCGTTTTTGACCAGCAGAAAGGCGCGGACGTTAGGGCTGAAAGCGGCATGGGAGGTGAGCCCGGAGTCAATATTCTCGCAGGGCTGGTCCACCAGCGGCTGCAGGCCGTTGATGGTCTGCCGCAGGTCGTGAAAGTAGCTCTTCAGATAGGTATTAACGTTGTTGATAATGGCGTCGAAACGCTCCGCCCGGTTATGGTAAATCACCATAAACTGAATGCTGCCGGCCAGTAGCGCGACGATAACTCCCACGCACAAGCTGGTTATCCAGGTTTTACGCTGGGGCGAAAAGTAGCGAGTCAGCATAGCTATAGTCTTTCCGTGTTATTGATGCGCAGCAACGGGTTGTCAGTCGTCGTTTTTCTCATTCCCACTTAAAAGACATAGCTTATTTTGCGTCGTTCAGAATCAGGTGGCAAAAAAAAACACTGCCGGGGCAGTGTTTTTTATCCCGCTTCCAGCCAAGGGATAACCGGCGGCGGTAGAGGACAGTTTACGAGCGGCTCAGGACTCGACGCGCTTCGTTGTAGCGCTTTTTCCAGTATGGCTCATCCATGCTGGAGATAGTCACCCCGCTGCTGGTAGAGGCGTGAACAAACTGGTTGTTGCCGAGGTAGATCCCTACATGGCGGCCGGTAGAACCGGCACGGAACAGAACCAGATCGCCGGTACGCAGCTGGGTACGGGAAATCGATTTTCCGGTTTCCTGCTGTTCAGAAGTTGAACGCGGCAGTTCCAGACCAAATTGTTCGCGGAAGGTGCGCTGCACGAACGCCGAGCAGTCGATACCTTTGCGGGTGCTGCCGCCGAGGCGGTAACGCACGCCTTTCCAGCTGGCATACTGATCCATTAAACGGGACTTCACGTCCAGGTTACGGACCATCGTTTCAAATTCATCCTGAGAGGCTTGCAGTGATGATAAATCGCCACTACCCACAGCATGCGTCTCAGAATGCATATTCCTGGCGGTACTTGTTGAACTACACGCGGAAAGCAGAACCGCTACTGCAATCGCGGGGGCTACCCGCAAGATGTATCTCAAAATCGGCTGAGATTTGACCATGCTGTTTATTTTCCCTTGTTGTCCTTAACGACAATGTCGTTATAAAAAATGCCAAACGTGTTAGAGCCTAAATACCCATCCGCAATGAGACAATTCCTTAAGCTTAAATTTGTGCAGTCACGCACAATTTTATTCACGCCTTGAATTAATGTTGCGGAAAAGGCAAAACGAGAACGAGATTACCCTATCAAACGCCGCATGGCGAGCGGTTTTGCGCGATTTCTTATAAGTATTTTGGTGACAAAAAGTGAATCATCGGGAAAGGCCAAAATAGCGACAATATCGGGCAAAAAACAGACAATTCCTTCATTTGTCACGGGATTAATGTGACAAGAAGATGAACGTGATGTAGAAAAAAAGGACAATTGAAAAAAAGGGACCCAAAAGGTCCCCTTATAGATAATGAGTCTGGCGACTGCCGGAGACATTATTTGGCTGATATTCCACCGGGTAAGTAGCGATCGAAAAAGGCGATCAGTTTATCGCTCAGGGGAGTCATCAATACCCAGGGCGCGCCAATCAGCACGGCGGTCAGCGAGCCGACGGCAATATCGCTGAACCAGTGGGCGCCAATCATCACCCGCGGGAAAGCAAAGACCACAAATATCACCAGCGCCACAGCCAGCGCGCGGCGACCAAAATAGCGCCACATAAAGCTCGCGAAGATCAGCAGCATCATCCCATGATCGCCGGGGAAGCTGTCCTTGGAAGCATCCTTAGTGGGGAAGTTAACGACGTCGCTGACGCGGGTCACATCGCTGAAAAACAGCGACGGGCTGGCGCGCTGAACCGGCATCAGGTGCTGCGCCAGCTGGTTGATGATCACCGCCGCCAGCAGCATCACCAGGCCCATAATGGCGATCTGACGACGGCCTGCCGCCGGCGCCTTGAGCCAGTAGCTAAGCATCAGGCACCCCATCGCCAGCAGCGAGCAGGCGTCGAAGGCGCGATTGTTGATGATCGCCAGCAGCCAGGCGTAAGCGCGGCTGACGCTGACGCCATGGTTAAAGAAATGGAAGATCGCGGAGTCAACAGGCGCCCACGCGCCGTGGTTGGCTGGCAGATACCAGGAGCAAAATAGCGCCACACCCGCGATGTTTAGCAGCAAGATTAAAGGAATTCGGTTTTTCATCATAGCCATTGCGATTTTGTGACAGTCGGCGGCAACCTTAGCCGCCTTAACTTAAACGAAGCCTCAACAATGAGGTCTGGAGCGCATTCCAGTCGGCTTCATTAGCGGAGATAAGCTCGATGCGGCTATCGGGCGGGGCGACGCTGAGGGTCTCGATATGCAGATCCTCACCCTGGCGGTTGATCCGCACCGCCCCTTCGGCAATGCGCAGCACACCTTTGACGCGCGCCACCGGCGCCAGCCGGGCCCACTCCAGCAGGGCGATGGTGTCAAAGACCGTTTCCGCGTCGAAGATCCAACCGCAGGCCTGATAGCCCTGGCCGCTGTTAAGGTGGCGGCGCCAGCGCTGGTGTTCCGCCAGGCTAAGGGCGGCGAGACCGGCTGTTGGAGGATGGCGATGGGCGTGCTCCGCGCTCGCCGGCAGTGGGGCGGTGTTGCGCCGGGGTTCATCAAGCAGGGCGAGGTCGATATTCCCCTGGATCGCCGACACCTGGCGGCGCTCGCCACCCCAGCGTTGCCACCAGTCGGCAAACGCCTGAGCGCTTTCGGGCGTTTCCCGATCGCTTTTATTGGCCACGATGATATCCGCCGCCGCCAGCTGGTCGCGAAAGTTGTCGTTGTTGACCGCTTTCTCGTCCAGTAACTGACGCGGATCGAGGATGCACAGGGTCGCGCGCAGATCGATCCAGGGTTCATACACCGCCGCGGTGAGAATATCGAGGATCTGCTTTGGATGGCCAAGTCCGGTAGGTTCGATCAACAGACGATCGGGTTTCCCCTGGCGCAGCAGGGTGTTCAGCCCGACCTGCATTGGCAGGCCATTGACACAGCACATGCAGCCGCCGGGGATCTCTTTGAGCAGGGCGCCGCTGTCGGCCAGCAGCGCGCCGTCTATCCCGACTTCGCCAAACTCGTTAACCAGTACGGCCCATTTTTCATCCGCAGGCTTCTGCGCCAGCAGATGAAGAATCGAGGTCGTCTTACCGCTGCCGAGAAAGCCGGTGATCAAATTGGTTCTGGTCACTCTTTTCTCCAGGATAAATGTAATGTTGTAACAGTTATGCCTATCCTGACGAAAAAAGAGGGAAAAGAGAAGTCCTGAGGCGGACAGAAGGGAATTCTGTCCGCATAAGCGCAAATATTGTTAAGAATCGAGCGCGCGGGCAACTGCCTCGCGGGCGCCGTGCATCGCCAGCTGCTGCCAGGCGGCGCGGATCCCGGCGACAAACAGGGCGTTGCGCGGCAGGTCGCGGCCAAATATTTCCTCCAGACCCAGCAGGGCGTCAACACGCTGCTGCTCATCGCTCTGCGCCACCCGCTGCTGGATCTTGTCTACCAGCGGATCGCGCACGTCGATGGTCTGACCAGCATCATCCGTGCCGCTGACGTAGCGCATCCAGCCGGCCACGCCGAGGGCCAGCAGCGGCCAGCGGCTGCCGCGCTCAAGATGCACGCGAATACCGTCGAGCATGCGCTGGGGTAGCTTCTGGCTGCCGTCCATGGCGATTTGCCAGGTACGGTGTTTGAGCGCCGGGTTGCTGAAGCGCGCGATCAGACTGTCGGCATAGGCCGCCAGGTCGACGCCGGTAATGGTCAGCGTCGGGGCCTGTTCGTCGAGCATCAGCTGGCGGGCGGCGCGGCGGAAGACCTCATCCTGCATGCAGTCGCTAACGTGCGCATGACCTGCCAGATAGCCAAGCCAGGCGAGGAAAGAGTGGCTGCCGTTGAGCATCCGCAGCTTCATCTGCTCCCAGGGCAGCACGTCGTCGGTCATCTGCACGCCTGCCGTCTCCCAGGCGGGGCGCCCGGCGACAAAGTGGTCTTCGACTACCCACTGAATGAAGGGTTCGCAGCTGATGGCGCAGGGATCTTCCACCCCCAGCACGGCGGCGATTTCCGCCAGCGATTCGGCGGTGGCGGCGGGAACAATGCGATCCACCATGGTGCCCGGGAAGCTAACGTTGTCGGCGATCCAGCTCGCCAGCGCCGGACTGCGTTTTTCCGCCATGCCGAGGACGGCATTTTTCACCACGTGGCCGTTATCGGGAATGTTATCGCAGGAGAGCACGGTAAAGGGCGGCAGGCCGCGTTCCCGGCGGCGGGCCAGCGCTTCAACTAAAATACCGGGAGCCGACTGCGGGAGCGTCGGATTTTCCAGATCGTGAACGATGCGCGGATGCGTCGGATCCAGCTTGCCGGTCGCCGGATCGATGCAATAGCCTTTTTCCGTGATGGTCAGCGAGACAATCGCCACCTGCGGCTCGCAAAATTTCTCGATAATCGCCGCCAGCGAATCGAGCCTGGCGTTCAGGCATTCGTGCACTGCGCCGATAATAATGGGCTGATTACCGTCGGCGCCTTTTTCCAGTACGGTAAACAGGTGGTCCTGTTCGCGAAGCTGGCTCATCAGCGTATCGCCGCTGAACAGACTGATTTCGCAGATCCCCCAGTCGCCGCCGATGTTATTCAGCACGCGATCGGTCAGCAGCGCCTGGTGCGCGCGATGAAACGCGCCAAAGCCGAAATGGACAATACGCGAGCGGAGCTGGCTGCGATCGTACTGAGGACGTTGCACGTTTTCCGGTAGCGTAGCGGTTGCAATTGTTGTCATTCTTTACACACCTGTTTAACTGCTTATTAACATTGCCAGTCTAAAGTTATATGACAGGAAATTAAATTGGTAAGCCGAAATTATCCGCTGACTGTGAGCTGGATCAATCAATGCACCGGCACTGTTTGCAGCCTGCTGAGAAACATGTATGGTAGTCGTCATGAGTGTCGCCATTATTGGTATAACAACTTTTGTGAGGGCATAGCGATGGAGCAAACCTGGCGGTGGTATGGGCCGAACGATCCGGTATCGCTTGATGATGTACGGCAGGCAGGGGCGACCGGGGTCGTCACTGCGCTGCACCATATTGCAAACGGTCAGGTCTGGCCGGTCGACGAGATTAAAGAGCGTCAGGCGCTGTTAGCGGCGAAAGGGCTGACCTGGTCGGTGGTCGAAAGCATTCCGGTGCACGAGGATATTAAAACCCACAGCGGGCAGTATACGACCTGGATTGCCAACTATCAGCAGAGCATCCGCAACCTCGCGGCCTGCGGCATCGATACCGTATGCTACAACTTTATGCCGATCCTCGACTGGACGCGCACCGATCTGGAATATGAGCTGCCGGACGGCTCCCGGGCGCTGCGTTTCGATCAGATCGCCTTCGCCGCCTTTGAACTGCATATCCTCCAACGCCCGGGGGCGGAAGCGGATTACAGCGAAGAAGAGCAGCGCCAGGCCGAGGCGTATTACAAGGCGATGAGCGAAGCGGACATTGAGAAACTGACCCGCAATATCATCGCCGGCCTGCCGGGGGCGGAAGAGGGTTACACCCTCGACCAGTTCCGCGCGCGTCTGGCGGAATATGACCACATCGATAAAGCGCAGCTGCGCGAAAATATGGCCTATTTCCTGCGGGCCATCGTGCCGGTGTGCGAAGAGGTGGGGATCCGTCTGGCTGTGCATCCGGACGATCCGCCGCGGCCGATCCTTGGCCTGCCGCGTATCGTCTCGACCATTGAAGATATGCAGTGGCTGAAAGAGACAGTGGACAGCATTAATAATGGCTTTACCATGTGCACCGGATCCTATGGCGTCCGCGCCGATAACGATCTGGTGAAGATGGTGGAGACCTTTGGCGATCGCATTCACTTTACCCATCTGCGCTCCACCTGCCGTGAAGCGAACCCGAAAACCTTCCACGAGGCGGCGCACCTTAGCGGCGACGTCAATATGGTGGCGGTGGTGGATGCGATTCTGCGTGAAGAGCAGCGGCGTAAGCAGGCCGGCGATCTGCGCCCGATCCCCTTCCGTCCGGATCATGGTCATCAGATGCTCGACGATCTGCGCAAGAAAACCAACCCAGGCTATTCGGCTATTGGCCGTCTCAAGGGGATGGCGGAAGTACGCGGCGTGGAGCTGGCGCTGAAGATGACCAAATACCCTGAACTGTTGTAATCGCGGCAATGGGGATAATAAAAAGGACAGCCAGCGGCTGTCCTTTTTTATGTCAACTCGTCACGGAAGATTAATCCGCGCGGCCCATATAGCGGCACTCTTCGATATGAATGCGGATTTTCTCACCGGTGGTCAGGTATTCCGGCACCTGAATCACCAGGCCAGTGCTCATGGTGGCGGGCTTGGTGCGGGAGCTGGCGGATGCCCCTTTAATCCCCGGCGCGGTTTCGATAATTTCCAGGTCCACGGTCTGCGGCAGCTCAAGCGCGAGCAGCTGCCCATCCCAGGTCAGCACCTGCATATCCGGCATGCCGCCTTCCGGAATAAACTGCAGCTCTTCTTCGATCTGCTCTTTCGTGAAGGTGTAAGGGGTGTAGTCTTCTTTATCCATGAACACGTATTCGTTGCCATCGACATAAGAGAAGTCAACGAAACGGCGGGTCAGGGTCACGGTATCGACGATATCGTCGCCTTTGAAGCGCTCTTCTACTTTCAGGCCGGTACGCACATCGGAGAAGCGCATTTTATACAGTGTCGCAGCACCGCGGGCGCTGGGTGACTGAATATCGATATTTTTCACAATCAGCAGCTTGCCGTTGTAATTCAGCACCATACCTTTTTTAATTTCATTCGCTCTTGGCATTGCAGTAATCCTGTCACTTAACGAGTCAAAAATATCGCGTAAAACTACTCGCGCCCGGGCGTTCAGGCAAGTGGAATTCGCGAGTTTTGCTATCTTCTGGCAAAACGTTTAGGCTGTGGCGCAAAATGAGCGTTCGGGAGCTGGGTTGTGGAATGTCGTACTGATTGTGGCGCATGTTGCATCGCCCCCTCTATATCATCGCCGATCCCCGGCATGCCGCAGGGCAAGCCGGCCAACACTCGCTGTATTCAGCTCTCCGAGCACAATCTGTGCCTCATTTTCGGTTCCCCACTGCGCCCGAAGGTGTGCGCCAGCCTGCAGCCCTCGCCGGAGATGTGCTTGACTCATCGTGATGAAGCCATTACCTGGCTGCTGGCGCTTGAGCTGGCCACCGCGCCCTGAGCTTAAAGCAGCAAATGAGACAGGTTTTTGATATGGACGCTGAGGCCGTCCAGCAGCGCCTGGACGCGCAGCGGAAGAATGTCCCGTCGCTGGTAGATAAGCCAGGCCTGCAGATCGATACAGCGCTCCTTTTTCAGACAGGGAACCAACTGTCCTGCCGCCAGCTCGGTGGCGAGTGAATAGTAGGGCGCATAAACGATCCCCATCCCCAGCTTCGCCAGCTCCACCGCCGGCAGCGTGTTATCGCACACGAATCCCCCCTTTACCGTGAGATTAAGCGGTTTGCCGTTTTTGCTTTTGAAGGTCCAGATATTGTCGCTGCCGCCCAGCATACGCAGGGTAATGCACTCATGATCCGCCAGCGCCTCCGGTTCGGCGATAGGGTGTTGCGCGAGGTAATCTGGGGAGGCGAAGACGCCGGTACGAAAGCGGGTAAACGGGCGGGCGATGAGGTTTTCATTCTGTGGCTTAAAGGGGCTTATCAGCAGATCGCAGTCGCTATTGAAAATGGCGCCGTATTTCTGTTCCCGCTCGCTGGCGTTGCGGGTGACCAGATTGATCTGCAACTCCGGCAGCGTTTTTCTTAGCGCTGGCAGAATATAGCGCCCGAGAAACTGGTGGATGCCGATGGGCGCTCCAAGGGTGACAACGCCCTGCAGTGTGTTCTTATAACGGTCGGCGAGGTTGATAAGCTGCTCATGCTGCGCAAGAACGGCGCTGCTGGCGTGAATAAACTGCTCGCCGAACTCGGTACGCACCAGTTCCCTGGCGGTGCGCAGAAAAATAGCCAGACCGACTTTCCGCTCCACGCTGGTCAGCGTCCGTGAGACGTTAGACTGGGGCATATTCAGGCGCTGGGCTGCCCGGCTTACGCTGGCGGTTTCGGCGATGGCGCAGAGGATCCTCAGCTCGTCCATTTTAAAGTCTTTCAACATCTTATCGCTGCCTGATATTAATGGTATATCAAAAATGATATACCAGTTTGGCTGAATTGCCATGTGATTTATTGATCCGCTGAACGTATGATGGCCTTTGCGTTGAACAGTCGTTTATTTAAGGAAATCTGTGCGTTTTATTGCTTCTTTTGTGGTTCTCGACGTGATTAAAAATAACGATCTTCCCGCTGGCTTACTGAGTGTATATGCACCATGCTGCTTAATTATTTTGCTTTGTTTGTATTAATACTGGTATTTCTCATATTGTTTTATGGAGTTATTATTATCCACGATATTCCCTATCACATCGCGCAAAAACGCCAGCATCCCCATCAGGACGCGATTCATGTAGCAGGCTGGATAAGCCTGTTTACCCTGCATGCTATCTGGCCTTTTCTGTGGATCTGGGCCACGTTGTACCGGCCTGATCGTGGCTGGGGGATGGGCTCACAGACCGAAGGACATCAGCAGCGAGCGGAGCTGGAGAAACGCATTGCGTTACTTGAAGCGGCATTAAAAAACAGCCAGCAGGCGTCGGTGGAGAATAGCGAGAAATAATATGGATCTGTTAATTATCCTTTGCTATGTCGCCATTGCCTGGGGCGTGTTTAAAATATTTCGCATTCCAGTAAATAAATGGACGATCCCCACCGCTATATTAGGCGGAATAGTGATCGTCGGTGCGCTAATATTAACGATGAACTATAACCACCCCTATACGATGCGAGCGCAAAAAATTGTCGTCTCCATTCCGATGGTGCCGCAGGTATCAGGCGAGGTGGTGGAGGTGACCAGTAAAACCAATGTGTTAATGAAGAAGGGCGAACTGCTGTTTCGCATCGACGATACCCGCTACCGCGCACGGCTGAACAAGCTGAAAGCCGATCTGGCGGCCGAGGAGGCCACGCTGCGGGCGAAGCAGGCAACCATTGACGATGCCAGCGCCAGAGTACAGCAGGCGCAGGCGGAGTACGACCGGGTCACCCGCGACTACCAGCGCTATGCCCAGGGAGCGGCCATGCCGGTGAATCCTTTTTCGGAACAGGATGTGACCCATGCCAGGCAGCAGGTGCAGATCCAGTCGGCGGTACTGCAGGCGGCGAAAGCGCAATTACAAAACGCCCGAGAGCAGGTATCCGGACGCTACCACGGGCTGGATGCCAATATTGCCAGCCTGAAATCGCAGATCCTTGAAGCGGAGTATAATCTGGCGCAAACCGTGATTCGCGCGCCGAGCGACGGCTACGTCACCCAGCTTCTGGCGCGGCCGGGGATGACCGCGGTGCGTCTGCCCTTCAAGCCGGTGCTGGTGTTTATTCCCCAGCAAAAGCGCCAGGTGGTGGCGGTATTCCGCCAGAATTCGGTCCTGCGTCTGACGGCCGGGGATAGCGCGGAGGTGGTGTTTAACGGTCTGCCGGGCAGCGTCTACAGCGGTAAGGTATCGCGGGTGTTGCCGACCGTCCCGGACGGCAGCTACCAGGCCAGCGGCGCGCTGCAAGGACTGAACGCCGGGGCAGGGAAAGAGGGCATTTACGTGCTGATCGACCTCGATCCCCATCCGGAAGTGGAACATTTACCGGACGGGGTCAGCGCCCAGGCGGCGGTGTATACCGATTATTTTGCCCATGTGTCGATCATGCGCAAAGTGCTGCTGCGCATGACCAGCTGGCTGCATTATCTCTATCTGGATCATTAATCCCCATTGCCCGGCTCCGGCCGGGCAACCTTATCTAGACGTCCCTGATCCGCCACAGGCAGGCCTGCGTGGCGATCCCCATGACCAGCGCAATCCAGAACACCGCATGATAGCTCCAGATCTCTGCCACCACGCCCGCTAGTGAGCCGGCGATGATCCAACCGACGCGGGTGGTATTGGTGTAGAGGGTGGTGGCAGCGCCTGCCTGCCCGGGCATCAAATCCTGGAAATAAAGCATGCCAATCCCGGCGAGGATCCCAATATAGATGGCGTTCAGCACCTGCATCGCCAGCAGCAGCCCCGGCGTATGCACCGTCAGCATGCCCACATAAAACAGCACCCCAGCCACCGCGGAGAGGCGCATCAGAAAGCGTTTACCGAAGCGCCGGGCATAGTAACCGGCAATCAGCATGGTGGGGATTTCCAGCCCGGCGGCGGTACCCATCATCAGGCCGGCCAGCTTCTCCGGCAGATGCAGCTCGTTAATGATAAACAGCGGCATATTAATGATGTACAGGCTGTTCGTGCCCCACATCAGCGTGCAGATGCTGAACAGCAACAGCGCATCGCGGCGGTGCGTGCGCGGGGCTTCCAGCCGGCCGGTCGCCACCGCCTTCGCTTTGTGCATGCTGGGCAGGAACAGCCAGACCATTATCCCGCAGACGATAAACGCCGCCGCGGCGCTGAGGTACATCGCGGTAAAGCCAAACCCCATCGCCAGCGCATAGGCCAGCGGGGGACCAATCACCCATGCCAGGGAAACTTGGGCGCGCAAAATGGAGCTGAACATCACCGCTTCGCGGCCGGTTTTGTCGGCATGCTCGCGCGCGAGGGCGAACATCTGTGGGTTGGCGGTCGAACCAAAGCTGCTGAGGAAGACGCCGACGAACAGCAAAATGAAGTAGTTCCGGTTCCAGGCAAACAGCACGCAGGCCAGCACTCCCAGCAGGCAGCAGACGACAATCAGCTGCTTGCGGTCGCCCTGACGGTCAGAACGTCCGGCGAGGAACTGGCTGACCAGAATGCCTATGACGGCGCTGCCGGTAAAAAAGAAACCCACCATCGCCGGGCGGACGTGTACTTCATTGGTCAGAAACAGGCTCAGGGTCGGCGTCTGCAACGCCCCGGCAATGCCCGTCAGAAAGGCGACGATCAGGAAGGCGGAAGAGGTGACATCGAACCCGCGTCGGGGAAGGGCGGCGCTTCGGTTTTCCATGTGTTTGGTTTTCTGTAGTTTCAGGAGACGGCGCGGAGTTTACGCCTGCTGGCTGAAAATAAACAGTAGTATGGCACGAATAATTAAAAAGGTGTTTCAAAATACAAGGTTCAGCAAAAAGCTGACGCTTACCCCAGCCAGGCGTCAGGGCTTCAGCAAAAGTGTGCAGTACCTCTAAGTTCTGCAATCAAGTCGCTGACGTTCCTTGCGCATTGAGCAAGAAAGGTACAAAATTCTTGAAACGTTTCAGCGTCATTCGACATATCATTCACCGTCAGATGGCGCCTTTTTTCTCAAGTTAGCTGAAACGATTCAATTCAGCAGGAGAGGAGAACCATGTTCCAGTTATCTGTGCAGGATATTCATCCCGGCCAGCAGGCCGGTAATAAAGAAGAGGCCATCCGGCAGGTCGCCGCCGCGCTGGTCAGCGCCGGCAACGTGGCCGATGGCTACGTGAACGGCATGCTGGCGCGCGAGCAGCAGACCTCGACCTTCCTCGGCAACGGGATCGCGATCCCGCACGGCACTACGGATACGCGTGATCAGGTGCTGAAGACCGGCGTTCAGGTGTTTCAGTTCCCGCAGGGCGTCACCTGGGGCGAAGGGCAGACCGCCTATGTGGCGATCGGGATTGCCGCCAGCTCAGATGAACACCTCGGCCTGCTGCGTCAGCTGACCCACGTGTTGAGCGATGACGCCGTCGCCGCCCAGCTGCAGTCCGCCACCACCGCGGAAGAGCTGCGTGCGCTGCTGATGGGAGAGAAACAGAGCGAAGCGCTGAAGCTGGATAACGAGACCCTCAGTCTCGACGTCGCGGCCAGCGATCTGCTGACCCTGCAGGCGCTGAACGCCGCGCGTCTGAAAGAAGCAGGCGCGGTGGATTCCGCCTTCGTTAGCCACGTCATTAACGATACGCCGCTGAACCTCGGTCAGGGCATCTGGCTGAACGACAGCGCTGAAGGCAATCTGCGCAGCGCCGTGGCGGTCAGCCGCGCCGCCACCGCCTTCACCCGCGACGATCAGCCGGTTTCCCTGCTGGTCACGGTGGCGATGACCGACGAGCAGCCAACCGCGGTGCTGAACCGCCTGAGCAAGCTGCTGCTGGACAAGAAAGCTGACCATCTGCTGAAAGCCGACGCCGCCACCGTGCTGGCGCTGCTGACCAGCGACGACGCGATTGCCGAAGATGTGCTGAGCGCCGAATTTGTGGTGCGCAATGAGCATGGCCTGCATGCCCGTCCGGGCACCATGCTGGTCAACACCATTAAACAATTTTCCAGTGACGTCACCGTCACTAACCTCGACGGTTCCGGCAAGCCGGCCAACGGTCGTAGCCTGATGAAGGTCGTGGCGCTGGGTGTGAAAAAAGGTCACCGTCTGCGCTTTACCGCGCAGGGTGAAGATGCGCAACAAGCGCTGGATGCGATTGGCGAAGCGATCGCCGCAGGCCTTGGGGAGGGCGCATAAATGAGCAGACGTGTAGCAACCATTACTTTAAACCCGGCGTACGATCTGGTGGGCTTCACCCCGGAGATCGAGCGCGGTGAAGTGAACCTGGTGCGTACCACCGGCCTGCACGCCGCCGGGAAAGGCATCAACGTGGCGAAAGTGCTGAAAGATCTTGGCATTGACGTCACCGTCGGCGGCTTCCTGGGGAAAGACAACCAGGATGGCTTTCAGCAGCTGTTCAGCGAGCTGGGGATCGCCAACCGTTTCCAGGTGGTGCAGGGCCGGACCCGCATCAACGTTAAGCTGACGGAAAAAGATGGCGAAGTGACCGATTTCAACTTCTCCGGCTTTGAAGTGACCCCGGGCGACTGGGAACGCTTCGTCAACGACTCCCTGAGCTGGCTCGGGCAGTTCGATATGGTCTGCGTCAGCGGCAGTCTGCCGTCCGGCGTCAGCCCGGAGGCCTTTACCGACTGGATGACCCGTTTGCGCAGCCAGTGCCCGTGCATCATTTTCGACAGCAGCCGCGAAGCGCTGGTTGCCGGACTGAAAGCGGCGCCGTGGCTGGTGAAACCGAACCGTCGCGAGCTGGAAATCTGGGCTGGCCGTAAGCTGCCGGAGATGAAAGACGTTATCGACGCCGCCCATGCGCTGCGCGAGCAGGGGATCGCTCACGTAGTGATTTCCCTGGGCGAAGAGGGCGCGCTGTGGGTGAACGCTTCCGGCGAGTGGATTGCCAAACCGCCTTCAGTCGAAGTGGTCAGCACCGTTGGCGCCGGCGATTCGATGGTCGGCGGCCTGATTTACGGCCTGCTGATGCGTGAATCCAGCGAGCATACCCTGCGCCTGGCGACCGCTGTCGCTGCCCTAGCCGTCAGCCAGAGCAATGTAGGGATCACCGACCGTACCCAGTTGGCCGCGATGATGGCGCGCGTCGACTTACAACCCTTTAATTGACAGCAGGAGAGGCATAATGAAAACGCTGCTGATTATTGATGCCGGACTCGGACAGGCGCGCGCCTATATGGCGAAAACCCTGCTGGGCGCCGCCGCGCCAAAAGCGCACCTTGAACTGATTGATAACCCCAACGACGCCGAACTGGTGATTGTTCTCGGGTCGGCGCTGCCCACTGACAGCGCGCTGAACGGCAAACAGGTTTTCCTCGGCGATATTAATCGCGCCGTGGCGCACCCGGAGCTGTTCCTGAGCGAAGCCAAGGGCCATGCGACGCCGTACGCGGCGCCTGCCGCCGCGGCAGTCCCGGCGGCCACCAGCGGACCGAAACGTATTGTCGCGGTCACCGCCTGTCCGACCGGCGTTGCCCATACCTTTATGGCCGCTGAAGCCATTGAAACCGAAGCGAAAAAACGCGGATGGTGGGTGAAAGTGGAAACTCGCGGCTCCGTCGGCGCGGGCAATGCTATCACCCCGGAAGAGGTGGCCGAGGCGGATCTAGTGATCGTCGCCGCTGATATCGAAGTCGACCTGGCGAAATTCGCCGGCAAGCCGATGTATCGCACTACCACCGGTCTGGCGCTGAAGAAAACCGCCCAGGAGCTGGACAAAGCGGTGGTGGAAGCCAAACCGTACCAGCCTTCCGGGAAACCTCAGGCTGCTGGCGAAGGTAAAAAAGAGTCGGCGGGCGCCTACCGCCACCTGCTGACTGGCGTCTCCTACATGCTGCCGATGGTGGTGGCGGGCGGCCTGTGTATCGCGCTCTCCTTTGCTTTCGGGATCAAAGCGTTTGAAGTAAAAGACACCCTGGCGGCGGCGCTGATGCAAATCGGCGGCGGCTCGGCCTTCGCGCTGATGGTGCCGGTGCTGGCGGGCTTTATCGCCTTCTCTATTGCCGACCGTCCGGGTCTGACCCCGGGTCTTATCGGCGGTATGCTGGCGGTCAGCGGCGGCTCCGGCTTTATCGGCGGGATCATCGCCGGTTTCCTTGCCGGTTACGTGGCGAAAGCCATCAGCACTAAGCTGAAACTGCCGCAGAGTATGGAAGCGCTGAAGCCAATCCTGATCATTCCGCTGGTTTCCAGCCTGATCGTGGGCCTGGCGATGATCTACCTGATCGGTAAACCGGTCGCCGGTATCCTCGCCTGGCTGACCCACTGGCTGCAAACCATGGGCACCGCCAACGCGGTTCTGCTGGGCGCGATCCTCGGAGCGATGATGTGTACCGACATGGGCGGCCCGGTGAACAAAGCGGCCTATGCCTTCGGCGTTGGCCTGCTGAGTACCCAGACATACGCGCCGATGGCGGCGATCATGGCGGCCGGTATGGTGCCTCCGCTGGCGATGGGTGTCGCGACGCTGGTTGCCCGCAATAAGTTCGACAAAGGGCAGCGGGAAGGGGGCAAAGCCGCGCTGGTTCTTGGCCTGTGCTTTATCTCTGAAGGGGCGATTCCTTTTGCCGCCCGTGACCCGATGCGCGTGCTGCCTTGCTGTATCGTCGGCGGCGCGGTAACCGGCGCTATCTCGATGGCAATTGGCGCAAAACTGATGGCGCCGCACGGCGGGCTGTTTGTTCTGCTGATCCCGGGGGCGATTACGCCAGTGCTGGGCTACCTGCTGGCGATTGTCGCCGGGACGCTGGTGGCGGGCCTCTCCTACGCGGTGCTGAAACGCCCGGAAGCGCAGGTAGCGGAAGTCGAAAAAGCGGCATAATCTCTCCGCAATAAAAAAGGGCCGACTGTTCGGCCCTTTTTTTATGTCTCTGTTTACGCCACTTCGGCGATCTGCTGCGCCCGCAGCCAGGCTATCTCTTCCGCCCAGATATCCGGGTTGATGGTTTCCAGAATCAGCGGAATGCCGTCGAAGCGGCTGTCCTGCATGATCCAGCTGAAGCAGTCGTGGCCGATGTTGCCTTCCCCCAGACTATGGTGACGGTCAACCCGGCTGCCAAAGGCGCTCTTGGCATCGTTGAGATGCATGCCCCGCAGATACTGAAAGCCGACGATACGCTCGAAGTCGGCAAAGGTCTTCTCGCAGGCTTCGGCGCTGCGCAGGTCGTAGCCGGCGGCGAAGGCGTGGCAGGTATCGATGCAGACGCCAACGCGGGTTTTATCTTCCACGCCATCGATGATGGCCGCGAGATGCTCGAACTTAAAGCCGAGGTTGCTGCCCTGGCCGGCGGTGTTTTCGATCACGGCGGTGACGCCTTCGGTCTTGGCCAGCGCGATATTGATCGATTCGGCGATGCGCGCCAGGCACTCCTCCTCCGGGATCTGCTGCAGATGGCTGCCGGGGTGGAAGTTGAGCAGCGTCAGCCCCAGCTGCTGGCAGCGGGTCATCTCATCGATGAAGGCATCACGGGATTTTTCCAGCGCTTCTTCCACCGGATGGCCGAGGTTAATCAGGTAGCTGTCGTGCGGCAGGATCTGCCCGGGGCCAAAGTGATACTTTTCACAGGCGGCTTTGAATTCGGCGATGGTCTCGTCGCTGAGCGGCGCGGCGCGCCACTGGCGCTGGTTTTTGGTGAAGAGGGCGAAGGCGGTTGCTTCGATTTCGGCGGCGCGAATGGCGGCATTGGCCAGTCCACCTGAGGCGCTCACGTGCGCTCCTACGTATTTCATAAAAAAACTCCAGTTAAAGCCGCTGGGGGGTGGGTAATGATAGCGGCTTAACTGGAGAAAGATGTAGTGCTTTATGCCATCAGGCTGTGAATCGCGACGTTAATGGCCCCGCCGCCGACAATCAACCAGACGAACAGCATCAGCGCCATCAGCAGCGGTTTCGCCCCGGCTTTTTTCAGCGCGCTGACGTGAGTGGTCACCCCAAGAGCGGCCATGGCCATCGCCAGCAGGACGGTATCCAGCGTCACCAGCATATCCACTACCGCTTTCGGCAGCAGATGGAAGGAGTTAAACACTGCCACCAGGATGAACATAATGGCAAACCACGGAATGGTGATTTTGCTTTTCTCGCCGTTACCCGCCGGGGTCAGCTGTTTAACACGCGCCGCCAGGAACAGCAGGAACGGGGCCAGCATCATCACGCGCAGCATTTTAGCGATAACCGCGGCGTTCTCCGCATCCGGGCTGACCGCATGGCCGGCGGCGACGACCTGCGCCACTTCATGCATGGTGGAACCCATATAGATGCCGTAGGTCTCCGGGGTAAACCAGTGCGCCAGCAGCGGGTACATCGCCGGGTAGAGGAAGATGGCGATGGTACCGAAGATCACCACCGTGGCGACGGCGACGGTCACTTTACTGGCTTCGGCTTTGACCACCGGCTCGCTGGCGAGCACAGCCGCCGCGCCGCAGATGCTGCTGCCGGCGCCGATCAGCCAGCTGGTGTGCTTATCGAGCCCAAACACTTTCTGGCCCAGGAAGCAGGCGATGAAAAAGGTGCTGGAGAGCGTCAGAACGTCAATCAAAATACCGCTCACGCCGACGTCGGCAATCTGGGCGAACGTCAGGCGGAAGCCGTAGAGGATGATCCCCAGGCGCAGCAAATGCTGTTTGGCGAAGATCACCCCGCCGTCGCAGGGTTGCCAGATTTTCGGATAGACCGTATTACCGACGACCATCCCGAACAGGATAGCGAGAGTCAGGGCGCTGAAGCCCGCCCCGGCGATGGCCGGAAAGCTACCGGCCCACAGGGCGGCGCCGGTCAGGGCGGCGGTCAGCGCCAGGCCTGGGACAAAATGCCACAGGGAACGATGTTTGGTGGGTAAAGTGAGTGCTGTCATAACCTTCTCCTTTGTCTGCCTAAAGGTTACGCCGCGCGGGATTAAATATAAAATTGATTATATGTTTATAATCAATCGTAATAAGTGGTTAATGACCGCTTCGCCGGTGACAATGGGGCAGGGGAGTGAGGCGCGGAGGCGAGCTGTTCTTGTCAGCAAGACGATGATTTTGTGACGTAAGGGGATTTTCCTTCCATCAGCCGCCTCGATTTGTGTCACCATAGTAAGAAAGGTTATTCAGACTGGATTACTCAACGGGTGGGTTATGCATATTACGCTGCGGCAGCTGGAAGTGTTCGCCGAAGTCCACAAGAGTGGGTCGACCACTCAGGCGTCACAGATGCTGGCGCTTTCGCAATCTGCGGTCAGCGCCGCGCTGACCGATCTGGAAGGGCAGCTCGGCGTACAGCTGTTCGACCGCGTCGGCAAGCGGCTGGTGGTCAATGAGCATGGACGGCTGCTCTATCCGCGCGCCCTGGCGCTGCTGGAGCGGGCCCTGGAGATCGAGCAGCTGTTTCGCGGCGACAACGGGGCGATTCGGGTCTACGCCAGCAGCACCATCGGCAACTATATTATGCCGGAGATCATCGCCCGCTATCGCCATGACTTCCCGGATCTGCCGGTTGAGCTGAGCGTGGGCAACAGCCTGGACGTGATCAACGCCGTTGCCGACCTGCGGGTGGATTTCGGTCTGATCGAGGGGCCGTGTCATGCCGCAGATATTATTGCCGAGCCGTGGCTCGAAGATGAGCTGGTGGTGTTTGCCGCGCCTGACTCGCCGCTGCTGGCGGGGGAGGTGACCCTGCAGCAACTGGCCGAGGCGCCGTGGATCCTGCGCGAGCATGGATCCGGCACCCGGGAGATTGTCGATTACGTTCTGCTGTCGCATCTGCCGGCGTTTCATCTGGGGATGGAGCTCGGCAACTCGGAGGCGATCAAACACGCGGTACGCCATGGGCTGGGGATCAGCTGCTTATCGCGGCGGGTGATTGCCGAACAGCTGGCCTCCGGCACGCTGGCGGAGCTGAAAGTGCCGCTGCCCCGGCTGACGCGCACGCTATGGCGGATCCACCACCGGCAGAAGCATATTTCTAAAGCATTACAACGTTTTCTGCAGTATTGCCAGGTGTAGCGATCCGGCTTTATCGCCTGATAATGGTGGGGGGAATTTGCTGGCAATTCCGCAGGTTAGTGCTTTACTAATAATTTGCGGTCGATCATGAAGCTCTCTTATAACTTTGCATTTGTACCGGATGGAACCCCGATCGTCTGCTACAATCGCGCCTCATTTTTTGGATGGATAGCATTATCACATGGTTTCGGAAACTAAAACCACAGAAGCGCCCACGCTACGTCGTGAACTGAAGGCGCGCCACTTGACCATGATCGCCATCGGCGGTTCCATCGGTACGGGTCTTTTTGTTGCCTCTGGCGCAACGATTTCGCAAGCAGGTCCCGGCGGGGCGCTGCTGTCTTATATTCTGATCGGTCTGATGGTCTATTTCCTGATGACCAGCCTGGGCGAACTGGCGGCGTTTATGCCGGTGTCCGGTTCCTTCGCCACCTACGGGCAGAATTATGTTGAAGAGGGCTTTGGCTTCGCGCTGGGCTGGAACTACTGGTACAACTGGGCGGTAACGATCGCCGTTGATCTGGTGGCCTCGCAGCTGGTGATGAGCTACTGGTTCCCTGACACCCCGGGCTGGATTTGGAGCGCCTTGTTCCTCGGCATTATGTTCCTGCTGAACTGGATCTCGGTGCGCGGCTTTGGCGAGGCGGAATACTGGTTCTCGCTGATCAAAGTGGCCACCGTCATTATCTTTATCATCGTCGGCGTGATGATGATTGTCGGCATCTTCAAAGGGGCGCAGCCTGCCGGCTGGAGCAACTGGGGGATCGCGGATGCGCCGTTTGCCGGCGGCTTCTCGGCGATGATCGGCGTGGCGATGATTGTCGGCTTCTCCTTCCAGGGCACCGAGCTTATCGGTATTGCCGCCGGTGAGTCTGAGAACCCGGAGAAGAACATTCCGCGCGCGGTGCGCCAGGTCTTCTGGCGTATCCTGCTGTTTTACGTCTTCGCGATCCTGATTATCAGCCTGATCATTCCATATACCGATCCGAGCCTGCTGCGCAACGACGTTAAAGATATCTCCGTCAGCCCGTTCACGCTGGTCTTCCAGCACGCCGGTCTGCTGTCGGCGGCGGCGATCATGAACGCCGTTATCCTGACGGCCGTTCTGTCGGCGGGTAACTCGGGGATGTACGCCTCTACGCGTATGCTGTATACCCTGGCCTGCGACGGCAAAGCGCCGCGCATCTTCTCGAAGCTGTCGCGTGGCGGCGTGCCGCGCAACGCCCTGTACGCGACCACCGTTATCGCGGCGCTGTGCTTCCTGACTTCGATGTTCGGTAACCAGACGGTGTACCTGTGGCTGCTGAACACCTCCGGGATGACGGGCTTTATCGCCTGGCTGGGGATTGCCATCAGCCACTACCGTTTCCGTCGCGGCTACGTCCTGCAGGGTAACGATCTCAATAACCTGCCGTATCGTTCCGGGTTCTTCCCGCTGGGGCCGATCTTCGCCTTCGTGCTGTGCCTCATCATCACCCTGGGACAGAACTATGAAGCGTTCCTCAAGGACACCATTGACTGGGGCGGTGTGGCGGCGACCTACATCGGTATTCCGCTGTTCCTCGTCATCTGGTTTGGCTACAAACTGGCGAAAGGCACCCGCTTCGTTCGTTACAGCGATATGACCTTCCCGGACCGCTTTAAGCGTTAATCCCGGCGGTGATACAGCATAAGCCCTCTGATACAGAGGGCTTTTTTTATGTCCGCGCAGTTACAGCCTGACACAATTCTTCATAATTATATTGATAATAGAAATCATTATCTTTATCATTTCCGACCATTACGGATGAAGCCACTCCCCCGTCTCTGCCATGTGTACAGACTGACATCGGGCGACCAGCCACATCGACAAGAAAACAGCGAGTCTACCGCCGACAGAGCGGCAGGCCGCCAGCGCGTGTGAGCAGCACCTTTTTTGTTTGTTTGGTTGTACACCTCATGGAGATTTGGAATGTTCAGGTTAAACCCTTTTATCCGGGCGGGATTGTCTGCGTCCGTCGTATCGTTGGCGTTTCCGGCCCTGGCCGACGTGAATGAAGAAACGCTGGTGGTGACCGCCTCGGCGACTGAACAGAGCGTCAAAGACGCGCCGGCGAGCATCAGCGTCATCACTCAGCAGGATTTGCAGCGCAAGCCGGTCCAGAACCTGAAAGACGTACTGCGCGATGTGCCCGGGGTCCAGCTCACCAACGAAGGGGATAACCGCAAAGGCGTCAGCATCCGCGGTCTGAGCAGCAGCTATACCCTGATCCTGGTTGACGGCAAGCGCGTCAACTCGCGGAACGCCGTCTTCCGCCACAACGACTTCGACCTTAACTGGATCCCGGTGGATGCCATCGAACGTATCGAAGTGGTGCGCGGCCCGATGTCTTCCCTGTACGGCTCCGATGCGCTCGGCGGCGTGGTCAACATTATTACCAAAAAAATCGGCCAGAAATGGACCGGGACGCTGAGTGCTGATACCACCATCCAGGAGCACCGCGACCGCGGGGATACCTGGAACGGCCAGTTCTTCACCAGCGGCCCGCTGATCGACGGCGTGCTCGGGATGAAGGCCTACGGCAGCCTGGCGAAACGCGCCAAGGACGATCCGCAGTCCTCCAGCAATGCCACCGGCGAAACGCCGCGCATCGAGGGCTTCACCAGCCGCGATGGCAATGTTGAATTCGCCTGGACGCCGAACGACAGCCACGATTTCACCGCGGGCTATGGCTTTGACCGCCAGGATCGCGACTCCGATTCCCTTGACCGCAACCGCCTTGAGCGTGAGAACTACTCCCTGAGCCATAACGGCCGCTGGGATATGGGCAACAGCGAGCTCAAGTTCTACGGCGAAAAGGTGGATAACAAAAATCCGGGGCAGAATGGGACCATCACTTCGGAAAGCAATGCCATCGACGGCAAGTACGTTCTGCCGCTGGACATGATTAACCAGCTGGTGACCTTCGGCGGCGAATGGCGCCACGACAAGCTGAAAGATCCGGTCAACCTGAGCAGCGGCGGTCAGTCAACGTCGGCCAGCCAGTACGCCCTGTTTATTGAAGACGAATGGCGCATCATCGAGCCGCTGGCGCTGACCACCGGCATTCGTATGGACGACCATCAGACCTATGGCGATCACTGGAGCCCGCGCGCCTATCTGGTGTATAACGCCACCGATACCGTCACCGTTAAAGGCGGCTGGGCGACGGCGTTTAAAGCCCCGTCCCTGCTGCAGCTTAATCCCGACTGGACCACCAACTCCTGCCGCGGCTCGTGCAGCATCGTTGGTAACCCGGATCTAAAACCGGAAACCAGCGAAAGCTTCGAGCTCGGTCTCTACTACCGCGGGGAAGAGGGCTGGCTTGAAAATGTCGAAGGCAGCATCACCACCTTCCAGAATAATGTCGACGACATGATCGATGTTCTGCGCACCTCCAGCGCCAGCGAAGCGCCGGGCTACCCGAACTTTGTCGGCTGGAAAACCGTCAACGGCAAGCGCGTGCCGATCTTCCGCTATTTCAACGTCAACAAAGCGCGCATCAAAGGGGTAGAGACCGAGGTGAAGATCCCGTTTGGCGATGAGTGGAAGCTGACGGTGAACTACACCTACAACGATGGTCGCGATCTGAGCAACGGCGGCGACAAACCGCTGCAGACGCTGCCGTTCCATACCGCCAACGGCACGCTCGACTGGAAACCGCTGGATGACTGGTCCTTCTACGTGACGGCCAACTATACTGGCCAGCAGCGCGCGGTGAGCGCCACCGGCAAAACGCCGGGCGGCTATACCCTGTTTGACGTCGGCGCGGCGTGGCAGGTCACCAAGAATGTGAAACTGCGCTCCGGGGTGCAGAACGTGGGCGATAAAGATCTCAGCCGGGACGACTACAGCTATACCGAAGAGGGCCGTCGCTACTTTATGGCGGTGGATTATCGCTTCTGATTGCCGGCGCTAAAACGCGTCCTGTAGGCCTGAACATGCGCCGCGAAGCAGCTTCGCGGCGCATTTGCGTTTAGCCAAAGAGATGCTGCGCATGGAAGCGCAGATGGTCTTCAATAAACGAGGCAATGAAGTAGTAGCTGTGGTCGTAACCGGGCTGGATGCGCAGCGTTAACGGCCAGGCCTTCTGCCGCGCGACCTCCGCCAGTACCGCCGGCTGCAACTGTCCGGCAAGGAATGGATCGCTGTCGCCCTGATCGATAAGCGTTGGCACAGCGTCCGCCGGCTGGCTGGCCTGCATCAGGGCGCAGCTGTCCCAGGCGTGCCATGTCGATTCATCGGCGCCGAGATAGGCGGTAAACGCTTTCTTACCCCACGGCACCTGGGAGGGATTGACGATCGGCGCGAAGGCGGAGACGCTGACGTAGCGGCCGGGATTGTTGAGCGCCATGATAAGCGCGCCGTGACCGCCCATCGAGTGGCCGCTGATGGCGCAGCGGTCGCCGATGCTAAACTCGCTGCGGATAATCGCGGGCAGTTCGTCGCGCAGGTAATCGTACATTCGGTAGTGCGCCGCCCAGGGCGCCTGGGTGGCGTTCAGGTAGAAGCCGGCGCCTTGCCCCAGATCGTAACTGTCGTCGTTGGCCACCTCGTCACCGCGCGGGCTGGTATCCGGCATCACCAGCGCGATGCCCAGCTCGGCGGCAATGCGCTGCGCGCCCGCCTTGGTGGTAAAGTTTTCATCGTTACAGGTCAGCCCGGACAGCCAGTACAGCACCGGCGGCGGCGTTTCGCGCTCAGGCGGTAAAAAAATGCTGAACGTCATGGCGCAGTTCAGGACAGGGGAGTGATGACGCCAGCGTTGTTGCCGGCCGTCAAAACAGCGATGCTCTTCAAGCAGTTCCATGCAAGGCTCCTCGGAAGGGGTGTGCGCGTAAACGTTCATAATACAGATATTTCATTAGCCGGTGAGCAACTTTCACTTTCTCCTTTTGAGAACTTACTGCATCATTAATGCAACTTATAGCCAACATGCCGGTGTAGCGATGGCGCTTATGGATGCGTACAGCGGTTGGATCATTCCGGATTCGGCGGTAGGGATTTGGCGCCGCGCTTGAGGCGAGACTTCGCGCCTTAATAAAAGGCAGCGCCAATTTCAATAATTATCGTTACGGCTACTGGATTCTGTGCGCCGCCTCACGCACAATGAATACAAACTTTGCCCCCAGAAAAAGCAAAGAGCGCCACACCTGCAGGAGAAACCCAAATGTCATCACTGAGTAAAGAAGCCGTCCTCGTTCATGAAGCGCTGGTCGCTCGTGGGCTGGAGACGCCGATGCGTGCGCCAGTACAAGAAATTGATAACGAAACACGCAAGCGTTTGATTACCGGTCATATGACCGAGATTATGCAACTGCTGAATCTGGATCTGAGTGATGACAGTCTGATGGAGACCCCGCATCGCATCGCCAAAATGTATGTCGATGAGATCTTCTCCGGACTGGATTATTCTCGCTTCCCGAAAATCACCGTCATTGAAAACAAAATGAAGGTCGATGAAATGGTCACTGTACGCGATATCACCCTGACCAGCACCTGTGAACACCATTTCGTCACCATCGATGGTAAAGCGACGGTAGCCTATATCCCGAAAGATTCGGTGATCGGCCTGTCGAAAATCAACCGTATCGTGCAGTTTTTCGCCCAGCGTCCGCAGGTCCAGGAGCGTCTGACGCAGCAGATCCTGATTGCGCTGCAGACGCTGCTCGGCACCAGCAACGTGGCGGTATCCATTGACGCGGTGCATTACTGCGTGAAAGCGCGCGGCATCCGCGACGCGACCAGCGCCACTACCACCACCTCCCTCGGTGGCCTGTTCAAATCCAGCCAGAATACCCGCCAGGAATTCCTGCGCGCAGTACGTCACCACAGCTAAAACGGAGCAGGGTACATGGAGAGAAATGTCACGCTGGACTTTGTCCGCGGCGTCGCCATCCTCGGTATCCTGCTTCTCAATATCAGCGCCTTCGGCTTGCCGAAGGCCGCTTACCTCAATCCGGCCTGGTCAGGAAGCGCGACCCTCGGCGATACCTGGACCTGGGCGCTTCTCGACCTGCTGGCGCAGGTGAAATTTCTCACCCTGTTCGCGCTGCTGTTTGGCGCCGGTCTGCAGCTTCTGCTCCCCCGCGGAAAACGCTGGATCCAGTCGCGCCTGACCCTGCTGGCGCTGCTTGGTTTCATTCACGGTCTTTTCTTCTGGGATGGCGATATTCTGCTGGCCTACGCCCTGGTGGGGCTGGTGAGCTGGCGCATGGTGCGCGAGGCGCAGCATGTCAAATCGCTGTTCAACACCGGGGTGGTGCTCTACCTCACCGGCATTGCGGTGCTGGTCCTGCTGGGGATGATCTCCGGACCCGCAGCCAATCGCTCCTGGGTCCCGGACGCGGCCAATCTGCAGTATGAGCAGTACTGGAAGCTGCACGGCGGCATGGAGGCGGTCAGCAACCGGGCGGATATGCTGTCGGACAATCTGCTGGCGCTCGGCGCGCAGTATGGCTGGCAGCTGGCGGGGATGATGCTGATAGGCGCGGCGCTGATGCGCAGCGGCTGGCTGAAAGGGCAGTTCAGCCAGCGTCACTATCGGCGCACCGGCGTGCTGCTGGTGGCGGCCGGGATGGCGGTGAATGTGCCGGCCATTGTCGCCCAGTGGTATCTGGCCTGGGACTATCGCTGGTGCGCGTTTTTACTGCAGGCGCCGCGTGAACTGAGCGCCCCGCTGCAGGCTATCGGCTATGCCTCGCTGGCCTGGGGCTACTGGCCGCAGCTCTGCCGTTTCCGCCTGGTGGGGGCTATCGCCTGCGTTGGACGCATGGCGCTGACCAACTATTTGCTGCAGACCCTGATCTGCACCACCCTGTTTTATCATCTCGGGCTGTTTATGCGCTTCGATCGTCTGCAGCTGCTGGCCTTTGTTCCCCCCATCTGGGCCGTAAACCTCCTTCTGTCATCACTCTGGCTGCGCCGCTTCCGCCAGGGGCCGGTGGAATGGCTGTGGCGTCAGTTAACCCTGCGTGCGTCAGGGACATCATTGAAAGACACATCCAGATAACGATCTCGATCACAATCATTAACAAAACGGATGTAAACGTTTCCAGCCGTGTGACCTCACTCACGTAGCGGACCGCGGGTCGCTGCCAGAATAGCCTCCTTGCTGAGCACAGGAGGTGAATGTGACGTGCTGTAATTCTCTTAAGGTCGCTGAGTATGATCACCATTCGTGATGTCGCCCGCCAGGCGGGCGTATCCGTGGCCACCGTGTCGCGGGTGCTGAACAACAGCGCGCTGGTGAGTCCGGATACGCGCGACGTCGTGATGAAAGCGGTGACCCAGCTGGGCTACCGGCCAAACGCCAATGCCCAGGCGCTGGCCACCCAGGTCAGCGATACCATCGGCGTGGTGGTGATGGACGTCTCCGATGCCTTCTTCGGCGCGCTGGTGAAAGCGGTGGATACCGTCGCCCAGCAGCATCAGAAGTATGTGCTGATCGGCAACAGCTATCACGAGGCGGAAAAAGAGCGCCACGCCATCGAGGTGCTGATCCGCCAGCGCTGCTCGGCGCTGATCGTCCATTCGAAAGCGCTCAGCGATGCTGAACTGAGCGACTTTATGCAACATATCCCGGGGATGGTGCTGATCAACCGCATCGTGCCGGGCTTTGCCCATCGCTGCGTGGGTCTCGACAACGTCAGCGGCGCGCTGATGGCTACCCGCATGCTGCTCAATCACGGCCACCAGCGCATCGGCTATCTCTCCTCAAATCACGGCATTGAAGACGACGATATGCGCCGGGAAGGGTGGAGCAAAGCGCTGCAGGAGCAGGGCATCATCGCCCCGGACAGCTGGGTCGGGTCCGGCTCCCCGGACATGCAGGGCGGCGAAGCGGCGATGGTCGAACTGCTGGGGCGGAATCTCGGCCTCACCGCCGTGTTCGCCTATAACGACAGCATGGCGGCCGGCGCGCTGACAACGCTAAAGGATAACGGCATTGTCGTGCCGCAGCATCTGTCGCTGATTGGCTTTGATGATATTCCTATTTCCCGTTACACCGATCCTCAACTGACCACCGTGCGCTATCCGGTGATGTCGATGGCGAAGCTGGCCACCGAGCTGGCGCTGCTGGGGGCGGCCGGCAAGCTGGATCGCGAGGCGACGCACTGCTTTATGCCGACCCTGGTGCGCCGTCACTCCGTTGCCCAGCGGCAAACTGTGGGGCCGATCACTAACTGAAGCGGCAGCGGGATGTAACCGCTTTCAATTTGTGAGTAAATTCACAGTATATTAACATTCGCCTGATTATGATGGCAGCGTTTACCAGTCTGAACCACAAGGTGAGGGGAAATCCTCACTTTTATCATTAGGAACAAGGCGTTAAACGAGTATTAGAGTCGTATTTTCCTGGAGCGTTACCCGACACGGAAGACCGAATTTTCGTCGTGAAATGCGTTGTGCGGTAACACTAATGCAACAAGTCCCGCCCGCACTTTTCACAAAAATGACCCTGCATAATAAAACCGGAGATTCCATGAATAAGAAGGTGTTTACCCTCTCTGCTGTAATGGCTGGTCTGTTATTTGGCGCCGCAGCACACGCAGCAGATACCCGTATCGGCGTGACGATTTATAAATATGACGACAACTTTATGTCGGTGGTGCGTAAGGCGATTGAAAAAGATGGCAAATCCGCGCCTGACGTCCAGCTGCTGATGAATGACTCGCAGAACGACCAGTCGAAACAAAACGATCAGATTGACGTGCTGCTGGCGAAAGGCGTGAAAGCCCTGGCGATCAACCTGGTTGACCCGGCTGCGGCGGGAACGGTCATCGAAAAAGCGCGCGGGCAGAATATTCCGGTGGTGTTCTTCAACAAAGAGCCTTCCAGTAAAGCGCTGGATAGTTATGACAAGGCTTACTACGTCGGTACCGACTCGAAAGAGTCCGGGATTATTCAGGGCGATCTGATCGCCAAGCACTGGAAAGCAAACCCGAACTGGGATCTGAATAAAGACGGCCAGATCCAGTACGTCCTGCTGAAAGGCGAGCCGGGCCATCCGGATGCGGAAGCGCGTACCACCTACGTTATCAAAGAGCTGAACGATAAAGGTCTGAAGACCCAGCAGCTGCAGATGGACACCGCTATGTGGGATACCGCCCAGGCGAAAGACAAAATGGACGCCTGGCTCTCCGGCCCGAATGCGAACAAGATTGAAGTGGTGATCGCCAACAATGACGCCATGGCGATGGGTGCGGTTGAAGCGCTGAAAGCGCACAACAAGAGCAGCATTCCGGTGTTCGGCGTTGACGCCCTGCCGGAAGCCCTGGCGCTGGTGAAATCCGGCGCGATGGCCGGTACCGTGCTGAACGATGCTAACAACCAGGCGAAAGCGACCTTCGAGCTGGCGAAAAACCTTGCCGACGGAAAAGAGGCGGCGGCAGGCACCAACTGGAAAATTGACAACAAGATTGTTCGCGTCCCCTACGTGGGGGTCGATAAAGACAACCTGAGCCAGTTTACCGGCAAATAATCGTGATGTGAGTTGCGGGCGTGGGTTATCCACGCCCGATTATTCCTGATACAGAACCAGACTCCTGCTGGCGTAATTGCGCCGGACGGGGCGTGCATGAACGCAGCCAGGTATAACTATGGTCAGCAATAATAGCGAACGGTCAGGCGAATATTTGTTGGAGATGACCAACATCAACAAATCGTTTCCTGGCGTCAAGGCTCTTGATAATGTCAACCTGAAGGTTCGTCCGCACTCCATTCATGCGTTAATGGGTGAGAACGGCGCCGGTAAATCGACATTATTAAAATGCCTTTTTGGGATCTATCAAAAAGATTCCGGCAGCATTCTTTTTCAGGGAAAAGAGATCGATTTCCATTCGGCGAAAGAAGCCCTGGAAAACGGTATTTCGATGGTGCATCAGGAATTAAACCTGGTCTTACAGCGTTCGGTCATGGACAACATGTGGCTCGGCCGCTATCCCACCAAAGGCATGTTTGTCGATCAGGACAAAATGTACCGGGATACCAAGGCTATTTTTGATGAGCTGGATATTGATATCGATCCGCGCGCCCGCGTCGGGACTTTATCGGTATCTCAGATGCAGATGATTGAGATCGCGAAGGCGTTTTCCTATGACGCCAAAATCGTCATCATGGACGAGCCGACGTCATCGCTGACGGAGAAAGAGGTCAACCATCTGTTCAAGATCATCCGCAAGCTGAAAGATCGCGGCTGCGGTATCGTCTATATCTCGCACAAAATGGAAGAGATTTTCCAGCTGTGCGATGAAATTACCATCCTGCGCGACGGCCAGTGGATCGCTACCCAGCCGCTGGAAGGGCTGGATATGGACAAGATCATCGCCATGATGGTCGGGCGTTCGCTCAATCAGCGCTTCCCGGATCGTGAAAACACCCCGGGGGAAGTCATCCTCCAGGTGCGCAATCTCACCTCCCTGCGCCAGCCCTCCATTCGCGATGTCTCCTTCGACCTGCATAAGGGCGAAATTCTCGGTATCGCCGGTCTGGTGGGCGCGAAGCGTACCGACATCGTGGAGACCCTGTTCGGGATCCGTGAGAAGGCCAGCGGCACCATCACCCTGCACGGGAAGAAGATCAACAACCACAGCGCCAATGAGGCGATTAACCACGGTTTTGCGCTGGTAACCGAGGAGCGGCGCTCCACCGGAATTTACGCCTATCTGGACATCGGTTTTAACTCGCTGATCTCCAATATTAAGAAATATAAAAACAGCGTCGGCTTGCTGGATAACTCGCGGATGAAGAGCGATACCCAATGGGTGATTGACTCCATGCGCGTTAAAACCCCCGGCCAGCATACGCAGATTGGTTCGCTTTCCGGTGGTAACCAGCAAAAGGTCATTATTGGCCGCTGGCTGCTGACCCAGCCGGAGATCCTGATGCTGGACGAGCCGACGCGTGGTATCGACGTCGGCGCCAAATTCGAGATCTATCAGCTGATTGCCGAGCTGGCTAAAAAAGATAAAGGGATCATTATTATTTCTTCCGAAATGCCGGAACTGCTGGGGATTACCGACCGCATTCTGGTAATGAGCAACGGCCTGGTCGCGGGCATTGTTGAGACTAAAACCACCACGCAAAACGAAATACTGCGTCTTGCGTCATTGCACCTTTAAGATCAGGGGCTTCACATGAGTGCGTTAAATAAAAAGAGTTTTCTCACTTACCTGAAAGAGGGTGGGATATACG
This sequence comes from Klebsiella sp. JB_Kp031, assembly GCF_040064295.1. NCBI lineage: Bacteria > Pseudomonadati > Pseudomonadota > Gammaproteobacteria > Enterobacterales > Enterobacteriaceae > Klebsiella > Klebsiella sp. JB_Kp031. The sequence continues at coordinate 191,540 of NZ_JBEAJW010000038.1, forward strand.
TCGTCCTTCTGGTCCTGTTGGCCATTATTATTTTCCAGGATCCGACATTTTTAAGTCTGCTCAACCTGAGTAATATTCTGACCCAGTCCTCGGTGCGTATTATTATTGCCCTCGGCGTGGCCGGACTGATCGTCACGCAGGGCACGGACCTCTCCGCCGGCCGTCAGGTGGGACTGGCGGCGGTGATTGCCGCGACCATGCTGCAGGCGGTGGATAATGCCAACAAGGTGTTCCCGGATATGGCGACCATGCCGATCCCGTTGGTCATCCTGCTGGTATGCGCCATCGGGGCGGTCATCGGCCTGATTAACGGGATCGTCATTGCCTATCTGAACGTAACGCCGTTTATTACCACTCTCGGGACCATGATCATCGTCTACGGCATTAACTCGCTGTACTACGATTTCGTGGGCGCGTCGCCGATCTCCGGCTTCGACAGTCACTTCTCCCATTTCGCGCAGGGGTTTGTGGCGCTGGGCTCGTTCCGCCTGTCCTACATTACCTTCTACGCGCTGATTGCCGTCTTCTTTGTCTGGATCCTATGGAACAAGACGCGCTTTGGCAAAAACATTTTCGCTATCGGCGGTAACCCGGAAGCGGCGAAAGTCTCCGGGGTTAACGTGGCGTTGAACCTGCTGATGATCTATGCCCTCTCCGGGGTGTTCTACGCCTTCGGCGGCCTGCTGGAAGCCGGTCGTATCGGCTCGGCGACCAATAACCTCGGCTTTATGTACGAACTGGACGCCATCGCCGCCTGCGTGGTGGGCGGTGTATCGTTCAGCGGCGGGGTAGGGACCGTATTCGGCGTGGTGACAGGGGTAATTATCTTCACCGTGATCAACTACGGCCTGACCTACATTGGCGTCAACCCTTACTGGCAGTACATCATCAAGGGGGCGATCATTATCTTCGCCGTGGCTCTGGATTCCCTGAAATACGCCCGTAAGAAGTAATTTTTGCCTGAGTAAAAACCCGCGCCTGGCGCGGGTTTTTTTATACCTGAAACGGATGCGATGATGGAGGCTACTTTTCTTTCTGCAGCTCCAGCAGCTGCTCCGGCGTGACCGCCGGGTAGGACTGGGCGTCATCCGGCACGTCGTGCTGCTGCGCCGGAATCGGGATTAAAGGGCCAAGGAAGCGCGGTTCCCGTTTGAAGATGTAGAGGTCCGCCAGCGCGCCAAAGCGGGCGCCGAATTCGCGCAGCCGCACGCTCCACATATCCTTCGGCGACGGCACCGCGTAGCACTGGGCCTGGATCCCCATATGCAGGGCGATAAACAACGCCCGTTCGCAGTGGAAGCGCTGGGTGATGATAATGAAGTCGTTGGTGTCGAACACTTTGCGGGTGCGGACGATCGAATCAAGCGTGCGGAAACCGGCATAGTCCAGCACGATATCCGCCGGATCGACGCCGCCTTTAATCAGGTCCCGGCGCATCGTCATCGGTTCATTGTAGCTTTGCAGGGCGTTATCCCCGCTCAGCAGCAGATAGTTGACCTTGCCGCTGTTGTAGGCGTTGAGCGCGCCCTGGATGCGGTAGCGGTAATACTGATTGATGACGCCGGTGCGGTAGTATTTAGCAGTGCCCAGCACCACGCCGACCTGGCGGTAGGGGAGGTCCTGCAGCTCGTCATAGATATAGGGCGCGGTTTTCCAGCTCATCCAACGGTCAAGACCCAGCACGGTCAACAGCAGCAGGCCGAGCAGGACTAACAGGCTGTAGAACACACGCTTTAACATGAACTTGGCTCAATAATAGACAACGGAGTCTTCAGGCTACTTTACCCGCCGGGTAAGCGCAAGAAACCCGCGTTTGATTGCGGGGATTTTCAGCAATATAGACAGATCGCCGAACGCAGGCCGGGTAAGGCGTGAGCCGACACCCGGCATAGGGATCTTCAGCTCGCCATGGCGCGAACCGTAGGTCGGGTAAGCGTAGCGCCACCCGACACCTAAGGGTATAAAAGGTCGGCCGGATAAGCCGAAGACGCCATCCGGCCGTCTGCGCAGGCGGATTAACCTAACAGCACGCGCTCGATATTGTGGCAGCCCAGCGCCTTCAGGGTGGCGACGGTGGCGTCCCACTGAATCAGCGCCGCATCGGCTTTCTCCGCCAGGATCGCCCGCTGGATGTCCGGATAATCATAGCCGTTGAGGCTGAGAAGATTCAGCGCCCCCTGCAGCGGCGGCAGCGTCGGGTTGAACGCCGCGTTTTCCGCATAGCTGCCGCTGAAAAGGGTGCCATCTTTCAGCTCCAGCGCCACGCCGGAAGGCGAATGGCTGTACGGCGCATGGCAGCGGTTAGCGGCCTCAATCGCCGCCTGCGTCAGGGCATCGCCGCTGACCGGGAAGCCGTGGTCCTGGTGGTCCATCAGCAGGGTTTTGATCTCCAGGTCTTTCGGGCCGAAGGCATCCGGCAGATAGTGCTGCAGAGCATGGGCTTCGCGACCGGGCAGATGAATGCGCAGCGCCAGTCCGCTGTTCAGTTCGTTCATAAACTGACGGCAATGGCCGCACGGCGTGTAGTTCACCGTGATAGCGCGCAGGGAGGTTTCACCGCGCAGCCAGGCGTGGCTGATGGCGCTCTGCTCCGCATGGACGGTCTGCTGCATGGTGGCGCCGAGAAACTCCATGTTGCCGCCAAAGTACCAGCGGCCGCTGACGCCGCGGGCGATAGCCCCGACGTTAAAGTGAGAAAGGTCGGCGCGCGCGCAGGCGGCGGCCAGCGGCAGTAGCGCAAAGGCCAGCGCGTCTTCGTCCAGACCTGTCGCCTGTTGCAGCGTCGCCACCTGATCGGCTTCGAGCAGCGCCGGGAAGTGCGGGTCGGCGAGCATCGGGGAGATGGCCGCCTGCAGGTCTGCTGCCAGGGTAGTCAAAGCAGCTTGAAAACGTGAGTGCATAGCGTTGCCTCATAACAGTGTAATGGGGAACCAGTGTACGGGCGTCAAGGGGTTTCAAATGTGATTTACATCCCATTGCTAATGCAACTTTTCATTGTTGCATTAATAAATGTGACTTGAATCACAATTTATCCCACCACCGCGAGGATCAGCGGGAATAAAAATGGCGCCATCAACGAGGTGATGATCCCGCACAGCACCAGCGCCAGCGAGCTGAACGCTCCTTCCTGATAGTCCAGTTCCGCACAGCGGGCGGTACCGAGGGCGTGCGAGGCGGTGCCCATCGACAGGCCACGCGATGCTTTGGTGCGAATACGCATCAGGTTGAGCAGCGTATGGCCGAATACCGCGCCAAGGATACCGACAAAAATCACGCACACGGCGCTGATGGCCGGGATGCCGCCGATACTGCCGCTCACCGCCATCGCAATCGGCGTGGTCACCGATTTGGGCAGAACAGAGGCGGCGATTTGCGGCGTGGCGCCCATCAGCAGGGCCACGGTGGTACCGGTGATCATCGCCACACAGCTGCCGATAAAGCAGATGGTGATGATCGATTTCCAGCGCGCGCGGATCTGGTGCAGCTGTTCATATAGCGGGAAGGCCAGCGCGACCACCGCCGGCTGCAGCAGATCGTTCAGGATCTTGCTGCCGGCAAAATAACGTTCATAGGAGATCCCGGTCAGCAGCAGAAAGGGAATGATCACCACCATCGCCACCAGCAGCGGGTTGAGCAGCGGGAATTTGAAGCGGGCCGCCAGTTTGCGGGCGAGGAAAAAGACGATCAGGGTAAGCGGTAGCGACCACCAGATTTCATGCATCATTTTTCTTTTCCTTTTGCCCAATCACTTTACGTTCGCCATGCACCAGATGGGAACTCCAGCTCACCACCACAAACACCACCAGCGTGCTGATGGCGCAGGAGATAACGACAGGCCCAAGCTGGGCGCGTAGCAGATCCCAGTACTGCATCACGCCGACGCCGATCGGCACGAACAGGAGCGCCATATAGCGGATCAGGATATTGCAGCCGGGGTTGACCCACTGCGGCGGCATGATTTGCAGCGCCAGCAGCACGAAGAGGATCAGCATGCCAATGATGCTGCCGGGGATGGTGATGGGCAGCAGCCCGGCGATAAATATTCCGGCGTACAAGCAGGCGTAAATCAGGACGAAAGCCCGCAGGTACTGCCAGATAATAGTCAGCGATTTACTCATGGTAATAACCCTTGATGAAGTTCATTCATCATACAATTAATCCCTAAAATGTGCTACCGATCACATCATGAATTCTATGCATAGCGCTGATAGCTTACGGGAACCATCGTCTCGCCCGTCAGAGTCCGAAGCCTTGCGGCTTAGACGGTTTCTCTCCCCACGCTACCTTGCTGGACGAGGCGCGGCAAATAAAGGTAAATGAGACGCCACAGGCCCCTGTAAAGCATAGAGATTATCTCGCCGTTTTGCCGCCTCGGGCGTCCGGGGACCGGAGTGCGCCGGGTCGGACGCATTGAGCGCTTTCAACCAACGCCCGGAGGCGCTACCATAGCGCCTCTTTTTTTTCCGGGTAACGATATGCGTGTACTACTGGCGCCGATGGAAGGCGTGCTCGATTCGCTGGTGCGCGAGCTGCTGACCGAGGTTAACGATTACGATCTGTGCATCACCGAATTTTTGCGCGTGGTGGACCAACTGCTGCCGGTCAAATCGTTCTACAGGCTGTGCCCGGAACTGCATCATCAAAGCCGCACCCCGTCCGGTACCCGCGTGCGCGTCCAGCTGCTGGGACAATATCCCGAGTGGCTGGCGGAAAACGCCGCCCGCGCGGTGGCGCTGGGTTCGTGGGGCGTTGATTTAAACTGCGGCTGTCCGTCGAAGCTGGTGAACGGCAGCGGCGGTGGGGCGACGCTACTGAAAGATCCAGAGCTGATCTATCGCGGCGCGAAAGCCATGCGCGAAGCGGTCCCTGCGGATTTACCGGTTACCGTCAAGGTGCGTCTCGGCTGGGATAGCGGCGAAAGGCGCTTTGAAATCGCCGACGCGGTGCAGCAGGCAGGGGCCAGCGAGCTGGTGGTCCATGGCCGCACCAAAGAAGATGGCTACAAAGCAGAGCGCATCAACTGGCAGGCCATCGGCGAGATCCGCCAGCGTCTGACTATTCCGGTGGTCGCCAACGGCGAGATCTGGGACTGGCAAAGCGCGCAGGACTGTATGGCCGTCACCGGCTGCGATTCGGTGATGATTGGCCGCGGGGCGCTCAACGTGCCGAACCTCAGCCGGGTGATCAAATACAACGAACCGCGCATGCCGTGGCCGCAGGTGGTTCAGCTGTTGCAAAAATATACCCGTCTGGAAAAGCAGGGCGATACCGGCCTGTATCATGTAGCGAGAATTAAGCAATGGTTAGGCTATTTACGCAAGGAATATACCGAGGCGCTGACGCTATTTAATGAAATTCGCGCCCTGCAAACCTCTGCTGAAATAGCGGCGGCGATCGCCCGCTATTAAGCGCCATATTGTTATTCGCTTCACATATTATTACTTGCATGCCTATTGATGATAGGCATGGGTTGAATAAAGTGATAATGTGCCGTCAATCAATTCAGGATTGCTACTGAACACAGGCAAAACCTAAGCACTTCCGTCATGCGTGGCGGCAAGTGCTTAGGTTTTTTTTTGGCAAAAATTTAACGGTGGGTAAATGATGACGTAAAACAAGAGGTTGTAATTAATCTTTTCTCTGGCTCGGTCGCGGTTTTATTACCGAAGGACGCCCCTTGCCATTCATTTTTTAAAAAAGAAAACAGGTAAATAAATAGCCTGGGGATCCCCTTTGTTTTTATTCAGTCACGGTGGAGATCACAATGTATAACAAAAAAATAAATCAGCTTTTTATCGGCGCGGCGCTGGCGACTATGGCGCCCGCCGTGAACGCGGCGCAAACCCCGGCGTGGAACGGCAGCGTGCTGGGGTTTGAAGCCGGACAGCCAGGGCTGCTGGGCGATATGCTGGGCATTCGTCCCATCCTTGAAGAGAACGGCTTTCATTATAATCTTGGCTATCTTAACGAGATGGCCTACAACGCCGGCGGCGGCTATAACCATGATAAACATCTGGCCTATATTGACCAGGTGTCATTGACCTTTACCCAGGATCTGGAGCGCTGGACCGGCATACCGGACGCGCGGCTTGAGGGTAATATCGTCAATCGCAACCATGATGATAACCTCACCACGAAACGGCTGCAGGATCCGCGGGTCAGCTTTAACGATCTGTCGCAGGAGAGCTGGGGCGGCGGGTCGATCACCCGTCTCGGCTGGCTGACCTTCGCCCGCAGCTTTGACGACCGTCGCCTGACCTGGCGTATCGGCATGATGAACAAGGTGCAAACCTTCGACCAAATCATTCCCTGCGATTTCCAGCTGCTGACCCAGTGCGGCGGCAAATCGGCCAACTCGCTGACGTGGAATAACTGGAACATCCACACCTGGGGCACCACCCTCGAGTACAAGCTGACGCCGACGGTCACCCTCAAAGGCGGGGTGATGGAGCAGAACCCGCAGGCCGCCTCGCGCAGCCACGCCTGGAGCTGGTCGACGAAGGGCAGCAAAGGCATTTTACTGCCAATGGAGATCGAAACCCGCCCGCTGATTAATGGCCTTCCGGGGGCCTATAACCTCGGTGTGGTCTGGACTAACGCGCCGCAAAGCGACCTCTATAGCGGCAAATCTGGGGGCGCCGGGGCGACGGACCCGCAAGGCTACGCCGAGCACGACAGCACCTGGTTTATGTACGCTGGCCTGAACCAGCAGATTACCCGCCATGCCGACGATCCGCTGCGGGGAATGAGCGTCTCGCTGAGCGGCAGCCTCAGCGACCAGCGCAGCAACTATATCCACTCCGCCGTCGCCGCCTCACTGCGCTACCGCGGGCTGTTTGACGCCCGTCCGGAGGACTGGATCGGCTTCGGCCTGACGTGGATCGACATGAGCAGCCACTACGCGCGCAATCAGCGCTATATGAACCAGCTCAGCGGCGCCACCGACTATAACGATCCGGCCTGGCAGCCGGTGGCAGGCCACTCGCTGAATGGCGAACTCTATTATCGCTTCCGCCCGGTCTCCTGGCTGGAGCTGCAGCCGGGCCTGCAGTACTGGCACCGTCCGGGCGGCGTTGCGCAGACCCAGGACGCGTGGGTGGTGGAGTGGAAAACCGTCGTGACCTTCTGATAGTCGCGATCTTTATCACGTTTTTTCACTTGTCAGGTTGAGCGCGCAGCAGAAGTTGTTACAGTGCTGGCGTTGGATTGCAACTGCTGCGGCAGGCAAAACCTGATTACCTGGCGTTTCGTCGGGGGTCAGGTTTTTTTGTTTCTGGGGTCAATATGCAAATCGCCAAAGTACTCAATAACAATGTGGTGGTGGTTCTTGACGAGCACCAGCGCGAACAGGTGGTGATGGGGCGAGGGCTGGCCTTTCAGAAACGCCCGGGCGACGCGCTGGACGACAGCAAAATTGAAAAAGTCTTCGCCTTACAAAGCGATGAACTGGTAGGCCGTCTGGGTGAGTTACTCAGTCAGATTCCGTTAGAAGTGATGACCACCTGCGATCGCATTATCGACCTGGCACGCGGGCGGTTGGGCAAGTTACAGGAAAGTTTGTACATCACGTTAACGGATCACTGTCACTTTGCTATCGAGCGGCAAAAAAAGGGCATCGCGCTGCGTAACGTACTGCTGTGGGAGATCAAGCGGCTCTATCCGAAGGAGTTCGCGCTGGGCCAGGAGGCAAGGGCCATCATTGCCAAAAGGCTAGGCGTGGCGCTGGCGGAGGATGAAGCCGGATTTATCGCCCTGCATCTGGTGACGGCGCAGCTCAACAGCGAAATGCCGGAGGTCATGCACGTGACCCGGGTGATGCAGGAGATCCTGCAGCTGGTGAAGTATCAGCTGCAGCTGAACTACGACGAGGAGTCGCTGAGCTATCAGCGTTTCGTCACCCACCTGAAGTTTTTCGCTCAGCGGATGCTGACCCGCACGGTGGTGGAAGATGACGACGTCTCGCTGCACAGCGCGGTGAAAGACAACTACGCCAAAGCGTGGAAGTGTGCGGAAACGGTGGCGACGCATCTGCAAAAGCAGTATCAGCGGGCGCTGACCACCGAAGAAATTATGTTTCTTGCCATTCATATTGAACGGGTAAGAAAAGAGGGACGCTAAGTCTCCCGACAAACTGGATTGTTACTGCATGATGCAGGCAAAACCTGAGCGCGACGCCTACCGGCGTGGTTCTCGGGTTTTTTTTATTTTTACTACTCAGTCGCCGGTTGTCTGCGGGCAGCGGCAGTAAGGAAAAGAGCATGGAATATAAAGCACTCGCGCAGGATATTCTCAACCGCGTCGGCGGCAAAGAGAACATTGTGAGTCTGGTTCACTGTGCGACACGTCTGCGTTTTAAACTGAAAGATAACGGCAAAGCCGATGCCGAAGGGCTGAAGGCGAATCCGGGCGTCATTATGGTGGTGGAGAGCGGCGGCCAGTTTCAGGTGGTGATTGGCAACCACGTCCACGACGTCTGGCAGGCGGTGCGCCAGGAGGCTGGGCTGAGCGATGACAGCGAGCCGACGGCGGAAAGCGTTGAAAAAGGGTCGCTGCTGGGGCAGATCATCGATGTCGTGTCGGGGATATTCACGCCGTTTATCGGCGTGCTGGCAGCCTCTGGTATCCTCAAAGGAATGCTGGCGCTGGCGGTCGTCTGCGGTTGGCTGACCCCGCAACAGGGAACCTATAAAATCTGGTTTGCCGCCAGCGACGCGCTGTTCTTTTTCTTCCCGCTGTTTCTCGGTTACACCGCCGGTAAAAAATTTGGCGGTAACCCGTTTGTCTCAATGGTGATCGGTGGAGCGTTAACCCACCCACTGATGATTCAGGCCTTTGAGGCCAGCCAGGCGCCGGGCGCGGCGGTGGAGCACTTTCTCGGCATCCCGGTGACCTTTATCAATTACAGCTCATCGGTGATCCCGATTATTCTCGCTTCATGGGTCTGCTGCTGGCTGGAGCGCAAGAGCAACGCGCTGCTGCCGTCATCGATGAAAAACTTTTTTACCCCGGCGATTTGTCTCGCCGTTGTGGTTCCGCTGACGTTTCTGCTGATTGGTCCTCTGGCGACCTGGCTCAGTCATCTGTTGGCCCAGGGGTATCAGATTATCTACGCGGTGGCGCCGTGGCTGGCGGGAGCGGCGATGGGCGCGCTGTGGCAGGTTTGTGTGATCTTCGGCCTGCATTGGGGGCTGATTCCGCTGATGATTAACAATCTGACGGTGCTTGGCCATGATTCCATGCTGCCCATGCTGTTGCCGGCCGTGATGGGACAGGTCGGCGCGGTGCTGGGTATTTTGCTGAAAACCCGCGACGCCCGCCAGAAAGTGCTGGCCGGCTCTGCGTTTTCAGCGGGCATCTTCGGCATTACCGAGCCGGCTATCTATGGCTTAACATTGCCGCTGCGCCGGCCGTTTATCTTCGGCTGCGTGGCGGGCGCCATTGGCGGCGCGATTGTGGGCTTCAGTAACGCTCACGTCTATTCATTCGGTTTCGGGAACATTTTTACTGTCGCACAAATGATCCCGCCCCAAGGGCTTGATAGCACCGTTTGGGGCGGCGTAGTGGGTATCTTCGCGGCATTGATTATCTCCTGTGGTTTAACTTTCTTCGCCGGCCTGCCGCGCGCCAGCGCCGCGCCGGGCGCCGTGGCGGTAGCGCCGGTCTCGGCAAATGACATCCTGGCGCCGATGAGCGGCAGCGTCATCGCCCTCGATCAGGTGCCGGACAGCACCTTCGCCAGCGGCCTGTTGGGAAAAGGAGTCGCCATTATCCCGGCGGTGGGCAAAGTCATCGCCCCATTCCCGGGCGAAGTGGCTTCCCTGTTTCAGACTAAACACGCCATCGGCCTGCAGAGCGACAGCGGCATCGAGCTGCTGATCCACGTTGGCATCGACACGGTCAAACTCGATGGCGTGCCGTTTACCGCGCATGTGAAAGAGGGCGACAGGGTACAGGCCGGCGATCTGCTGATTGAGTTCGATCGTCAGGCGATTCTGGACGCCGGTTACGACCTGGCGACCCCGATTATTATCAGCAACAGCGATGACTATCGTGAGATCGACACGGTGGCGCCCAGCGCCGTCGAAGCCGGTCAGCCGTTGTTGTCAGTCAGCCATTAATCACAGGAGAGAGAGATGAAAACATTCCCGACAGATTTTTTATGGGGCGGCGCGACCGCGGCGAATCAGGTGGAAGGGGCGTACCTGGAAGATGGCAAAGGGTTATCCACCTCCGATGTGCAGCCGCACGGCGTCTTCGGCGAAGTGGTCGAGCGCGTACCCGGCGACAGCGGCATAAAGGATGTGGCGATCGATTTTTACCATCGCTACCCGGAAGATATCGCCCTGTTCGCTGAGATGGGCTTTAACTGCCTGCGGGTCTCCATCGCCTGGACGCGCATCTACCCCAACGGCGACGACGCCGAGCCGAACGAAGCCGGACTCGCCTTCTACGACAAATTGTTCGACGAGATGGCGAAGCACAACATCACTCCGCTGGTGACGCTGTCGCATTATGAAATGCCATGGGCGCTGGTGAAAAATTACGGCGGCTGGGGCAGCCGGCAGGTGATTGGCTTCTTTGAGCGCTACGCCCGGACGGTGTTCAGCCGTTATAAAAACAAAGTCAAACTGTGGCTGACCTTTAACGAAATCAATATGTCGCTGCATGCCCCGATGACCGGCGTCGGCTTGCCGGCCGGCAGCAGTAAAGGCGAGGTGTATCAGGCCATTCATCACCAGCTGGTGGCCAGCGCTCTGGCGGTCAAAGCCTGTCATGAGCTGGTGCCCGAGGGCAAAATCGGCAATATGCTGCTCGGCGGGCTGATGTATCCCCTGAGCTGCAAACCGGAAGATGTGTTTGCGACGCTGCAGGAGAACCGCAGCTGGCAGTTCTTCGGCGACGTGCAGGCGCGCGGGGCGTACCCGGGCTATATGCAGCGCTTTTTCCGCGACAACGGCATCACGCTCGACATCACCGAGGCCGATCGCGAAACGCTGAAAACCACCGTCGATTTTATCTCCTTCAGCTACTACATGACCGGGTGCGTCACCGCCGATGAGGCGCTGAACCAGCAGGCGCGCGGCAATATTCTCAGCATGGTGCCGAACCCGCACCTGGCGAGCTCGGAGTGGGGCTGGCAGATAGACCCCCTCGGCCTGCGTACGCTGCTGAACGTGCTGTGGGATCGCTATCAGAAGCCGCTGTTTATCGTGGAAAACGGTCTGGGCGCCAAAGATAAGGTGGAAGCCGACGGCAGCATTAATGATGACTACCGCATCAGCTACCTGAACGACCACCTGGTGCAGGCGCGGGAAGCCATTGACGATGGCGTTGAGCTGATGGGCTTTACCAGCTGGGGGCCGATTGACCTGGTGAGCGCCTCGAAGGCGGAGCTGTCGAAGCGCTACGGCTTTATCTATGTTGACCGCCATGATGACGGCACCGGCACCCTGGCACGCAGTAAGAAGAAGAGCTTTGACTGGTATAAAGAGGTGATTGCCAGCCGCGGCGCCAGCCTGAAAGCGTAATACTTCCCCGCCCGGCCATCGCCGGGCGAGGGATCAGCCCGGTTTACGCGCGCGCAGTAAAAAGATCATCGGACGCTCTTTCTCTTCATCCAGGGCGGGCTGTTGAGCAATCTGTTCGGCGCTCGGACCCCACTCATCCAGCTGCTCCAGCACAAAACCAGCGGCGATAAGCGCGTTTACCCAGCTTGAGAGTTTGCGGTGCTGTTTAATGACGCCCTCGGCAAACCAGTTGCTTACGCGCTCGCCCTCCTGCTGATAGTGGCTGACCGGCCAGCTTTTTTGCCCCTGCTCATTCACCTGCCATCCCTGCTGCAGCGGCGCGGTATAGATGGGATGTTCCGCGGAAAAGACCAGGATGCCGCCAGGGACCAGCGCCTGCTGCAGGGCGGTGAAGAGCGGGGCGATGTCTGGTAAGTAATGGAGCGCCAGTGAGCTGTAGACCAGATCGCAGCTGTTGGCGGGCAACGTCAGGGTTTGCAGATCGGCGCAGCGGTAGTCAATCTCATCCCCGCGGGTCATCTCTCGCGCCTGCGCCAGCATACGTCGGGAGATATCAAAACCAATTATCTGGCTGGCTCCCTGCTGCTGCGCCCAGCGGCAAAACCAGCCGTAGCCACAACCGAGATCCACCACCCGCAAACCGGTTACTGGCGGCAGCATTGCCTGCAGCGATGGCCACTCTGGTGCACCCTCCAGTCCCTTCACCGAGCGATCGAGGGTCGCATAGCCGGCAAAGAACTGCGGGTCGTCATAAATATTCTGACTCATATTCATCCCTTGAATTGATAAGGTTGTTTATTTTTAGCTAACTAATAATTTAGTCACACGCTTTACTAAACGCGTTTAATTCAATTAATTTATGATAACCAACCTGATTACGTTATCTGACCTGTTAAATGAAATTGATATTAAAAAATAGCGTGCTGGCGGCGTTGCCCCTGGCCATCGCGCTGGCTGGCTGCGCGCCTTCTCATGAGGTCGCTAATCCGCCGCAGCAGCAAATTCCGGCTTCCCACGTTTCCATGGATCTTCCCGCCGCCGTCCAAAATGGCTGGCCACACACCGACTGGTGGAAAGACTACCACGATGCCCAACTGGATAATCTGATTCAGCGCGCACTCGCCAACGCGCCGGACATGCAGATTGCCGAACAGCGCATCAGGCTTGCTGAAGCGCAGGCGCGAATGTCGCAGGCGAATCTTGGCCCGGAGATGGATTTCTCCGCCGATATCGAACGGCAGAAAATGTCCGCTGAAGGCCTGATGGGGCCGTTCGCCACCGATACCGACGGCAATACCGGCCCGTGGTACACCAATGGCACCTTCGGCCTGACTGCCGGCTGGGATCTCGATCTGTGGGGCAAAAACCGCGCGCTGGTGAAAGCGCGCATCGGCGAGCTGAAAGCCCAGGTGGCCGAGCAGGCCCAGACCCGCGAGCTGCTCTCCGGCAGCGTGGCGCGCCTGTACTGGCAGTGGCAGACGGAAGCGGCGATCAAAGCGGTGCTGCAGCAGGTGAAAAACGAGCAAAATAATATCGTGACGGTCGACAAGGCCCTGTATCAGCGCGGGATCACCAACTCCGCCGAAGGGGCGGAGAACGATATTAACGTCAGCAAAACCGACCAGCAGCTGGCGGACGTGGCGGGCACGATGAAAGAGATTGAAGCGCGGCTGATGGCCCTGACCAACAGCCAGAGCCAGTCGCTAAACCTCAAACCCGCCAGCCTGCCGACGGTCAGCGCGCAGCTGCCGGATACCCTCGGCTATGAGCTGCTGGCGCGCCGCCCGGATCTGCAGGTCGCTCACTGGTATATCGAGGCGTCGCTGAGCGAAGTGGACGCGGCGAAGGCGGCGTTTTATCCGGACATCAACCTGATGGCTTTCCTGCAGCAGGATGCCCTGCACTTAAGCGATCTTTTCCGCCATTCGGCGCAGCAGATGGGCGTCACCGCCGGACTGACGCTGCCGATCTTCGACAGCGGTCGTCTCAATGCTAATCTGGATATCGCCAGCGCGCAGAACAGCCTGTCCATCGCCCAATACAACAAAGCGGTGGTGGACGCCGTCAACCAGGTGGCGAAAACCGCCAGCCAGGTTGAGACGCTGATGGCCAAAAGCCAACAGCAGCAGCAGGTTGAAAAAGACGCCCAGCGGGTGGTGGATCTGGCGCAGGCCCGAATGGCGGCGGGGATCCTGCCCGGCTCCAGGGTGAGCCTGGCGAAACTCCCGGCGCTGCAGGAGCGTATCACCGCCTTGCGCCTGCACGGCCAGTGGATTGACGCCAGCATTCAGCTGACCTCAGCCCTTGGCGGCGGCTACCATCAGACGGTGAAGTAACCGCCAACCACGGTGCGCCCGCGGGCGCGCCGCTCAGTCTTTCTTCTTACTCTCGCGCCGCCTGAGCCACCAGTGGGCGGCCACAACCACCAGCACCGCGAGGATCAGCCAGATCCAATGCTTCAGATGGGCGTCCAGATGGTGCAGCCACGGGCCGACCACCTCGCCGCCAAGATAGCCTATGGTGGTAAACAGCAGGGCCCACACCAGCGCTCCGACAATATTCAGCGGCAGGAAAATGCGCGGCGGCAGGCGGCTGGCGCCGATCAGCAGGGGGCCGATCACCCGGAAGCCGTACATAAAGCGGGTGCCGATGACAAACAGCCACGGCCGGTGCTGGATCATGCGCTGCGCTTTCCGGATCCGCGCTTTCTGGCTGGCGAAACGGCGCAGAATGCGCCCGCCGAAGCGGCGACCAAGCAGATAGAGCATCTGATCGCCAATCATCCCGCCGAGGGCGACGGCGATCACCACCAGGGGAAACTTCAGTAGCCCCTGATGCGCTGCGACGCCGCCCAGCAGGGTAATGGTCTCACCTTCCGCCATGCTGCCGACGATCAGCGCCGCGTAGCCATACTGGGAAATCAGGTGATTGATATCCATAAACAGCTTTTCTCCTTACCTCTTCACCTCTTAATCATACACCCTGCTGACCAAAACGCGGCGAGGCAGATTTTTTGCGCTGTACACAAAATAATCTACAGGGTGAATTATACTTGGATCAGTGCAGTACGAAGCCGTGACAAGGGGGACGCTATGAACCATGTCTGGGGGCTCTTCGCTCATCCCAACCGGGAGATGAGCGTGATTAAGAGCGAGAATGAAACCATTTCTCATCACTATACGCACCATGTGCTGCTGATGGCGGCGGTTCCGGTGGTTTGCGCCTTTATCGGCACCACGCAGTTGGGCTGGAACTTCGGCGACGGCACTATTATTAAACTGTCGATGTTGACCGGGCTGGCGCTGGCGGTGCTGTTTTATGCCGTGATGCTCGCCGGGGTGGCGATCATGGGGCGGGTCATCTGGTGGATGGCCAGGCAGTATCCACAGCAGCCTTCCCTGAAACGCTGCATGGTATTTGCCGGCTATGTGGCCACACCGCTGTTCCTGAGCGGGATTGTGGCGCTCTATCCGCTGGTCTGGCTATGCGCGCTGATCGGTACCATTGCCCTGTTCTATACTGGCTATCTGCTCTATCTCGGGATCCCGACCTTCCTGAGCATTAACCGGGAAGAGGGGCTCAGTTTCGCCAGCTCAACCCTGGCCATCGGGGTGCTGGTGCTGGAAGTCCTGCTGGCGATCACCGTGGTGCTGTGGGGGTATGGCTACCGACTCTTCTGATCGGACGTAACGGGTCAATATGCATTGCCGGCAAATATGTATTTTATGTCGGCAATGCAGCATTTCTTCACGATTCTTATTAGGCACAGGGCCTTACAGCGCGGTATGATGGCGTTTGCCAGCGAAGTTGCCCACTTAACCTCGCGGCGTACGTTGCATAACGTGCAAAAATACTTTTCAGAATGCCCATGATGCCGAAATTTCGAGTCTCTTTGCTCAGCCTGACCTTGCTGCTGGCTGTGCCTTTTGCGCCCCAGGCGTTAGCAAAAACCCCGATGGCGGTGACCGCCTCGCAGCCGGACATCGCTTCCGGCAGCGCCATGATCGTCGATCTGGCCACCAAAAAAATCATCTACGCCAGCCAGCCGGATCTGGTGCGCCCGATGGCGTCGATCACCAAGGTGATGACCGCCATGGTGGTGCTCGATGCCCATCTGCCGCTGGATGAGATGCTGACGGTGGATATCAGCCATACCCCGGAAATGAAGGGGATTTACTCGCGCGTGCGTCTCAACAGCCAAATCAGCCGCCGCGATATGCTGCTGCTGGCGCTGATGTCTTCCGAGAACCGTGCGGCCGCCAGCCTGGCGCATCACTATCCGGGCGGCTACGACGCCTTTATTCGCGCGATGAACGCCAAAGCGCAGGCGCTGGGGATGACCCATACCCGCTACGTGGAGCCCACCGGACTGTCGGTGCATAACGTCTCCACCGCCCGCGATCTGACCAAACTGCTGATCGCCAGCGAGCAGTACCCGCTGATCGGCCAGCTGAGCACCACCAAAGAAGAGACCGCCACCTTTGCCCATCCGGCCTACAGCCTGCCGTTCCGCAACACTAACCATCTGGTGTATCGCGACAACTGGAACATCCAGCTGACCAAAACCGGCTTCACCAACGCCGCCGGCCACTGCCTGATTATGCGCACGGTGATCAACCAACGCCCGGTGGCGCTGGTGGTGATGGATGCCTTCGGCAAATATACCCACTTTGCCGACGCCAGCCGTTTGCGCACGTGGATCGAGACCGGGAAGGTGATGCCGGTGCCGGCTTCGGCGCTGAGCTATAAGAAGCAGCGCGAAGCGCAGATGGCGGAGGCGATGCTGAAAGGCGGCGCCCAGACCGCGCAGAACGATTAATCTGCACATCCCCCGGATGGCGGCTGACGCCTTAGCCGGCCTGGGGAACCGCGCTGAACGGTAGCCCGGCTGAGGCGTTTACGCCGCGAGCCGGGGATTTGACGCCGAATATTACTCCGGGAGCGTCCAGTCGCCGTCACCCAGCGCGCGCTGCATAATCAACGTATCCCGCCAGTCGCCCATCTTATAGCCGACGCTGCGCAGCTGACCCGCCACGGTAAAACCGAACTTTTTATGGATCGCCAGCGAGCCGGCATTGTTATGGCCATCGCCGATGATCGCCAGCATCTGCCGCCACGGGCCTTTCTCGCATTCGGCGATCAGCCGCGACAGCAGCGCGCTGCCGATGCCGCGCCCGCCCATTCCGGACTCCACGTAGATGGATTCCTCGAGGGTATAGCGATAGGCCGGGCGCGGGCGATAGAAAGTGGCGTAGCAGTAGCCGACGATAGCCCCGCGCCACAGCGCGACCAGCCAGGGCAGCCCGTTATCGCGCACGGTCTGGATCCGTTTACGCATTTCGTCAACGGTGGGGGGGATCTCTTCGAAGGAGGCGCGGCCATTAAGCACGTGCCAGACATACAGCGCGGCGATGGCGTGCGCATCGTCGGGCAGCGCTTCACGAATTTCTAAATCACTGTCGAGTAACGGGGCCTCTGCGGGCATGGCGGCGCTCCTGAATCTGCCGGAGAGACATTCTCCGGCGTGCAGCGTAATACAGAAGCGCCAGGCTGAATAGTCCTGCCGCCGATTATTGCGGATCCGCCGGGGAGACCGGCGCCGGGGCCGCTTCACCCCAATATTTCTGCTTACTGGTTTTACCAATCCCCGGGTTCATGCTGTTGGTCGGATCGTTCTGGCGATAGAACTGCTGCAGGCTCTCCGGCGCTTCATACAGATGACCCACGTTATGCTCCGCCGGGTACTGGGCGCCGCGCGCTTTCAGCAACTCCAGCATCTGCTCCTTCAGCGCATGGGCATCGACCCCTTTCTTGACGATGTAATCCTGATGGAACACATGACACATAAAGTGGCCATAGTAGAGCTTGTGCACCAGCTGGCTGTCGATCTCCGGCGGCAGATGTTCGAACCACTCGGTATCGTTGCGGCGCAGGGCGATATCCAGCGCCAGAATATCTTCGACTTCGTCGGCATGCACCGCCTGATAGCGGATCGCCGCGCCGGCGGCGGCAAAGCGGTGGAGGAATGCCTTGCTGCCTTCTTCTGGCGTACAGGCGAAGAAATCTCCCTCGGCCTGCTGGAAGTATTCCGTCAGCCAGCGCTGTGCTTCTTCGATGCCGTCGCCGGCCATCTTCAGCAGCAGATGGTGTTCATATTTGTCGCGCCAGGTTTTCATCCGCTCCGGTAAATGCGCCGGGAAGACGTGGCCGAGCTTCTGCATAAAGCGGTCGGTAAAGTGCGGTTTAAACAGCGACACTTTCTCCAGCATCGCGTCGGTGCGCCCCTTCATGGTGAAGAAGAACGGCATTTTGTCGGTGCCGAGCTTGTCGATCATCAGGAAGGTGTCTTTGCCATACTTCTCGGCGATATCGTAAATATCGCGGTGCATATATTCCCCGGCCACCGGCAGATGCTGGAACTCGGCGAGGATATGGCGGCGGATCTCGGTCAATACCTGCGGCTGGTTGGTGCCAATGTAAAACACCTGCTGGCGCTTTTCCGCCGGGAAGGTATCGAGACGCACGGCGAAAACCGCCAGCTTGCCGGCGCAGCCGGAGGATTCGAACAGGCGGTCCGGGTCGGCGTTGTAGCGCGCCGGGGTGTCGGCATCGACATCGCGCACGCGGGTAACATAATCGTGATCGTGGGCGTGGCGGCCATCGTGCAGCACATCGCTATCGCTGATCCGCTCGTCGTCGAGTCGGCTGAGGATCTGCTCCGGCGTACTGCCGAGATCGATGCCCAGATGGTTGACCAGCTTCAGCTTGCCGTCGGCGTCAATCTGTGCGAACAGCGACATCTCGGTGTAGGCCGGCCCGCGCTGCACCAGGGAACCGCCGGAGTTGTTGCAGATCCCGCCGATCACCGACGCGCCGATGCACGATGAGCCGATCACTGAGTGCGGCTCGCGCCCCAGCGGTTTCAGCGCTTTTTCCAGTGAGTAGAGCGTGGTGCCGGGCCAGGCCAGCACCTGCTCGCCTTTGTCCAGCAGATGCAGTTTATCCAGGCGCAGGGTGCTGATAATCACGATCTCGCGATCGTAATCATTGCCGTTGGGGGTGGAGCCTTCGGTCAGGCCGGTGTTGGCCGCCTGCATCAGAATGATTTTATCGGCGTCGACGCAGGCGTTGAGCACGCGCCAGAGTTCCAAAAGGGTGCCGGGAAAGACAACCGCCAGCGCCTCGCCCTGACCGGAGCGGAAGCCTTTGCGGTAGCGCTGGGTTTTTGCCGGGTCGGTCAGCAGATGCGAAGGGCCAACCAGGCGCGCGAGGTCAGCCAGAAACGTTTTATTGGTGTTAGTGGGTGCAGATGACATGTTCCACTCCTTGTGGTGGTGCGCGAAATATCGAGGATAAGCATAGCGCTTTGTATGACAATTTGATGCATGAATGTTTCGCAAAAATCAGAGAAGAACCTTAGCATTCTGCGGGCGCGTTGTTTATATATATGGCAAACTGCGGTTTTTATTATGTTTTACCGAGTCCCCGTCTGAGAAAAAGCGAGATAACAATGAAATGGCTCTGCACTGTAGGCGTCGCCGTGAGTCTGGCGCTGCAACCCGCGCTGGCGGATGAACTGTTTGGTAACCACCCCCTGACCCCGCAGGCGCGGGATGCCTTTGTCACCGACCTGCTGAAAAAAATGACCGTAGACGAGAAAATCGGCCAGCTGCGTCTGATAAGCGTCGGCCCGGATAACCCCAAAGAGGCGATCCGTGAAATGATCAAAAACGGTCAGGTGGGGGCGATTTTTAACACCGTCACCCGCCCGGATATCCGCGTGATGCAGGATCAGGTGATGCAGCTTAGCCGCCTGAAGATCCCGCTGTTCTTTGCCTACGATGTGCTGCACGGCCAGCGTACCGTGTTCCCGATAAGCCTCGGCCTGGCCTCGTCGTTTAACCTTGACGCAGTGAAGACCGTGGGCCGCGTGTCAGCTTATGAAGCTGCCGATGACGGGCTGAATATGACCTGGGCGCCGATGGTCGACGTCTCCCGCGACCCGCGCTGGGGACGCGCTTCCGAAGGGTTCGGGGAAGACACCTATCTGACCACGATGATGGGCCAGGCGATGGTGGAGTCGATGCAGGGTAAGAGCCCGGCGGACCGCTATTCGGTGATGACCAGCGTCAAGCACTTCGCCGCCTACGGCGCGGTGGAGGGCGGGAAAGAGTACAACACGGTCGACATGAGCCCGCAGCGCCTGTTCAACGACTATATGCCGCCGTATAAAGCCGGGCTGGATGCCGGCAGCGGCGCGGTGATGGTGGCCCTGAACTCGCTGAACGGCACCCCGGCGACCGCCGATTCCTGGCTGCTGAAAGATGTCCTGCGCGACCAGTGGGGCTTTAAAGGCATCACGGTCTCCGACCACGGCGCCATTAAAGAGCTGATCAAGCACGGCGTGGCCTCCGACCCGGAAGACGCGGTGCGCGTGGCGCTCAAGTCCGGCATCAACATGAGCATGAGCGACGAGTATTACAGCAAGTACCTGCCGGGGCTGGTGAAGTCCGGCAAGGTGACCATGGCCGAGCTGGATGACGCCACCCGTCACGTGCTTAACGTCAAATATGATATGGGGCTGTTCAACGATCCGTACAGCCACCTGGGGCCAAAAGATTCTGACCCGCAGGACACCAACGCAGAAAGCCGTCTGCATCGTAAAGAGGCGCGGGAAGTCGCCTGCGAGAGCCTGGTGCTGCTGAAAAACCGGCTTGATACGCTGCCGCTGAAAAAATCCGGCACTATCGCGGTGGTGGGCGCGCTGGCGGACAGCAAACGCGACATGATGGGCAGCTGGTCGGCAGCGGGCGTGGCCGACCAGTCGGTGACCGTCCTGACCGGCATCAAAGAAGCGCTGGGCGATAACGGCAAAGTGATTTACGCCAAAGGGGCGAACGTTACCGACGACAAAGGCATTGTCGATTTCCTTAACCTGTATGAGAACGCGGTGCAGGTTGACCCGCGCTCGCCGCAGGAAATGATCGACGAAGCCGTCGCGGCGGCGAAGCAATCCGACGTGGTGGTTGCCGTAGTGGGCGAGGCGCAGGGCATGGCCCATGAGGCCTCCAGCCGGACCGACATCACCCTGCCGCAGAGCCAGCGCAACCTGATTGCCGCCCTCAAGGCCACCGGCAAACCGCTGGTGCTGGTGCTGATGAACGGCCGTCCGCTGGCGCTGGTGAAAGAGGATCAGCAAGCCGATGCGCTGCTGGAGACCTGGTTTGCCGGCACCGAAGGCGGGCATGCCATCGCCGACGTGCTGTTTGGCGACTATAACCCGTCGGGCAAGCTGCCGATGTCCTTCCCGCGCTCGGTGGGGCAGATCCCAACCTACTACAGCCACCTGAATACCGGTCGTCCGTATAATCCGGAGAAGCCGAACAAGTACACCTCGCGCTACTTCGATGAAGCCAACGGCCCGCTGTACCCGTTTGGCTACGGCCTGAGCTATACCACCTTTAGCGTCTCCGATGTCACCATGTCGTCGGCCATGCTGCCGCGCGACGGCAGCGTGACCGCCAGCGTGCAGGTGACCAA
Source organism: Klebsiella sp. JB_Kp031 (assembly GCF_040064295.1). NCBI lineage: Bacteria > Pseudomonadati > Pseudomonadota > Gammaproteobacteria > Enterobacterales > Enterobacteriaceae > Klebsiella > Klebsiella sp. JB_Kp031. Next base: position 212,608 of record NZ_JBEAJW010000038.1, read on the forward strand.
TACCGGCAAACGCGAAGGGGCGACGGTCATTCAGCTGTATCTGCAGGACGTCACCGCCTCCATGAGCCGGCCGGTAAAAATGCTGCGCGGCTTTAAAAAGGTCAACCTCAAGCCGGGCGAAACGCAAACCGTCAGCTTCCCGATCGACGTCGACGCGCTGAAGTTCTGGAACCAGCAGATGAAATACGTCGCTGAGCCGGGCAAATTCAATGTCTTTATCGGCGTGGACTCCGCCCGCGTGAAGCAGAGCGAGTTTGAGCTGTTGTAAGATATAGCCCTTAAGCCCAACGTCACACTTAAAAGGCCGATTAATCGGCCTTTTCTTTTTCGTATCGCTGGCAAATGGACTACGCTTTTCTCTTAAGCTTCTGTAAGCGAAGCGCAAAAGAACTGAGGGATGCGGGATGAAGATGGCGACGAAATGGTCCGGCGCGCTGGCGCTGGCCGCCCTGATAAGTGTGCCGCTGCAGGCGGCGGAGCCGGTGAAGGTCGGCTCGAAAATTGATACCGAAGGGGCGCTGCTCGGTAATATGATCCAGCAGGTGCTGGAAAGCCACGGCGTCAAAACGATTAACAAAATCCAGCTCGGCACCACGCCGGTGGTGCGCGGGGCGATTGTCGCCGGCGAGCTGGATATCTACCCGGAATATACCGGCAATGGCGCTTTTTTCTTTAAAGATGAAAACGACCCGGCGTGGAAGAATGCCCAGCAGGGCTATGAGAAGGTGAAGCGCCTGGATCAGGAGAAACATCAGCTGGTATGGCTTACCCCGGCGCCGGCTAACAACACCTGGACCATCGCCGTGCGTCAGGAGCTGGCGGAGAAAAATCACCTGACTTCGCTGGCCGACCTCAGCCGCTATCTGCAGCAGGGCGGCGAATTTAAGCTGGCGGCCTCGGCGGAGTTTATTGAACGCCCGGACGCGCTGCCGGCGTTTGAAAAAGCGTATGACTTCAAACTTAACCAGAACCAGCTGCTGTCGCTGGCCGGGGGCGATACGGCGGTGACCATCAAAGCGGCGGCGCAGCAGACCTCCGGCGTCAACGCGGCGATGGCCTACGGCACCGACGGCCCGGTGGCGGCCCTGGGATTACAGACGCTGAGCGACCCGCAGGGCGTGCAGCCGATTTACGCCCCAACGCCGGTGGTGCGCGAGACGGTGCTGAAAGCCTACCCGCAGATCGCCGACTGGCTGAAGCCGGTCTTCGCCAGCCTCAATGAAAAGACCCTGCAGCAGCTCAACGCCCGCATCGCAGTGGAAGGCCAGGATGCGAAGCGCGTGGCGGCAGATTATCTGCAGCAGAAAGGCCTGCTGAAGTAAGCCACCGGTGACCATTCGCTGTACTCACCGCGTCGGCCTGCTGCTGACAGGCCTGCTGCTGGTTACGCTGGCGCTGCCGTTTATCACTTACGCGCCGAATCGCTTACTCTCCGGGGAAGGGCGCGGGCTGTGGCAGGTGATGCCCTGGCTCGCCGGCGTTCAGCTGGCGGCAGCCCTCGCCGGGATCCTGCTCTGCTGGCTGCCGGGCAGGGTCGCGCCGCTTCTCCATCTGCTGCTGGCCGAACTGCTCTTCCCGCTGCTTATCTGGGGCAGCGGCCAGGCGGCGCTTGAGCTCTCCCGGCACGGCTCGCCGCTGGCGCGCACCTCGCCCGGCAGCGGCCTGTGGCTGTCGCTGGCGCTCTGCCTGCTGCTGGCCAGCGAGGCCATTCGTCATCTTACCGCCCGGCCGCTATGGCGCTGGCTGCTCAATGCGCAAGTCTGGCTTCTGCCCATCATCCTGCTCGCCGCCGGGGCGCTCGATCAGCTCTCGCTGCTGAAAGAGTATGCCAACCGCCAGGAGGTGTTTGACGACGCTCTGCGCCAGCATCTGCTTCTGCTGTTTGGCACCCTGCTGCCGGGCCTGCTGATCGGCCTGCCGCTGGGGGTATGGCTCTGGCGGCGTCCGCGCTGGCAGGCGCCGGCCTTCACCGTGCTCAATGTGATCCAGACTATCCCGTCGGTGGCGCTGTTCGGCCTGCTGATTGCCCCGCTTGCCGGTGTGGCGCGCTATTTTCCGGCGCTGGGCGAGCTGGGCGTCTCCGGGACCGGCGTGGCGCCGGCCCTGATTGCCCTGACGTTGTATGCGCTGTTGCCGCTGGTGCGCGGGGTGGTGACCGGCCTGCAGCAGGTGCCGCAGGATGCGCTGGAGAGCGCGACGGCGATGGGCATGAGCGCCGGGCAGCGCTTTCGTCAGGTGCAGCTCCCGCTGGCGATGCCGGTGCTGCTGCGCAGCCTGCGGGTGGTCAGCGTGCAAACCGTCGGCATGGCGGTGGCGGCGGCGCTGATCGGCGCCGGCGGCTTTGGCGCGCTGGTATTTCAGGGGCTGCTGAGCAGCGCGCTGGATCTGGTGCTGCTGGGCGTGGTGCCGACCATTGCCCTGGCGGTGGTGGTGGATGCTCTGTTCGCCCTGTGGGGCGCCTGGCTAAAAGGAGAGGCCAATGATTGAGTTTCAAGGGGTCAGCAAAGCGTTTGCCGGCCACCCGGCGGTGAAGGACCTGACCCTGGAGCTGCGCGAAGGCGCATTTTCGGTGCTGGTGGGGACCTCCGGCTCGGGCAAGTCGACGACGCTGAAAATGATCAACCGCCTGCTGGAGCCGGACCGGGGCATGATTCGCTTTGCCGGCGAAGACATCCGCCAGCAGCCGCTCCTGACCCTGCGGCGACGGATGGGCTATGCCATCCAGTCTATCGGCCTGTTTCCCCACTGGACGGTGGCGCAGAATATCGCCACCGTGCCGCAGCTGCAAAAATGGCCGCGGGCGAGGATCGCCGACCGGGTCGACGAGCTGATGGCGCTGCTGGGGCTGGAGGCGACGCTGCGCGACCGCTATCCCCATCAGCTTTCCGGCGGCCAACAGCAGCGGGTCGGGGTGGCGCGGGCGCTGGCGGCAGACCCGGAGGTGCTGCTGATGGATGAACCCTTCGGCGCCCTCGACCCGGTGACCCGCGAGGCGCTGCAGCAGGAGATGCTGCGCATTCACCGCCTGCTGGGGCGAACCATTGTCCTGGTGACCCATGATATTGACGAAGCGCTGCGTCTGGCGGACCACCTGGTGCTGATGGACGGTGGCGAGGTGGTCCAGCAGGGGGCGCCGCTGGCGATGCTCCTGCGGCCAGAGAATAGCTTTGTGCAGACCTTTTTTGGCCGCAGCGAGCTGGGCGTGCGCCTGCTGTCGCTGCGTGAGGTGCGGGACTATCTGCGCCCCGACGAGCGGCTGGCGGGCGAGGGGCTGATCGTCACCATGACCCTGCGGGAAGCGCTATCGCAGTTTGTCGCCCGGCGCTGCGAGGCGCTGCCGGTGGTGGATGCCGAGGGGCAGCCCTGCGGCACGCTGCATTTTGCCGATCTGCTGCGCCAGGAGGCGAGCCATGAAGGCGCTTCGTGAGCCGTTGTGGTGGCTTATCGCGCTGTTCATCGGCCTGCTGATGGGGCTACCCTACAGCGCGCCGCTGTTCAGCCGGCTGTTTCCGGAGCTGCCGCGGCCGGTTTACCAGCAGGAGAGCTTCTGGGCGCTCACTCTCGATCACGGCTGGCTGGTAGTGGTATCCAGCCTCGCGGCAACCGCCGTCGGGCTGGGGGCAGGGGTGGCGGTTACCCGGCCCGCGGGCAGCGCTTTTCGTCCGCTGGTGGAGACCATCGCCGCTATCGGGCAGACCTTTCCGCCGGTGGCGGTGCTGGCGATGGCGGTACCGGTGCTGGGCTTTGGCTGGCTGCCGGCGCTGATCGCCCTCGCGCTGTATGGCATACTGCCGGTGCTGCAGGGGACGCTGGCCGGGCTGGGATCGATACCGTCGGGCGTGTCAGATGTGGCAGAAGGGATGGGAATGACCGGCTGGCAGCGTCTGTATAAGGTGGAGCTGCCGCTGGCGGCCCCGGTGATCCTGGCGGGGATCCGCACCTCGGTCATCGTCAATATTGGTACCGCGACGATAGCCTCGACGGTGGGGGCCAATACGCTTGGGACGCCGATCATCATCGGCCTGAGCGGGTTTAATACCGCCTATATTGTGCAGGGGGCGCTACTGGTGGCGCTGGCGGCGATCATTGTCGACCGCGCGTTTGAGCGTCTGACCCGCTGGATCAGCCGACACCGCCACGCACAATAAAGGAATAGCCGGCCAGCATTACGCCGCTGATCCCGCCGATGGCCATAAGTAAGAAGAGAGTGACGACCGCGATTTTCGCTGGCTTCATAATAGGCTCCTGATGTTAACAGGGGGATTATACGGTGAAGCGCAGGTGTTAATGAAACATTAATTGCGGTTTAGCGCGCCGCGCCGGGCTTTTTGCCTATTTGGCTGAGCAACGCGCCGCAAAAAAGTGTGATCCTGCCCGTCATTTTTCATTTTTATGCAGGGCTTCAAAGAAAGTTTTCGCCAGTCAGGGTATGGTACGCGCTTTCTGAAATGTGTGGTTTGCGGGTATGTACGAGTTTGATCTGGTGTTGCTGCTGCTTCAGCAGATGTGCGTATTTTTGGTCATCGCGTGGTTGATGAGCAAAACCCGACTGTTTATCCCCCTGATGCAAGTCACTGTTCGCCTGCCGCACAAGCTGCTGTGCTACGTCACCTTCTCCATTTTCTGCATTATGGGGACCTATTTTGGTCTGCATATCGAAGACTCTATCGCCAACACCCGCGCCATCGGCGCCGTGATGGGCGGCCTGCTCGGCGGCCCGGTGGTCGGCGGGCTGGTGGGGCTGACCGGCGGACTGCACCGCTACTCGCTGGGGGGGATGACCGCCTTAAGCTGCATGGTCTCCACCATCGTCGAGGGGCTACTGGGCGGTCTGGTGCACAGCGTGCTGGTCAAACGCGGCCGGCCGGACAAAGTCTTTAGCCCGCTCACCGCCGGGGCGATCACCTTCGTGGCCGAGCTGGTGCAGATGATGATCATTCTGCTGATTGCCCGCCCGTTCCAGGACGCCCTGCATCTGGTGCAGAGCATTGCCGCGCCGATGATGGTGACCAATACCGTCGGTGCGGCGCTGTTTATGCGCATTCTGCTGGACAAGCGGGCGATGTTCGAGAAGTACACCTCCGCTTTTTCCGCCACGGCGCTGAAGGTGGCGGCGTCCACCGAGGGGATCCTGCGTCAGGGGTTCAACGAAGAGAACAGCATGAAGGTGGCCCAGGTGCTTATCCAGGAGCTGGATATCGGCGCGGTGGCGATCACCGATCGCGACAAGCTGCTGGCGTTTACCGGCATCGGCGACGACCACCATCTGCCGGGCAAACCTATCTCCTCGTCGTATACGCAACGGGCGATTGAGACCGGGGAGGTGGTGTATGCCGACGGCAACGAGGTTCCCTACCGCTGCTCGATTCATCCGCACTGTAAGCTGGGATCGACGCTGGTGATCCCCTTACGCGGTGAGAACCAGCGGGTGATCGGCACCATCAAACTGTATGAGGCGAAAAACCGTCTGTTCAGTTCGATCAACCGCACCCTCGGAGAGGGGATTGCTCAGCTGCTGTCGGCGCAGATCCTCGCCGGGCAGTACGAGCGGCAGAAGGCGCTGCTGACGCAATCCGAAATCAAGCTCCTGCATGCCCAGGTTAACCCGCACTTCCTGTTTAACGCGCTCAACACCCTGAAGGCGGTGATCCGTCGCGACAGCGAGCAGGCCGGCCAGCTAGTGCAGTATCTGTCGACCTTCTTTCGCAAGAACCTGAAGCGGCCGACGGAAATCGTCACCCTCGCCGATGAGATAGAGCATGTTAACGCCTATCTGCAGATTGAGAAGGCCCGCTTTCAGGCTAACCTGCAGATCCAGATGGCGGTGCCGGAAGGGCTGGCGCATCACCAGCTGCCGGCCTTTACCCTGCAGCCGATCGTGGAGAACGCCATTAAGCATGGCACATCGCAGCATCTTGGCGTCGGCGAAATTACCATTCGCGCCAGCCAGGACGATCGCTGGCTGCAGCTGGATATCGAAGATAACGCCGGGCTGTACCAGGCCAACCCTCAGGCCAGCGGGCTGGGGATGAATCTGGTGGACAGGCGGCTGCGGGCGCGTTTTGGCGCCGACTGCGGCATCAGCGTCACCTGCGAGCCGGAGCGCTTTACCCGTGTCACCCTACGTCTGCCCCTGGAGGAGAATGCATGCTGAGAGTATTGATCGTCGATGATGAGCCGCTGGCGCGGGAAAACCTGCGTATATTGCTGGAGACACAGCGCGATATCGAGATCGTCGGCGAGTGCGGCAACGCGGTGGAGGCGATTGGCGCGGTACATAAGCTGCGTCCCGACGTGTTGTTTCTCGACATCCAGATGCCGCGCATCAGCGGTCTGGAGATGGTCGGGATGCTCGACCCGGAGCATCGCCCCTATATTGTGTTTCTCACCGCCTTTGATGAATACGCGGTGAAAGCCTTTGAGGAGCATGCTTTTGACTATCTGCTCAAGCCGATTGAAGCTGCGCGGCTGGAGAAAACCCTCGCCCGCCTGTGCCAGGAGCGTAATCTGCAGGATGTGTCGCTGCTGGATGATGCTCAGCAGACGCTGAAATACATACCCTGTACCGGTCACAGCCGTATCTGGCTGCTGCAGATGGAGGATGTAGCCTTCGTCAGCAGCCGGATGAGCGGCATCTACGTGACCGACCGCGAGGGCAAGGAAGGGTTTACCGAGCTGACCCTGCGCACCCTTGAGAGCCGCACGCCGCTGCTGCGCTGCCATCGCCAGTATCTGGTGAATATGGCGCACCTGAAGGAGATTCGCCTGGAGGAGAATGGTCAGGCGGAGCTGCTAATGCGCGCCGGGCAAACGGTGCCGGTGAGCCGACGCTATTTAAAAAGCCTGAAAGAGGCGATTGGCCTGTAAAGCTGCTACACTGCGCCCCATTGCATCATCGACAGTAAAAGGCACTCATGCTCAGTAATGATATTCTTCGTAGCCTGCGCTACACCCTGAAAGTCAATAATAACGATATGGTGCGCATTCTTGCGCTATCCGCTATGGAATCCACCTCCGCCAGCTTCGACACCTGGACCACGAAAGAGGATGAAGAGGGCTTTGTCCGCTGCCCGGACATTATCCTGTCGGGTTTCCTCAACGGCCTTATCTATGACAAGCGCGGCAAAGACGATTCGGCGCCGGAGTTAGCGCTGGAGCGTCGGGTGAATAACAACACGGTGCTGAAAAAGCTACGGATCGCCTTCTCGCTGAAAACGGACGATATTGTGGCGATCATGAGCGAGCAGAAATACCGCGTGTCGGTGCCGGAAGTGACCGCCATGATGCGATCGCCTGACCACAAAAACTACCGCGAGTGCGGCGACCAGTTTCTGCGCAATTTCCTGCGCGGGCTGACCCAGCGGGTGCATCACCCGAAACCGTGATTTTTGCCGGGTGGCGGTTTCGCCTTACCCGGTCTACATAACCCGTAGGCCCGTGCAAGCGCAGCGCCGCCGGGCAAAAAAAAGCCGGATGGTTAATCCGGCTTTTTTATTATTTCACCTGCTGACCCGGCTTGGCGCCGTCGTCAGGGCTTAACAGGAAGATATCCTTCCCGCCAGGGCCGGCGGCCATCACCATCCCTTCCGAGATACCGAAGCGCATTTTGCGCGGCGCCAGGTTGGCGACCATCACCGTCAGGCGGCCAATCAGCGGCTGCGGATCCGGATAAGCGGAGCGGATGCCGGAGAAGACGTTACGTTTCTCGCCGCCCAGATCCAGCGTCAGGCGCAGCAGCTTGTCGGAGCCTTCAACAAATTCCGCGTTCTCAATCAGCGCCACGCGCAGATCGACTTTGGCGAAATCGTCAAAGGTGATGGTGTCCTGAATCGGATCGTCCGCCAGCGGGCCGGTCACTGGCGCAGCTGCGGCTTTCACCTCTTCTTTTGACGCTTCAACCAGGGCTTCGACCTGTTTCATCTCGATGCGGTTGTACAGCGCCTTAAACGGATTGACCTTATGCGCCAGCAGCGGCTGCTGAATGGCGTCCCAGCTCAGCTCGCTGTTGAGGAACGCTTCCGCACGCGCGGCCAGCTGCGGCAGGACCGGTTTCAGCCAGGTCATCAGCACGCGGAACATGTTCAGACCCATGGTGCAGATGGCCTGCAGGTCGGCGTCGCGGCCTTCCTGTTTCGCCACCACCCACGGCGCCTGCTCATCGACATAGCGGTTGGCCACGTCGGCGAGCGCCATGATTTCGCGGATGGCCTTGCCGAACTCGCGGCTGTCCCACGCTTCGCCGATGCTTTCCGCCGCGTCGGTGAAGGTTTTGTACAGCGCCGGGTCGGCCAGCTCAGCGGCCAGCACGCCGTCAAAACGCTTGCTGATAAAGCCGGCGTTGCGCGAGGCGAGGTTAACCACCTTGTTGACGATGTCGGCATTCACGCGCTGGATAAAGTCTTCCAGGTTAAGGTCGATATCATCGATGCGCGAAGAGAGCTTGGCGGTGTAGTAGTAGCGCAGGCTGTCGGCATCAAAGTGTTTCAGCCAGGTGCTGGCCTTGATAAAGGTCCCGCGCGACTTGGACATCTTCGCGCCGTTGACCGTCACGTAGCCGTGCACGAACAGGTTGGTCGGCTTACGGAACTGGCTGCCTTCCAGCATCGCCGGCCAGAACAGGCTGTGGAAGTAGACGATGTCCTTGCCGATAAAGTGATACAGCTCGGCCGTGGAGTCTTTCTTCCAGTATTCGTCGAAGCAGGTGGTGTCGCCGCGCTTGTCGCACAGGTTCTTGAAGGAGCCCATGTAGCCGATCGGCGCGTCCAGCCAGACGTAGAAGTATTTGCCCGGCGCGTTCGGAATTTCGAAGCCGAAGTACGGCGCATCGCGGGAGATGTCCCACTGCTGCAGGCCGGACTCAAACCACTCCTGCATTTTGTTCGCCACCTGCTCCTGCAGCGCGCCGCTGCGGGTCCACGCCTGCAGCATTTCGCTGAATGACGGCAGGTCGAAGAAGAAGTGTTCGGAGTCACGCATCACCGGCGTGGCGCCGGAGACCACCGATTTCGGGTCGATAAGCTCGGTAGGGCTGTAAGTCGCGCCGCACACTTCGCAGTTATCGCCGTACTGGTCTGGAGATTTACACTTCGGACAGGTGCCTTTCACAAAACGGTCCGGCAGGAACATGCCTTTTTCCGGATCGTAGAGCTGAGAGATGGTACGGTTTTTGATAAAACCGTTCTCTTTCAGACGAGTGTAGATCAGCTCCGACAGCTCGCGGTTCTCATCGCTATGCGTCGAGTGATAGTTATCGTAGCTGATGTCGAAGCCGGCAAAATCGGTCTGATGCTCCTGGCTCATCTCACCAATCATCTGCTCCGGAGTGATACCGAGCTGTTGCGCCTTGAGCATAATCGGCGTGCCGTGGGCGTCGTCGGCGCAGATGAAGTTGACTTCATGGCCGCGCATTCGCTGGTAACGGACCCAGACATCAGCCTGGATGTGCTCCAGCATGTGGCCGAGGTGGATGGAGCCGTTGGCGTACGGCAGGGCGCACGTTACCAGAATTTTCTTCGCGACTTGAGTCATAGTGAGCATTACATCTTCTGTTGTAAAAAGGGCTTCCGATATTACCAAAAGGGCTGTGGGTGCGCCATAAATGGCTGCCCATATATGGATAATCCTTACCTGTGATAAACTCTGTGATTACTGAAAGCATCTCAAAACAACAAAGGAGTCGGGATGAATTCGCAATCCCAGGCCAAATCCCCCGAGCGCCTACGTGCGATGGTCGCCGGGACGCTGGCCAATTTCCAGCACCCAACCCTGAAGCATAACCTCACCACCCTCAAGGCGCTGCACCATGTCGCCTGGCTGGATGATACCATTCATATTGAGCTGCAGATGCCGTTCGTCTGGAGCAGCGCCTTCGAAGCGCTGAAAGAGCAGTGTAGCGCCGAGCTGCTGCGCATCACTGGCGCGAAGGCTATCGACTGGAAGCTGACCCACAGCATCGCCACCCTCAAGCGCGTGAAAAACCAGCCCGGGATCAACGGCGTGAAGAACATTATCGCCATCAGCTCCGGGAAAGGCGGCGTCGGTAAATCCTCCACGGCGGTAAACCTGGCGCTGGCACTCGCCGCGGAAGGGGCGAAGGTGGGCATTCTGGATGCCGATATCTATGGCCCGTCGATTCCCACCATGCTTGGCGCGGAAGACAGCCGCCCGACCTCGCCGGACGGCACCCATATGGCGCCGATCATGAAGTACGGGCTGGCCACCAATTCCATCGGCTACCTGGTGACTGACGACAACGCCATGGTCTGGCGCGGCCCGATGGCCAGCAAGGCGCTGATGCAGATGCTGCAGGAGACCCTGTGGCCGGATCTGGATTACCTGGTGCTGGATATGCCGCCGGGCACTGGCGACATTCAACTGACGCTGGCGCAGAACATTCCGGTCACCGGCGCGGTGGTGGTCACCACGCCGCAGGACATCGCGCTGATCGACGCCAAAAAGGGCATCGTGATGTTCGAGAAAGTGGAAGTGCCAGTGCTGGGGATCGTGGAAAACATGAGCATGCATATCTGCAGCAACTGCGGGCACCACGAGCCGATCTTCGGCACCGGCGGCGCGCAAAAACTGGCCGAGAAATACCACACCCAGCTGCTAGGCCAGCTGCCGCTGCATATTACGCTGCGGGAAGATCTGGATAACGGCACGCCGACGGTGGTGGCGCGTCCGGACAGCGAATTTACCGACATTTACCGCCAGCTGGCGGGCCGGGTGGCGGCCCAGATGTACTGGCAGGGAGAAGTGATCCCGGGTGAGATTGCCTTCCGCGCCGTTTAAGGCCGCGGCGAGCGCATCAGCCAGTATCTGCCCTCGGGCGAGGCGCCCTGTGCTTCGATGGTCCAGCCGTGACGCTGGTAGAAGCGCAGGGCGTTTTTATTTTCCATCAGGCACTTCAGCGTCCCGCTGGCGGTAAAGGTCCGTTCGACCTGCGCCAGCAGCGCGCTGCCGATATGTTTGCCCTGCCAGTCCGGGTCGACGAACAGATGGTGAAGGAAATTATCGGCGGTCCATACGGCGGCAAAGCCCACCGGCAGGCCGTCGCATTCCGCGACCCACAGCTGTTCATCCGCGGTGGCGGCATCGAAATCTTCCAGCCGCCACGTCGTGGAGGGAAGCCAGGTCCACGACACACTGCGCGCCCGCAGGAAGAGCTGGCGCAGCGCCGGAGAGTCCGCTGGTTCGCCGGGGCGGATGCGGATATTGAGCGGATCAGCGATGATAGAAGATCTCGCCGTCGTACACCTTGAGGATTTTGCCTTCGGTGTCGGTGATCAGCACGTAGTTACCGCCCATATAGGTCCAGTGGCTGCCGGCGTCCGGCGCGGGCAGATTACGCTGCTGCCAGCCTTTGATGTTGTATTCCGGGGTGAGGTACATCGCCGGAACGGTGTCGCCAATGTGAAACTGGGTGAAGTCGGCGGTGAACTCTTTCAGCGCATACTGATCGATCCCCGCGGCAGAAGCCGTCCAGCTGGCGCCAGCGGTGGCAAGGAGTACGCCCAGAAGCATCATTTTTGTTTTACGCATAATTTCCTCAATATTACCTGGACTCAAAATAGCAGCCTCGTATCATTCCTGATGCGTTGCTGAAATGGCAAGCACTGGATTTTTAAAAAGTGTAAGCAAAACACGGCGCAAGTCCTGCGCCGCTTGCGTTGCAGCGACGGTGATGCGTATTTTGGGAGCAATCTGAAGCAGGGGAGAATCGGCATGTTCAGGCTGGAAGATCTGACCTTATTTGTCCGCGCCGCGGCACTGGGCAGTTTTAGCGACGCCGCGCGCGAGGCGGGGCAGCAGCCGGCGCAGGTGAGCGCGGCGATTAAACGTCTGGAGACGATCCTCAATATTCGCCTGTTCGCCCGCTCGACCCGCAGCCTGCGCCTGACGCCGGAGGGGGAGACCTGGCTGCCGTATGCCACCCAGATGCTCGATACCCTCGAGGCCGGCCTGCAGAAGATCCAGACCCCGGATGATGAAATTCGCGGCATGCTGCAGATTGCCGTGCCGTCAGACCTCGGGCGTAACCTGCTCCTGACCTTGTTCCGCGACTTTCGGCAACGCCATCCGGCGCTGCGCCTGCGGCTGCTCTTTTCCGACCAGCTGACCGACGTGTTTAAAGATCCGGTGGACGTCGCGTTTCGCTATGGAAATAACGATGACGCCTCGTTTATTTCGCTGCCGGTGGCGCCGGAAAATCGTCGGGTGCTGGTGGCCTCCCCAGAGTGGATCGCCCGCCACGGCGAGCCGCAGACCCTTCAGGAGCTCGGCCAGCACAATGCGTTGATCTACATTTTGCGCGGCCGCCCGTTCGACCGCTGGTCACTGAGCCTCGACGGAGAAGTTCAGCAGCAGAAGGTCTCCGGCACGGTGATGAGCGACGACGCGGAGGTGATCCGGCGGCTGGCGGTGGCCGGGGAGGGCATTGCCTATAAATCGATGCTCGACGTCAGCGACGATCTGCGGGCGGGCCGCCTGCGGCGCCTGCTGCCGCGTTACCAGGGGGATATGGTGCCGTTAAACCTGATTTGTCCGCACCGCAAGCAGCTCTCTGCCGCGGTGCGTTTGTTATATGAAGAGGTGAAAGCACATTGTGAAGGGCTTAATGTCTGACTAAGGTCGCGAAGTAGTAGACCAGCGGGACGGCCAGCACCCACAGGCCAATCGGGATTTCCCGCCACTTGCCGGCGATGGCCTTGATCACAATGTAAAACAGCAGCCCGCCGGCGATACCGGTGCCGAAGCTGTTGGCGATGAGGGTGATCATCACCATCATCAGCACCGGCAGGCCGTCGGTGAAGTTGCCGAGATCCACTTTGCGCAGGCCGCTGAACATGTTCAGGCCGATCAGGATCAGCGCCGGGGCGGTGGCCTCCTTCGGGATCATCAGCGCCACCGGCGTGAACAGCAGCATCAGCAGGAACATCACCGCCGCCGACAGCGCGGTGAGGCCGGTTTTGCCGCCGGCTTCCGCTGCCGCCGAGGACTCGATCAGCGCCGTTGCCGCCGGAATCCCCACCCACGGGCCGAGCGCCGCAGCAATCGAATCGACCATAAACGGGCGATTAATCTGCGGCATGTTGCCTTCTTCATCCAGCAGACCTGCCTCGCCGCCCACCGCCAGCGTCGTCCCCATGGTGGAGAAAAACTCAGAAGCGAAAAAGACGAACAGGAACGGCAGGAAGGCGATGTTTAACGCCCCCAGCAGGTCAACCTGTCCCAGCACCGGCGCCAGCGAGTGGGGGACATCGATAAAATGCGTCGGCAGTTTGGTCACGCCGAACGGGATCCCCACCAGGGTAGCGCACAGAATGGCCCACAAAATGGCGCCCGGCACCTTACGCGCCTGCAGGGCTATCGCCAGGAACAGGCCGCACAGCGCCACCAGCGCGCTGGGGGCGAGAAAGTCGCCGAGCATCAGGGCGTTGGTTTTGGCATTGGCGAGCACCAGCCCGGCGTTGCGAAAGCCGAGAACGGCGACAAACAGGCCGATGGAGGCCGTCAGCCCCAGCTTGATCGACTGTGGCACCGAGCGGGTGACCACTTCGCGCAGGCCAAAGCGGGTCAGCAGGAAGAAGAGAACCCCTGACCAGCAGGCGATCCCGAGGCCTGTCTGCCAGCCAATCCCCTCGCTACCTGCCAGCGTGACCCCTACCAGCACCGAGCCGCCAATGCCCGGGCCGACGATAAACGGCAGGTTGGCGTAAAACGCCATCAGCAGCGAACCGACGACGAAGACCAGAATGGTGCCGGTGGTCGCGGCGCCTTTGTCCATCCCGCCGATCGCCAGCAGTCCCGGGATGACCACCAGTAAATAGGCGGCGGCGAGGAAACCGGTGATCCCGGCCAGGCATTCAGTGCGTAGCGTGCCGCCGCGCGAGCGCAGCGCAAAGCGGCGCTCCAGCCAGTTATCGCGGGCGGAAGAGTGAAGTGTGTTATCGGCCATGCTCAGGCTCCCTGAGGATTATTGTTGTGAGGCGTTGGTGCCGGGGTCTCCCGGCAGGCTATCAACGGGTCGACTATCTGGCGGCTGCCGCCGTCGGTGAGACCCAAATCGGTTAAATGCGGCCCGGCGTTACAGGCAAGACAGGTGCCTTCAATAGCCTTGAAGACCCGGTACGGCGGCTCCCAGTCAGCGACTCTGCTGCTCAGATCGCGCAGCTCGCGGAACTGACGCGCCAGCTCGGCGGCCGGCAGATCCGACAGCATGCCGGCAATCGGCATCGCCACATGGGCGAGGATCTCGCCCTGTTGCGCCAGCGCCATCCCGCCGCCGGAGGCGATAAGCTGGTTGGCCGCCAGCGCCATATCCTCAGCATCGCGCCCGAGCACCACCAGATTATGTGAGTCGTGGGAGTAGCTGGTGGCGATGGCGCCGCGCAGCTCGCCCCAGCCTTCAAGCAGGGCGATTTGCGGCGTCGCCTGATGGCGGCCGTGGCGGTGCTTGACCCAGATCAGGCTGAAGCCGGCGGGCAGCTGGACCTGGCCGTCGCGGATCTGCACCTCGACCTCACCCCACTGGGTGAAGCGCGCGCCGCGGATATGGCGCAGGCGGGCGACGCCGTGGCGAATGCCCTTGATGCGCAGGATAAAGTCATCGGCGGCGAGGGGGGCTATCTGTAAGGTATCGCGCGGCGGCGTCACGCCCGGCGCCGGGGCGATCGGCTTCAGCAGGCGGCCGGCATGGGCCAGCCGTTCCCCGCCAACATAGACTTCGCGGGCCGCCAGTTTTTCCAGGGAGTCAAACACCACCAGGTCGGCGCGTCGCCCGGCGGCAATCAGCCCGAGATCGTGGCGCTGCAGACGAATAGCGGCGTTGAGGGTGGCGAAACGCAGCGCGTCGACCGCCGGTAAACCGTGCTCGATCAGCAGGTTGAGCAGGGCAATGATCCCGCCTTTCTCCAGCAGCATATCCGGCGGCACGTCATCGGTGCAGACGGTGATCTGCGAGGAGAGGTGCGGCAGCGTTTTCAACGCCGCGACGATATCCGGCAGCAGATAGGGGTGCGAGCCGCGGATCTCGATCGTCAGTCCGGCGCGCAGTTTTTCCAGCGCGTCGTCCGCCGAGGTCAGTTCATGATCGGAGGTGACGCCGGCGGCGAGGTAGGCCTGCAGGTCGGCGCCGCTCAGGCCGCGGGCGTGGCCTTCAATCAGTTTGCCGCTGTTGAGACCGGCCTGGACAATCTCCTGCATCCGCTCGCTGCCGT
The DNA here is from genome assembly GCF_040064295.1 of Klebsiella sp. JB_Kp031. Taxonomy (NCBI): domain Bacteria; kingdom Pseudomonadati; phylum Pseudomonadota; class Gammaproteobacteria; order Enterobacterales; family Enterobacteriaceae; genus Klebsiella; species Klebsiella sp. JB_Kp031. The sequence goes on from NZ_JBEAJW010000038.1 coordinate 227,826, forward strand.
GCAGCACGCCGTGCATATCCATCACTTCCGCCACGCCGCGCACTTCCGGCCAGCCGAGCATGGTCTCCATTTCCGCGCCGGCGAAATCGGCGCCGGACATTTCGAGGCCGGGGGTGGAGGGCACGCTCGACGGCGCGGCGACCATCACCTGCAGCGGCAGGTGGCGGCTGGCGTCTACCGCGTAGCGCACGCCCTCGACGCCGAGCACATTGGCCAGCTCATGCGGATCCCAGAACACCGCGGTGGTGCCCTGGGTGAGGACGATTTCGGCGTAGCGCTCAGGTGGCAGATGCGAGCTTTCGAGGTGCACGTGGGTGTCCATCAGGCCGGGCGACAGGTAGCTACCGGCCAGGGAACGCACTTTATGGGCGTCGGCGCGGCTGCCGCGGGGGTGGACGCTGGCGATCATCTCGCCGACGATACCGACGTCAGCGGGGCGAATTTCGCCCGTGGCCATATCGACGATCTGCGCATCGACCAGCAGCAGATCAAACGGGGATTCGCCGCGCGCGGCCTGTACGGCGCGACGGCGGACTTGAGCATTGCTGGACATAACCACTCCGGCACAAGGATAATGCGGATACTCTAGGGGCACAGCAAACGTTTGCCCAGATGAATAAATTTATCACCCGATAAGCTCGGGTTATTGTGCAGGACCACCGTAGCGAACCCGATGATGAACGAACCCTGGCAGCGGCTGCCCGCGCTCTCTCTTAAACAGCTTCAGTATTTCGTCACCCTGGCCCAGCTGCGCCATTTTACCGATACCGCCAGTCGGCTGGCGATTAGCCAGCCGGCGCTGAGCAGCGCCCTGCGGCAGATTGAAACGGTGCTCGGCGGCAAGCTGGTCAACCGCACCGCTTCGGCGGTCACCCTGACTGAGCTGGGGGCGGCGATTTTACCCCACGCCCAGCGGATCCTCAGCGTGGCGCAGGCGGCCTTTTTCGATATGCAGCAGATCGTCGAGGCGGGCGGCGACGGGACGGTGCGCATCGGCCTGGTGCCGTCGGTCAGTTCGCTGCTGTTTCCTCTGCTGCCGCAGACCCTGGCCCAGGCCTTTCCCCGCCTGCGCATTGAATTTCACGATCAGACCAACGATGCGCTTATCCTGGCGCTGCAGCGTGGCGAGATTGATTTCGGCATCGGGGCGATCGACAGCTCACTGCCCGCGGAATTGCTGGTCTATCCGCTGCGCGACGATCCCTTCGTGGCGGTGCTGCACCGCGACGATCCGCTGGCCGCGCAGGCGCATCTGCCGTGGAAACAGCTGGTGGGGCGGGACATTGCCGTGTTCTCGAAGGGCAATATCCAGCGGCTGGTGGCGGCATTAGTGGAGAGCCATCGCCTGACGCTGACCACCCGCTACCAGGTGGACTATATCGAAACCCTGTATGGCCTGGTACGCTCGCGCTTAGCGGTGGCGATACTGCCGGAGCTGTACACCACCCATCTGCAGGACCCGGCGCTCAAGGTCGCCCAGCTGCAGCAGCCGGCGCTGACCCGCACGGTGGCCCTGATGCGCGGGCCGCAGGCGCTGCCGCCGCTTATCGAAGACTGTTTTTCCCTGCTGCAGGCCGCCTTGCGCTAGGGCAGGTGCTTGATCAGCACGTCTATGGTTAAGTGGTTGATGTACTCCAGCGAGTGTGAGGAGAGGACGCCCAGCAGCCGGTTATGGTGTCCGGCAATAATTAAATCGATCTGCCGCTGTCGAACGCAGGTTTCGACATCTTCAAAGCGGCGGGTGGTCACCAGCGAGAGGGTATCCACCGGCAGGGAGACGGTGCAGGCCAGCTCGTTGAGCAGGGCTTTGGCCTGGATCACCTCCTGCGAGACCTGATCGTCGCGCAGGCTGTCGGAAACATAGTTCAGCGCCCGGTAGTCGGTGCTGATGTGGGCGATAGTGATGCGCATGCCGTTCTCTTCCGCCATTCTGGCGGCATGCTCGAGCAGCGGGACGCCGTCCTGACTGCTGTTAATCAGTACCAGCGCATGGTGATAAAGCGCCATAAATACCTCCGCGCATAAAGTTGTCCTCAGCGTATTTTGAGCCGCTGGCGGGGGGATGGCAAACCCTCGGGCGCGTTTGCCTGAAGATAACGCCCCCCCGCGGCCTGACGGGCGGCGGGGGAGCGTTCGGCGCGTTGCGCTTACGGGGTGACGATGTTGAACCAGAAGGCAAAGGTGTCCATGTAGCTCAGCATTTCGTCGAGCTTAGCGCCATTGCCGCTAATGTTAACCTCGCCGTTAGCCTGAGCTTGCTGCAGCGTCTCCTGTTTCAGGATGATCTTATTCAGGGTGTCGCGGCTGAGCGAGATGCTGGCGTCAGCGTTGTCGGCTACCGCATTGGCGGTATGGTTAAGCACGCCGTTTTCCAGCTCCAGTTTGTACTTGCCGCCGTCTTTACCCAGGTCGATGTTAAAGACCGCTTTAGCCGCCCCGGCTTTTTCGCCGTTGAGATGCACCCCGAGGTAATCGAAGAACATTTCCGGCGTCATGGCGCGGACGGTATCCGGGCTGGCGGTGTTCGGCGTCGGCAGTTTCTGCACGCCGTTACGCAGCTCCTGAGCGCCGGTGAGGTAGAAGTTGCGCCAGGTCCCGGCTTCCGCCTGATACCCAAGCTGCTCCAGGGCGTCGGCTTCCAGATGACGCGCCTGCTGATTGTTAGGATCGGCGAAGACGATTTTGCTGGTCACCTGCGCCACCCAGCGGTAGTTCCCCTGCTGGTAGTCGGCTTTGGCTTTCTGCATGATGGCATCGGCGCCGCCCATATATTCCACGAACTTCTTCGCCGCCTGCTCTGGCGGCAGCTCGTCGAGGGTGGCCGGGTTGCCATCGAACCAGCCGAGGTAGAAGACGTAGGTCGCTTTCACATCGTGGCTAACGGAACCGTAGTAGCCGCGGCTGGACCACTGTTTCTCGAGTGAATCCGGCAGCTTGAAGTTGGCGGCGATCTCATCGCGGGTCATGCCCAAATTCGCCATCCGCAGAGTCTGGTCGTTGATATAGCGATACATATCGCGCTGACCTTTCATCAGCTTAACGATATTGTCGTTCCCCCAGGTCGGCCAGTGGTGCTGAGCGATAATCACTTCCGCATCGCTGCCCCAGCGGTCGATGGCGGCGTTGATGTATTTCGACCACGCCAGCGGATCGCGGATTTTGGCGCCGCGCAGCGAGTAAGTGTTGTGCAGGGTATGGGTCACATCCTCTGCCGCCTCGATCATTTTCTTCTCTTTGACATACCACAGCATCTCAGACGGCGCTTCTGAGCCCGGCGCCATCATAAAGTCATAGGTCAGACCGTCGATCACTTCCTGCTGACCGGTATGGGTAATGTAGTTGGTCGGCGGGATCAGCGTGACGGTACCCGCCGAGGTGGTTGTGCCGAGACCGGCGCCAACCTGACCTTTGGCGTCCGGCTTCAGCAGGTTGCCATACATATAGCTGGCGCGGCGGCTCATCGCGGTCCCGGCCATGATATTTTCGGAAACCGCTTCTTCCATAAAGCCGGCCGGGGCGTAAATTTTCACTTTACCGGCTTTGACATCGGCTTCATCCACCACGCCGCGGATACCGCCGTAGTGGTCCACATGGCTGTGGGTAAACAGCACCGCCACCACCGGTTTTTTCGGCCGGTGGGCAAAATAGAGCGCCAGAGCCTCTTTGGCCGGTTCGGCGCTTAGCAGCGGGTCGATGATGGTGATCCCGGTTTTGCCTTCAATAATGGTCATATTGGACAGATCGAGATTACGGATCTGGTAAACGCCGTCGGTGACTTTGAACAGACCGCCGATATTAAGCAACTGTGACTGTCGCCACAGGCTGGGATTGACGGTGTCCGGCGCCTTTTCTCCCTCTTTGACGAAATGATATTTGGCCGGGTCCCAGATAATATTTCCCTGGTCACCTTTGAGCATCGCCGGCGGCAGGGGCGCGATAAATCCCTGATGGGCGTTGTTAAAATCGGTTTTATCCGCAAACGGCAGTTTACGGTATAGCGCCTGGTTCGCCTCCCGCGTGGCCGGTGTGGCATCCTGTTGTTGCGCGGCGGCAAAGGCGGTTATCGACAAAGACGATAACATTCCGGCCAGCGCCAGATTTTTGGCTATCTGTTTTAATTTCATCACTACCTCTCAGGTAATTTATTACGTGGGAATAAAAGCAATATTTCCCGCTTAAAAAGTGAATGGCTTGCGGTTTATTCTAAAGGCTAATATTCCGCTGAATAGTCCCATATGGGACTGGCGCGGCGCCGCCAAAGGATCCTCTCGTCTTTAGCAGGCGAGGACTGCTATACTGTCGCTAACGGCGCAGGCGAGGGCAGAGGATGAATTTCCAGGAAATACATAGTTATTATAAAACGTTAGCCATAGCCGACTTTTTTGCCGATATCCTCGTGGAAGGTGAAGAGGTTATTCTCGCCGCCAGTAAAAAATGGCGTCCGGAGTCAGGATATATTTATTTTTGTACCGAGGGTTCGTTATCAATATTAATGCCGGATAATGGATTGAGTATTGGTAATTCCATTGAGCATATGCCGATTGGCCTGATGGAGCGATATTGCCCGCTGGCGAAATTTGAATATATCGGTAGCGCTCCGGTGACGCTGCGTAAAATTACCTACGCGACCTTCGATCGTCTGTTCATTGATAATCACCCGCAGCGCGTTGAGGCGCTGGCGAAAGTGCTGGTGTTCATGAGTATCTTTACCATCGACCTGCACAATGAACGCCGTCAGGTGACCAGCTATCAGACGATTCGCCCGATGCTGTATCGCTATCTGTATCGGCAGCATACGCATGAGGGTGAAAATGAGGGACTGGCTTTATTTATCATCAGGCGTACCAATCTTTCGCGCACCCATGTGTTTCGCGTGCTGGCGGAATTAAAGGCGGGGGGATATATCACCATGAAACGTGGCAAGCTTATTTCTATCGATCGACCGCTGCCCGCAGAGTACTAAACGTCGCTGAGAAGGTAACAAGGCGGTATTCACCGCCCTGCTACCCACGACGCCCGTCAGCGAATCATTACGGCGTCACGATGTTAAACCAGAAGTCAAACGGGTCCATATAGCCAAGCATTTCATCGAGTTTAGCCCCGTTACCGCTGATTTTCACCTCGCCCTTATCTTCCGCCTGCTTCAGGGTCTCTTCTTTGAGGATGATTTTATTCAGGGTGGCGCGATCCAGCGTCAGGGTGGCATCCGCCTCTTTGGCTTGCGCATTCGCGGTGTGGTTCAGCACGCCGTTTTCCAGCTCCAGCTTATATTGGCCGCCATCACTGCCGAGATCGATATTGAACACCGACTTCGCGTTACCCGCTTTTTCGCCATTGATATGGACCGCCAGATAATCAAAGAACATTTCCGGGGTCATGGCGCGGACGGTGTCCGGGCTGGCGGTGTTCGGGGTCGGGCCTTTTACCACACCGTTACGCAGCTCCTGGGCGCCGGTGAGATAGAAGTTACGCCACGGGCCGGACTCCGCCTGATAGCCTAACTGCTCCAGGGCATCGGCTTCCAGATTACGCGCCTGCTGGTTGTTAGGATCGGCGAAGACGACTTTGCTCACCACCTGGGCCACCCAGCGGTAGTTACCCTGGTCGTAATCCTCTTTCGCTTTCTTCAGGATGGCATCCGCGCCGCCCATGTACTCGACGAACTTCTTCGCCGCTTCTTCCGGCGGCAGTTCGTCAAGGGTGGCCGGGTTGCCGTCGAACCAGCCGAGATACAGCACGTAGGTGGCCTTCACATCGTGGCTGACCGAGCCGTAGTAGCCGCGGTTAGCCCAGGTATTGGCGAGGCCGTCCGGCAGCTTAAAGTTAGCGGCGATTTCATCGCGGGTCAGGCCTTCGTTAGCCATCCGCAGGGTCTGGTCGTTGATGTAACGATAAAGGTCACGCTGACTCTTCAGCAGGTTAACCACGTTCTCGTTGCCCCAGGTTGGCCAGTGGTGCTGGGCCATTATGATCTCAGCCTTATCACCCCAGCGAACGATCGCCTGGTTGATATATTTCGACCACGGCAGCGGCTCACGGATCTTCGCCCCGCGCAGCGAGTAGGTGTTATGCAGAGTGTGGGTGACATCCTCTGCGGATTCGATCAATTTCTTCTCTTCGATATACCACAGCATTTCTGACGGCGCTTCGGAGCCCGGCGCCAGCATAAAGTCGTAGGTCAGGCCGTCGATCACCTCTTTCTGGCCGTCCTTGTCAATAATATTGGTTGGCGCAATCAGGGTGACAGTGCCCGCGGAGGTCGTGGTGCCCAGACCGGCGCCCACCTGGCCTTTGGCGTCCGGTTTCAGCAGGTTGCCGTACATATAGCTGGCGCGGCGGCTCATGACGTTCCCGGCCATGATATTTTCCGCCACTGCGGCTTCCATAAAGCCGGACGGCGCGTAAATTTTCACTTTACCCGCTTTGACGTCGGCTTCGTCAATCACGCCGCGCACGCCGCCGTAGTGGTCAACATGGCTGTGGGTATAGATCACCGCGACGACCGGTTTTTTACCCCGGTTTTTATAGTAGAGATCCATGCCGACTTTGGCGGTTTCAGCCGAGACCAGCGGGTCTACGACGGTGATCCCTTCTTTGCCCTCAATGATTGTCATATTGGAGAGATCAAGATTGCGGATCTGGTAGACCCCGTCGGTGACTTCAAACAGGCCGCTGATGTTGATCAGCTGCGACTGGCGCCACAGGCTCGGGTTCACCGTCTCCGGCGCTTTTTCCCCTTCTTTAATGAAGGCGTACTGGCCCGGATCCCAGATGACATTGCCCTGTTCGCCTTTGATGACCTCTGGCGGCAGGGCGGCAATAAAGCCTTTATGCGCATTGGTGAAATCGGTGTTATCGGAGAAGGGGAGTTGGTTGTAGAGGGCATCGTTTGCTTTTTTGGTCGCTTCGGTCGCCTCTTTGGCTGACGTATCTGCCCAGGCAGCAAAAGCGAGACTACTTAACATACCCGCTAACGCTAACCCTTTCACTATCGGGGTTAATTTCATTGGAATCCTCATTAATGGCATGGTTCGTTCGGTTTTACCGATATAACGCAGGTAACTGTTTGTTACGGATTTTTTAAATATAACCATGCATTAACATTCATCCAGTTTTGCTTACAAAAAATGCGCGTTTTACTTCTTTTGTAGTACTGACGCTGGCGGGAAAAGAAATCAGCCTGGCTTGTGTTACACCGCCACATTTCGTACCCTGCTTCAGGAAAATGTTGTACCGCTTTTATGACTCGGGGTGCCCTTCTTCGTTGAAGGCTGAGAAATACCCGTACCACCTGATCTGGATAATGCCAGCGTAGGGAAGTCAGAGACCGCAGGGTCATTGCTTCTACCTCGTCTGGCGGGAGCAAACCATGCCTGAGCTGCTGAATCCCGCGCCTGTCGCGCACCTGCGCCATCTGCTGCGCGCCCATTCCCCCCTTGTGCACTGCATGACCAATGACGTGGTGCAGACCTTTACCGCCAATGTTCTGCTGGCCGTCGGCGCCTCGCCGGCGATGGTGATCGATCCTCGCGAAGCGGCGCAGTTCGCCGCCATCGCCGATGCGCTGTTAATCAACGTCGGCACCCTGACCGCAGACCGCGCCGTGGCCATGCGCGCCGCAGTGGAGCAGGCCCGCCAGGCCGGCAAGCCCTGGACGCTGGATCCGGTAGCGGTCGGCGCCCTGACCGTGCGCACGGCCTTTTGTCACGAGCTGCTGGCCCTGCAGCCGGCGGCCATTCGCGGCAATGCCTCTGAAATTCTGGCGCTGGCCGGGATGAGCGGCGGCGGGCGCGGGGTGGATACCACCGATACGGCCGCCGCAGCGCTGCCGGCGGCCCAGGCGCTGGCTCGTCAGCTGACCACCGTAGTGGCGGTCACCGGCGAGGTGGACTACGTCACCGACGGCGAGCGGGTGCTCAGCGTGGCGGGCGGCAGTGCGCTGATGACCCGGGTGGTGGGCACCGGCTGCGCGCTGTCGGCGGTGGTGGCGGCGAGCGCGGCGCTGCCGGGCGACCGGCTGGAAAACGTGGCCGCCGCCTGCGGGCTAATGAAGCAGGCCGGGGAAATCGCCGCCCGTCAGGGAGGCCCAGGCAGCTTTATTCCGGCGTTTCTCGACGCGCTGTATCAGGAGGTGCAGGGATGAAACGCATCAACGCCCTGACCATCGCCGGCACCGATCCCAGCGGCGGGGCCGGTATCCAGGCCGATCTGAAAACCTTCTCCGCGCTGGGAGCCTATGGCTGCTCGGCGATCACCGCCCTGGTGGCGCAGAATACCCGCGGCGTGCAGTCGGTCTATCGTATTGAACCGGACTTTGTGGCGGCGCAGCTCGATTCGGTATTCAGCGATGTGCGCATCGATACCACCAAAATCGGCATGCTGGCGGAGACCGATATTGTGGAAGCCGTGGCCGAGCGGCTGGCGCGCTACCGGGTGGCCAATGTGGTGCTGGATACCGTCATGCTGGCGAAAAGCGGCGATCCGCTGCTGTCGGCCTCGGCGGTGGAGACCCTGCGTCAACGATTGTTGCCGCAGGTGTCGCTGATCACTCCAAACCTGCCGGAAGCGGCCGCTCTGCTTGACGCCCCCCATGCGCGCAACGAGCGCGAAATGCTGGAGCAGGGGCGGGCGTTGCTGGCGCTGGGCTGCGGCGCAGTATTAATGAAAGGCGGCCATCTCGACGATGCCGAAAGCCCGGACTGGCTCTTCACCCGCGAAGGGGAACAGCGATTTACCGCGCCGCGAGTGCAGACCAAAAACACCCACGGCACCGGCTGCACGCTCTCCGCCGCGCTGGCGGCGCTTCGCCCGCGTCACGCCGACTGGGCGGCCACCGTTACCGAGGCCAAGGCCTGGCTGTCGGCGGCCCTGGCCCAGGCCGACTCCCTGGAGGTGGGCCACGGCATCGGACCGGTACACCATTTCCACGCCTGGTGGTAAATGGCAGCGTAACGGGACAGCAGAATCTCCTGAAAAAATGCCCTCCCGGCTGGAAAATAGGCTAAGTCGGTACCAGGCTTAACCTGCCCAAAATAATTGGGTTGGGATAATGCATGCCGGCTCCGGCCGGCCTTACGGGAGATTGCTATGACTGATATTACGCAGTTGCTGGGCAAAGATGCCGAGAGCCTTTTGCAGCACCGTTGTATAACCATTCCGGCCGACCAGCTGTATCTGCCTGGCGCAGATTATGTTGATCGGGTTATGGTGGATAACAACCGGCCACCGGCGGTGCTACGCAATATGCAAACCCTGTACAACACCGGACGTCTGGGGGGGACCGGCTACCTTTCCATTCTGCCGGTCGACCAGGGCGTGGAGCACTCGGCGGGGGCCTCCTTCGCCGCCAACCCGCTGTACTTCGATCCGAAAAATATCGTCGAGCTGGCGATCGAAGCCGGCTGTAACTGCGTGGCGTCGACCTACGGCGTGCTGGCCTCGGTGTCGCGCCGTTACGCGCATCGCATTCCTTTCCTGGTGAAGCTCAACCATAACGAAACGCTGAGCTACCCCACCGAGTACGACCAGACCCTCTACGCCAGCGTTGAGCAGGCGTTCAATATGGGGGCGGTGGCCGTGGGCGCGACGATCTATTTCGGCTCGGAACAATCGCGTCGTCAGATAGAAGAGATCTCCGCTGCCTTTGAGCGGGCGCATGAGCTGGGCCTGGTCACCGTGCTGTGGGCCTATCTGCGCAATTCGGCTTTCAAGAAAGACGGTGTCGACTATCATGTTTCCGCTGACCTGACCGGTCAGGCCAACCACCTGGCGGCCACCATCGGCGCCGATATCGTTAAGCAGAAAATGGCGGAGAATAACGGCGGCTACAAAGCGGTTAACTTCGGCTATACCGACGACCGGGTGTACAGCAAACTGACCAGCGATAACCCTATCGATCTGGTGCGCTACCAGCTGGCCAACTGCTATATGGGCCGCGCCGGGCTGATTAACTCCGGCGGCGCGGCGGGCGGGGAGACCGACCTTGCCGACGCGGTGCGCACGGCGGTGATCAATAAACGCGCCGGCGGCATGGGGCTGATCCTTGGCCGTAAAGCGTTTAAGAAATCGATGGCCGACGGCGTGAAGCTGATCAATGCCGTGCAGGATGTCTACCTCGACGGCAAAGTCACCATCGCCTAAGGCGAAAATCCGGGCGTTACCGCCCGGATTGCTCGTTGTTCCTACCTGATGTCGGGTTTATTAAGACTCCGCCGCGTTGGCGGTAAACGGTTTTGCACTCTGAGCACTGGCAAAGCCAGGCTGTTCAACGCGGATTAACGGGCACAGGAAGAAGGCCAGAATATATAAGGCGGTATAGGCAATCACCACCCCGATGGTGCTGAAATAGGGCAGCAGCACTACGGCGATCGCCGGCGCCAGAAAGTTCGACAGCCCGGCTGACAGGTTATAGACCGAAATCGCCGCGCCTTTATGGTTCGGCTCCAGCGCCGGGAACACCGCCGCCATCGGCACGAATGCGGCGACGAAAATACCCAGGGCAATAGCCGGCACCAGCGCCATCGCAAAGCTGTGGCCAAAGTGCTGAGGGATGTAGTAAAACGCCAGGCTGGAGAACGCCATCCCGATGCAGCCGAACCAGCGAATCACCTTCATCCAGCCCATTTTCTCCGCCACGATCCCCCAGAAAACGTTCGAAAAGATAGTGGTGAAGAAGAAGGCCGCCCACACCTGGAGCCACTCCGAGGTGGTAAAGCCCAGCTCATCAACGAACATCATCGGCATAATCACCGCAAAACCAAACAGCGACAGGGTGTTAATAATGCGCACAATGCTCGAGAACAGGATGCTGCGGTTGGTATAGAGCAGCGTCGCGGCGCGCCCCAGTTCGGCGAGTTTTTCGCGAGTGGTCAGGTTCTGCATATGGCGCGGCGTTTCGGTATGACGCATCGACACCAGCGCAATGATGCCGCCGGTGGCGCAAAAGACCAGCGCCAGCCACAGGGTCCCCATTTCGCCAATGTGGGGAATGGTGAAACTCGGAATATAGCTGCCGAACACGCCGATGCCCACGGAGTAGACCGCCCAGAACCAGCCCAGCGCAGAGCTGGAACTGTCGCTGCGAACGTTGTGGATAATGGCGACGATAAATGAGTAGAGGAACAGCGGGTAGGCCAGGCCGCGGATGCCATAAAACAGCAGGATCAGCGCATAGTTGGCGCGACCGAGGCCGAAGACGAGGAACAGTACATGGAATACGCACCACAGCACGAAGCCGATCATCATGGCCTTGCGTGGGGTGATGATCTCCGCCACCACGCCGGAGACCCACGCCGACAGGGCGGCGGCCAGACCGTATAGCGTAAAGGCAAATGAAGCCTGCGCCGGGGTGAATCCGAGTGCTTTGATGTAGTGCGACAGAAAAGCCAGCTCAAAGCCGTCGCCGGTCATAAACACGGCGATGGCGACATATCCCCAGATGAGGTTGAGCGGTAGACCGTACCACTGTTTGTTATTAACGGACATGTTGACCTCGATTTCAGAGTGCAGATGAGTGTCTCCGCTGCACAGCAGCGGAGCATTATTGTTATTAAAAAAGAGGGTTGTTATTCGCGAATCAGCCTGCCGGCCTGTTGTAGCGCCTTATAGGCCTCATACCTGCGCTGATGTAGCGAGCTAAACGCAGTCTCGCTGTGATAGGTGGCATCCACCTGAGTAAATTGCTTCATGGCCTCCGGCAGCGAAGCCGTGATTCCGCCCGCGACGGCGCCGAGGATGGCGGAGCCTAACAGCACCGGCTCGCTGCAGGCGGTGCTCACGACGCTAACGCCGCAGGCGTCGGCCAGCAGCTGCCGCACCAGCGGATGCTGTCCGGCCCCGCCGCTGATGACGATATTTTCACTCTCAATTCCGCAGGCGCGCTGGGCGTCGAGGATCTGTCGCAGGCCATAGCCAATCCCGCATAACCCGGCAACGTACAGCGCGGTCAGGTTATCCAGGTCCCGCTCCATCCCCAGCCCGGCAATCAGCGCTTTCGCGTGGGGGTCGGCAAGCGGCGCGCGGTTACCGAGAAACTCGGGCACCACGTGTAGACCGGCGGCCAGCTTGACAGCCTCAGAAGGCGAGGCAGCCTGCGCCAGTACGCGATCTGCCAGCCAGACCGGCAGAGGGACGCCCGCGGCTTTAGCCTGCTCGCAAGCCGCCGCCGCCGCCGGATGGAAGCTCAGCAGCTGGTCGATTGCTGCGCCGGCGGCGCTTTGTCCGCCTTCAATCAGCCAGTAGCCCGGGACCATCGCCGAATAGTAGGGGCCCCAGACGCCGGGGACGAACACCGCTTCCTCAGTGGTGGTCATGGTGCAGGAAGAAGTGCCGAAGACGTAGGCCATATTGTTGACCGCGCCGTTAAGCACCCCAACGGTGCCGATGCCGCCCGCGTGGGCGTCAATCATCCCCACTGCCACCGGCGTGCCGATCGGCAGGCCCATCTCTTCTGCCGCCGTGGCGCAAAGACCGTCGCCGCAGGGGGTTCCAGGGGCGACAATCCGCTGGCCGATGCGGACAAAATCTTCATCCGCCAGCTCGTCGAGGCCAATCTGGCGGAAGTAGCCGGCATCCCAGCGTTGTTCATGCGCCAGGTAGGTCCATTTACAGGTCACCGTGCAGACCGAGCGGGCGTCATCGCCGGTTGAGCGCCAGGTAAGGTAATCGGCGAGGTCGAAGAAGTGGCGCGCCTGCTGATAGATGTGCGGGCGATTCTCCTTCAGCCACAGAATTTTCGGCGTTTCCATCTCCGGCGAGATTTTGCCGCCAACGTACTGCAGCACCGGGTGGCCCGTCGCGTTGATCTTTTCCGCCTGCGCGGTGGCGCGATGATCCATCCAGACAATAATATTGCGGTCCGGATCGTCCGAAGGCCCGACCGCCAGCGGCGCGTCGTTATCGCCAATCACCACCAGCGAGCAGGTGGCATCGAAGCCGAGCCCGGCGATCGACGACGGCGGGACGCCGGCGCTGGCCACCGCGGTTTTAATGCAGTAGCACACCGCCAGCCAGATTTCACGGCTCGACTGCTCAACCCTATTCCCGGCGCTGCGAAACAGGGTAATTTCCCGGGTCGCGTGGGCGAGAAGCTCGCCCCGCAGATTGAAGACTCCGGCGCGCACGCTGCCCGAACCGACATCCACACCAATAATGTTTTGCGTATCGTTTTGCATCACATCCTCTCACAGGCTGGTTACGGGTCAGAGATCCACGCTGTTCGGCAGGATCACAATGTCGCGTACGGTGACGTTTTTCGAACGCGTCACCATAAACAGCACTGACTCCGCCACTTCAATCGGCTGCATCAGACTGCCGTTGGCCAGCGCTTCATCCATTTTGGCTTTTGGCCAGTCGTCCAGCAGCGCGGTCACCACCGGGCCCGGCAGTACGGCGCCGACGCGCACGCCATACTGCGCCACCTGACGACGAGTGGTGTGGACAAACGCCTGCACAGCGAATTTCGACGCGGTATAGACAGGCTCCCAGATCACCGGCACCACGCCCGCGATGGAGCTGGTGAAAATAATATCTCCGGATTGTTGCGCGATCAGATGCGGCAGGACGCTGCGCACGCAGCGGAAGGCGGCGTTGATGTTGAGGTGCAGCACGCGGTCCCAGACGTCCGGGTCGCCCTCGGCCACCGGCCCGCCGATATAGGCGCCGGCGTTGGCGTGGAAGATATCGAGACGCCCGGTAAGCTGCAAAATGCCCTGCAGAAGATTATCGACCTGCTCCGCCTGCATCAGATCCACCTGCAGAGCGAAGGCGTTTTCGCCAAGTTCGGCGACCAGTTTGTTGAGCTTTTCGCCTTCGCGGTCGATTAGCACTACTTTTGCGCCAGCCCCCAGCAGGGTCTTCGCGCACTCGAGGCCGATACCGGACGCCGCGCCAGTGATCGCGGCGACTTTACCGCTGAGGGAAGTATTCATAGAGGAGACAGAGTGGTTCATTTTATAATCCTTTGCCGTGTCTGGTTAAAACTATCGAACCCGAGGGCATCGCGTTCGAGGTTATGGACAAAAACCTGGTAACATATTGAATATCAGCATCATTATTCAGGCTTGCTGGCATGTTAAGGCAGTATGCGCGCGTACTTCCTGGCGTGAAATGGATGCTCAATCGATGAAGCTATGTTGCGCTCGCTTCATCGATTGAGCAAGTGGGGAAATTAACAGCGACATGATTTTGTGACGCAAGTTGGAAAAATGAAGAAGATAACGATTTACGACCTGGCGGAGCTTTCCGGCGTTTCGGCGAGCGCGGTGAGCGCTATCCTCAACGGTAACTGGAAAAAACGCCGCATCAGCGCAAAGCTTGCCGAAAAGGTGACCCGGATTGCTGAGGAGCAGGGCTATGCGATTAACCGCCAGGCCAGCATGCTGCGCAGTAAAAAATCACACGTCATTGGCATGATTATCCCCAAATACGATAACCGCTACTTCGGTTCCGTCGCCGAACGCTTTGAGGAGATGGCCCGCGAGCGTGGCCTGCTGCCGATTATCACCTGTACGCGCCGAAGCCCGGAGCTGGAGCTCGAAGCGGTAAAAGCGATGCTCTCCTGGCAGGTTGACTGGGTGATCGCGACCGGGGCGACCAATCCGGATAAAATTTCCGCGCTCTGCCAGCAGGCGGGCGTGCCTACGGTCAATCTCGACCTGCCGGGGTCTCTCTCTCCGTCGGTGATTTCGGATAACTACGGCGGTGCGAAAGCGCTGACCCACAAGATCCTCGCTAACAGCGCCCGCCGTCGGGGATCGCTGGCGCCGCTGACCTTCATCGGCGGGCGCAGCAGCGACCATAACACCAGCGAGCGTTTACGCGGTTTCCACGATGCGCATCACGAGCAGGGGCTGAGCGTGCCGCAGGCGAATATTCTGGCTCCCGGCTATTCGAAAGGTCACGTTGAGGAATGCCTGCAGGAGCGGTTTGGCAGCGCGAAGACGCTATTGCAGGGGATATTTGTTAACTCGACGATATCCCTTGAAGGGGTTGTGCGCTGGCTGTCGCAGGTGGGGCTGACCGGCAGCGAGCAGCCGCCGATGGGCTGCTTCGACTGGGATCCGTTTGTCTATCTGCTGGGGCACGATATCGACATGGTGCAGCAGGACGTGCCGGCGATGCTGGACGCTGTTTTTTCGATTATTGACGCCGGCGAAGCCAGCCAGCAGCGGATTGAAATTCCGCCGCGACTGATGAGCAGCAGCTGAGTCGCTGTTTGCCGTTAGCGCGTCAGCAGCCAGCGAGCGGTATGTTCATCGGTCACCAGGCCGTTGATCCAGCCGCCTTTAAGGGCGGCCAGGATCGCCGGTCGTTTGTATTCTCCACAGGCCGCGGCAATCCGCGGGCAGTGGTTCTGGCGGATATCATAGCTGGTGATCATGCGGTTGATCTCGCTGTCGACCACCTCGCCTTCTGCATCAATAAACCGCCCGAGGATCTCCCCGATGCCGCCGCGGGCGGTCAGCTCATCCATCTGCGCCTGATTGATAAATCCGTCTTTAAAGATCGGGCTTTGCGTGCCCAGCGGACCAATACCGACAAAAATCACGTCCGCCTCCCGGGCGACGCCAGAGACGCTGCGGAATAAGCGATTGGTGCACCACATCTCATACTCATCCGCGGTCTGGGCGTAGCGCGGCGCCGGCCACTGATAGTACTTGGCTTTTATTTTGCTCGTCAGCAGCAGGGGCACGTCATCGTAATAGTTGCACTGCCCGTCGGCGTCCATGGCGCTGATCAGCGCCACGCAGCGGGTATTCAGGCTGTCGAAATCGATGCGCTGCAGCGCTTTTTTCAGGGTCAGGCCCGAGCCCAGACCGATGATTTTCTCTTTATCATCCTGCAGGTAGCGAGCCATCAGCTGATAGCAGCCAAACGATACGCTGTCGAGGGTGCTTTCTTCGCTAAAGGCGGGGACCACATTGCACTCAAGAAGCCGATACTTTTCCTGCAACAACTGCGCATAATCGAGGCAGTTCGCCACTGGATGGTGCAGATTAATCGACACAATCCCTTCTTCTTTCGCGGCGGCGATCAGCCGTTGCACCACCGGTCTGGAGGTGCCCAGCTGGCTGGCAATCTCGCTCTGATTCTGGCCGGCGATGTAGTACATCCATGCGGCACGCACCTTCTGATCCAACCGGATATCGTCTTCTTTACTCATGGTTTCCCGCCCTAAGTTGCTGGCCTGGGCACGCAATTGGCCCGGCGAATACCCGCATTCTCGCCGTGGTTGGCATAACTGGCAAGCTTTTGCTCTCGACTGGTCATTTGTAATTTAATTGGGTAATTGTTCTTTTGTGATCTGTGGCTCTTATTTTGGTCAAATGATCAATTACAGTGGCGCCATCAACTCAAGGAGAGCAGAACATGAACAATCAATTCACATGGCTTCACATTGGTCTGGGTTCTTTTCATCGCGCGCATCAGGCGTGGTATCTGCATCGTCTGATGGCTTCCGGGGATAAGCGCTGGCGCATCGCGGCGGGCAATATCCGCAACGACGCCGAGCAGGTGGTGCAGGCGCTGGCGGCGCAGGGAGGACGTTACGTGCTGGAGACCGTCAGCCCGGAAGGGGAGCGCGAATATGAAGAAATCACCTCTATTCAGAAACTGCTGCCGTGGCAGGCAGGGCTGCAGCCGCTGATTAACGAAGGGGCCAATCCGCAAACAAAAGTTATCGCCTTTACCGTGACGGAAGGGGGGTACTACCTGAACACCCGCCATCAGCTGGAAACCAGCAACCCCGATCTGCAGGCCGACCTGAAAGGCGAATGCAAAACCATTTACGGCACCCTCGCACGAATTCTGGAAAAGCGCATGGCGGACAACGCCGGGCCGCTGACCCTGCTCAACTGCGACAACGTGCGGCATAACGGTGAGCGCTTCCACGACGGGATGGTGGAGTTCCTGCAGCTTACCGGCAAACAGGCGGTGATTGACTGGATGGCCGCGAATACCACCTGTCCGAATACCATGGTGGACCGCATCACCCCGCGTCCGGCGGCCGATCTGCCGGCCCGTATCAAAGCGCAAACCGGCATTGACGATAAGGCGCCGGTAATGGGCGAGACCTTTATCCAGTGGGTGGTGGAGAACAACTTCCGCGATGCCCGCCCAAATCTGGAAGCGGTCGGCGTGGAGATGGTCGAGTCGGTTATCCCCTATGAAGAGGCGAAAATCCGCATCCTGAACGCGTCGCACAGCTGCATTGCCTGGGCGGGGACCTTAATCGGCCAGCAGTATATTCACGAAAGCACGCTCACCGATGCTATCTACGCCATTGCCGACCGCTACGTCACGGAGGATGTCATTCCTTGCCTTGGCGATAACGGCATTGATCTGCCGACCTACCGCGATGTGGTGCTCAAGCGCTTTACCAACCCGCATATCCAGGACACCAACCAGCGCGTTGCCGCCGATGGTTTCTCAAAGATTCCGGCGATGATCGCGCCAACCTTGCAGGAGTGCTATCAGCGCGGCGTCCGTCCGGAAGCGACCGCCATGCTGCCAGCGCTGTTCTTCGTCTTTATGGAGCAGTGGCATAAGGGAACCCTGCCGTATCAGTACCAGGACGGCATCCTGGATGAGCAGGCGGTGCATGAGATGTATGAGGCTCAGGATCCGGTGGCTGTCTTCGCCCGTGATAAAGCCCTGTTTGGTGACCTGGCCGACAACGCGGATTTCCTGGCGCTAATGCGCGAGAAAATCGCCGCTGTTTACACGCTGATTAAATAAGAGGTGGCTATGTATCTGGGTATCGATCTTGGCACATCGGAAGTCAAAGCGCTGGTCATTGATGAGAACAATCAGGTTATCGCCAGCCATAGCGCGCCGCTGAGCATTCAGCGGCCTCATCCGCACTGGTCAGAACAATCGCCGGAGCTATGGTGGGAGGCGACGGAGTACCTGATGGCCACCCTACGGGAAAAATGCACTCAGCACTGGTCGGCCGTCAAGGCGATTGGCCTCTCCGGACAGATGCACGGCGCGGTGTTGCTGGATGAAAAGGGGGAGACGATCCGTCCGGCCATTCTGTGGAACGACACCCGCTGCGCCGCAGAGTGCGCGGAGCTGGAGGAGATGGCGCCGGAGCTGCATCAGGTGGCGGGCAACCTGGCGATGCCGGGCTTCACCGCACCGAAGCTGCTGTGGGTGCGTCGTCACGAGCCGCAAAACTTTCAGCGCACCGCCACGGTGCTGCTGCCGAAGGATTATCTGCGCTACCGGATGACCGGGAAGAAAGTCTCCGATATGTCGGACGCCGCCGGAACGCTGTGGCTGGACGTGGCGAAGCGCGACTGGTCCGACTCGCTGCTGGATAAATGCGGCCTGTCGCGCAGCCAGATGCCGACGCTGGTGGAAGGCTGTGAGGTTTCCGCCACCCTTGACCCGCAGGTGGCTGCGCGCTGGGGGCTGAACGCCTCGGTGGTGGTGGCCGGGGGCGGCGGCGATAACGCGGTCAGCGCCATTGGCGTCGGCGCGGTTTCACCGGGTGATGCGTTTATTTCGCTCGGCACCTCCGGGGTGCTGTTTGTGGTGACCGACGCCTATCGTCCGGCGCCGCAGTCGGCGGTGCACGCGTTCTGCCACGTTCTGCCGAATCTGTGGCATCAGATGAGCGTGATGCTTAGCGCCGCCAGCTGTCTGCAGTGGTTCTGCCGTCTCACCGGCACCACGGAGGTGGCGCTGCTGGCGGAGATTGCCGAGCTAAGCGAGGAGGATAAAGCCAACGCGCCGTTCTTCCTGCCTTATCTCTCCGGGGAACGAACCCCGCATAACGATCCTGACGCCCGCGGCATCTTCTGGGGCATGACCCACTCCAGCCTGCGTGCCCAGCTCGGCTACGCGGTGCTGGAAGGGGTGAGCTTTGGCATCAATGACGGTCTGCAGGCATTGAAAGAGAGCGGGACACCGATCGCGCAGTGCTCGCTGGTGGGCGGGGGCGCCCGCAGTCCGTTCTGGGCCCAGCTGCTGGCCGATATTCTCGCTATGCCGGTGGTGACCCACAAAGGCGGAGAGACCGGCGGCGCACTGGGCGCGGCGCGGCTGGCCTGCCTGGCGACGGGCAAACCCATTGACGCGGTGTGTGAAAAACCGGAAGTCTGGCAGACCTGGCGTGCGGATCCTGTTCGCCACCACACCCTGATGCAACGCTACGCGCAGTTTAAGTCCCTGTATTTAAACGATATGCACTATCGGCAGCACTGATTTTCACCACCACAGCCGCTTCGTTGAACGTCGCGGAGCGGCCACCCTGTACCCTGAAAACGAGGTCATTATGTCTATCAATAATAAACAGTGGCTCGGTTTACCCCTGAACCTGCTCTGGGGATACATCGCCATTGCCGTATTTATGACCGGCGACGGTTTCGAATTAGCTTTTCTCTCGCACTATATCAAAGCGCTCGGCTTCTCTCCGGCGGAGGCCTCCTTTGCCTTTACCCTCTACGGCCTGGCCGCCGCGCTGTCGGCGTGGATTTCCGGCGTGGTGGCGGAAATTATCACCCCGCTGAAAACGATGATGATTGGCTTCGTACTGTGGTGCATGTTCCACGTGCTGTTCCTCGTTTTCGGCCTCGGTCACGCCAACTATGCGCTGATCCTGCTTTTCTACGGCATCCGCGGCTTCGCCTATCCGCTGTTCCTCTACTCGTTTATCGTGGCGATTGTCCATAACGTCAAAAGCGACAATGCCAGCTCGGCCATCGGTTGGTTCTGGGCGGTCTATTCCATCGGCATCGGCGTGTTCGGCAGCTATATTCCGAGTTTCACCATTCCGCATATTGGCGAAATGGGCACCCTGTGGCTGGCGCTGGCCTTCTGCCTTACCGGGGGCGTGATTGCTCTGGCTTCCCTGCGCCATATTCAAACGCCGCAGCATATGCAGAATCTCACCACCCGTGAGAAGTTTGCCGAGCTGGGACGCGCCGCGACGCTGCTCTATACCAACCGCAATATTCTGCTGTCGAGCATGGTCAGGATCATCAATACCCTCTCGCTGTTCGGGTTTGCGGTGATTATGCCGATGATGTTCGTTGATGAGCTGGGCTTCAGCACTTCAGAATGGCTTCAGGTGTGGGCGGTCTTCTTCTTCACCACCATTTTCTCTAACGTGCTGTGGGGCATTTTGGGTGAAAAACTGGGCTGGATGAAGGTGGTGCGCTGGTTCGGCTGCATCGGGATGGCGCTCTCCAGCCTGGCGTTTTACTTCATCCCTCAGCACTTTGGCCACAGCTTTGCGATGGCGCTGATCCCGGCCATCGCCCTGGGGATCTTTGTCGCCGCCTTTGTGCCGCTGGCCGCCGTGTTCCCGGCGCTGGAGCCGAAGCACAAAGGCGCGGCGATTTCGGTGTATAACCTGTCGGCGGGGATGTCTAACTTTCTCGCTCCGGCGATTGCCGTGGTGCTGCTGCCGTTCTTCAGCACCATTGGGGTAGTCATCGCCTATACCGCATTGTACGTGGTGGCCTTTTTCCTCTGTGCGTTTATCCGCGTGGAGCAGCCGGGATTTTCCCACAAGGAAGCGACTGCCCGTGAGCAGGTTGAATTCTCTTAAGGTGATGTGGCTGGCATGGGCTCCATGCCAGCCTTAATGAGGTGAACGAATGAGTATGCAGGCGGTTATTTTTGACATGGATGGCGTGATTATTGATTCCGAGGCGCTGTGGCGCCAGGCGCAGATTGACGCCCTCGCGCAGTGGGGAGCAACGGCGAGCGTGGCTGAGTGTGAAACCCTGACCAAGGGCAAGCGTCTCGACGAAATCGCCGACACCTGGTGCCGCTATTTTCAGCTTAACCTTGCCCCATCGCTGCTGGAAGAGGCCATATTGCAGCGCATCACCGGCCTGATTGCCGCCGAAGGCGTGCCGATGCGTGGGGTGCAGGAGGCGTTAGGCTATTTTCGCGCTGCCGGCTATAAAATTGCGCTCGCCACGTCATCATCCCGCCAGGTTATCGCCGCCGTGCTGAACAAGCTCTCGCTCTGGCACTTTTTTGACGCGATCTCCAGCGCGGATGATGAACCACGCGGCAAACCGCACCCGGCGGTGTACCTCACGACGCTACGGAAGCTCAATCTCAACGCCAGCCAGTGTCTGGTGATTGAGGATAGCTTTACCGGCTTTTGCGCGGCCCAGTCGGCGGGGATTGCCACGATAGTGATTGCAGAAGATAGCCAGCACGCGCGTTTTCAGTCCGCCGTGGGCCGTTACCGGGCGCTGCCGGAACTGCTGGAAGCGCTTAGCGCGGAGCCAGCGGCGGCGGTTTAAGTCAGCCATTTGTGGGCGCAGACATTCCCGGGATGTAGCTGGTCGGTTAATCTCTTCTCTGCGCTCACGCCCTTTTTTCTCCTGGTCGATCTGCCTCACATTTCGCTCATCTTTTGTGAAAACAGTCACGTCTTGTTGTGCCAATGCCCAAATTTATGGCCTTGCTTAGCGGTGTTTGTCCGAGGCACTACTACGAAGTTGTGCTTAGATTATATATTGAAACGTATTTTCAATAATGTGAAACCGCTTTGCCGATTTGATTATGTCGATCGGATTTGGCCGTGATAAGGACCGAGCATGAAAATTGAATCTGTGAATGTCACCGTTTTCCAATATCCCACTCGTCGGGTTTCCGACAGCGCCGGGCACTCCCATCCGGGGGTTGAAAGCATGGCCAAAATGGCGATGCTGACCATCACCGCTGATGATGGGGCGCAGGGCTTTTCGTTTGCGCCTCCGGAAGTCGTGCGCCCGTTCGTGGTGAATACTTTTTTTCGCAAAGTGCTGGTGGGACAGGACCCGTTTAACCGTGAGCGTATCTGGCAGGATCTTAACCACTGGCAGCGCGGCAGCGCACATCAGCTAACGGAGCGCGCGTTGTCGTTTGTTGAACAGGCGCTGTGGGACCTGATCGGCCGCAGCCTTAAGATGCCGGTTTATAAGCTGCTCGGCGGCTATCGCGACACTGTCCCGGCTTACGGTAGCACCATGTGCGGCGACGATCTGCCGGGCGGCCTGTCGACCCCGGAAGAGTATGCCGCTTTTGCTGAGAAGCTGGTCGCCCGCGGCTACAAGGCCATCAAGCTGCACACCTGGATGCCGCCAATCTCTTTTGCGCCCAATCCCAAAATGGACATTAAAGCCTGCGCGGCGGTGCGCGAAGCCGTAGGGCCGGATATTGACCTGATGATTGATGGCTATCACTGGTACAGCCGCGCCGAGGCGCTGTGGATCGGCAAAGAGCTGGAAAAACTCAATTTCGCCTGGTTTGAAGAGCCGATGGAGGAGGATTCGATGTCCTCCTATGCGTGGCTGGCGGAAAACCTGTCGATTCCCATCGTCGGGCCGGAGAGCTTCGGCGGCAAGCACCACATGCGCGCCGAATGGGTGAAAGCCGGGGCCTGCGACATTCTGCGCGCCGGCGCTAACGGCGTGGGGGGGATTACACCGACCATGAAGGTGGCGGCGCTGGCGGAATCTTTCGGCATGGATTGCGAAGTCCACGGCAACGGAGCGGCAAGCCTGGCGGTGGTGGGCGCGATCCGCAACTGCCGCTGGTACGAGCGCGGCCTGCTGCATCCGTTCCTCGACTACGATGAACCGGCGGCCTATCTCAACAGCATTGTCGACCCGATGGATGACCAGGGATTTGTGCATTTGTCACAACGTCCGGGTCTCGGTGAAGACATTAATTTTGCGTATATCGAAGCCAATACCGTTAGCCACGACTGATTTAAAAAAATAAATACCCGATGGCGCTGCGCTTATCGAGCCTGCGGCCCGGTAGACCGGATAAGCCGAAAATGCCGCCATCCGGCAACATGTACCCTACAGTACAGGCAAACAGAGATATGAAAAAAACCTCCTTACTGGGAGCGTGTATTCTCGCGCTCGCCATGTCGATGGGGAGCGGGGAGGCGGTGGCGAAAACGCCGCCCGACCAGCTGATCATCGGCATGAATATGAATAACCTGCTCACCCTTGACCCGGCGGCGATGACCGGTAACGAAGTGGTGGGGATCGTGGTCAACCTCTACGACTCGCTGGTGGAGCTTGACCCTGAGCAGCTCACCACCGTCAGGCCCGCGCTGGCGAAATCCTGGGATATCAGCCCCGACGGCAAAACCCTGACCTTTCATCTGCGCGATGACGTTAAGTTTCACTCCGGCAACCCGCTGACCGCCGCCGACGTCGTGTGGTCAATGCGGCGCATCCTGCACCTCAACCTGGCCCAGGCCTCAGTATGGAAATCCTATGGCTTCAGTAAGAAAAATATCGACAGCCAGGTCAGCGCGCCGGACCGCTTCACGGTGCAAATCGTATTACCCAAAGATAACGATCCGCAGCTGGTGATTTACTCGCTGGCGGCGCTGGGCAACCTCGGAGTGCTGGACAGTAAAACGGTGCAAAGCCACCAGCAGGATAACGACTGGGGTAACCGCTGGCTAACCACCCATGAAGCCGGTTCCGGGCCGTTTATCCTCGAAACCTGGCAGGCGAAAGATGTGCTGCGCATGAAGCGCAACCCTGACTACTGGCGCGGCGAGGCAAAAATGAGCCGCGTGGTACTGCGTCATTTCCAGGAGTCGCAAACTCTGCGCCTGATGATCGAAAAAGGCGACCTTGATATTGCCAACAATATGGCGGTTTCCGATATCAACGCCCTGCGCAGCGATCCGCAGCTGACCGTCGATGCGGTGCAGCGCGGCACCATGTACTACGTGGCGATGAGCATGAAAGAGGCGCACTTCGCCAATCCGAAAGTGCGCGAGGCGGTGCGCTATCTGATTGATTACCAGGGTATCAATAAAGCGCTGATGCCGGGCTACGGCGTGCTGCACCAGCGGCCTATCAAAGCGGGAATGCCGTCCACGCTACCCGATCCCGGCTACAGGCTGGATGTGGCGCGGGCGAAAAAGCTGCTGGCGGAAGCGGGATATCCCAACGGCTTTGATACCACGCTGCGGGTACTCTCCGATCAGCCATTTCTTAACATCGCTATCGCCGTGCAGTCGACGCTGATGCAGGCGGGGATTAACGCCAAAATCATCACCGGCACTGGTAACCAGATCTACGGCGCAATGCGCGAGCGTAAATTTGACCTGCTGGTAGGTCGCGGCGGCAGCGGGATGGAGCCGCATCCGCACTCCAGCCTGCGCGCGCTGGTCTATAACCCGGATAACAGCGATAAGGCGCGCCTGACCAACTTCCAGGGCTGGCGTACCGGTTTTTACGACCCGCAACTGAATACGATGATTGACCAGGCCCTGCTGGAACGCGATCCGCAAAAACAGGTGGCTGACTACCAGGCCATCCAGACACGCTACGACCAGCTGGTTCCGGCTTTAATTCCGCTTTCGCAGATGGTTGATTCGGTCGTCGTGCGCAACGAGGTACGGGAGTATCAGCCGCACCCCTCCGCCACCACTTTTCTGCGTGACGTCTATAAAGTCCGCGAAGGAGAGAAAGGATGAGTACCGCAATCCTTGCGCCCGGCTCACGCGGCCGGCGCTTATCAAAACGGCTACTGCAGGTGGTGATTACACTGTTCGGCCTGCTGCTGCTGACCTTTACCATTGGCCGCGTCATGCCCATCGACCCGGTGCTGGCGATTGTCGGCCCGGATGCTGACCAGAGTACCTATCAGCAGGTTTACCAGCAGCTGGGGTTTGATAAATCGCTGACCACCCAGTTTGGCATCTATTTCGTCAACCTGTTGCACGGCGATCTGGGCAACGCGCTGCTGACCGGGAAACCGGTGGTGGACGATATTATCCGCGTCTTCCCGGCCACCATGGAGCTGGCAACGATGGCGATTATTGTCGGCGCGGGTCTTGGTATTCCGCTGGGCGTGTTGGCGGCGGCGCGGCGCAATAGCGTCTCCGATTATGTGGTACGCATTATCAGCCTGGCGGGCTACTCGATGCCGATCTTTTGGGTCGGGATGATGGGGCTGCTGGTGTTCTATGCCTGGCTTGGCTGGGTAGGCGGCGCCGGGAGGGTAGAGCTCGGGCTGGATGGTGTGGTGCCGCGCTGCACCGGGCTGATGACCGTTGATGCGCTGCTGGCCGGCAACGGCCAGGTGTTCTGGAACGCCATTAATCATCTGATTCTTCCCGCCTCGCTGCTGGGTTTTCACTCGCTGGCTTATATCAGCCGTATGACCCGCAGCTTTATGCTGGCCCAGCTGTCGCAGGAGTTCATTATTACCGCCCGGGTGAAAGGGCTGACCGAGCGCCAGGTTATCTGGAACCATGCGTTTCGTAACATCCTCGTGCAACTGCTGACGGTGGTGGCGCTGGCCTACGGCGCGCTGCTGGAAGGCGCGGTGCTGATTGAAACCGTCTTCTCATGGCCGGGGTTTGGCTCCTACCTTACCGGAAGCTTGCTGCTGGGCGATATGAATGCGGTGATGGGCTGCGTGCTGCTGGTGGGGGTGATCTTCGTGATGCTCAACCTGCTCTCCGACATGCTGTATCAATTCTTTGACCCGAGGACAAAATCATGACCGTTTCTCTGGATTCGCCGCTTTCGGGTGGTGCGGGCGAAGGCCGTCAGCGGCTGCAACGCGCGGCGGCGCGGGCCGTCGGGTTTATCGGCAAAATGGCGCGCAATCCGCTCACGGCCATCGGCGGAGGAATTATCTTTATGCTGCTGGTGGTGGCGATTTTCGCGCCGCTGATTGCGCCTTATAACCCGCTGGTACAGGATCTGAATAGTGCGCTGGTCGCGCCGAATGCGCAGCACTGGTTCGGCACCGATGAGTTTGGCCGAGATATCTTTAGTCGCCTGGTGTACGGCTCCCGCATCACGCTCTATATCGTGCTGCTGGTCTCAGTGACCGTCGGTCCGCTCGGACTGCTGCTGGGCGTCAGTGCCGGCTATTTCGGCGGTAAAGTCGATATGGTGCTGATGCGCGTCACCGATATTTTCATCTCCTTCCCGAGTCTGGTCCTGGCGCTGGCGTTTGTCGCCGCTTTAGGACCGGGGCTGGAGCACGTGGTTATCGCCATCACGCTGACCGCCTGGCCGCCGATTGCCCGTCTGGCGCGCGCCGAAACGCTCTCTCTGCGCCAGGCTGATTTTATCTCCGCCGTGCGTCTGCAGGGCGCTTCATCGGCCCGCGTCCTCTGGCGCCATATCGTGCCGCTGTGTCTGCCCTCGGTCATTATCCGTATCACCATGAATATGGCCGGGATCATTCTGACCGCGGCCGGCCTAGGCTTTCTCGGCCTCGGCGCGCAGCCGCCAGAGCCGGAGTGGGGAGCGATGATCTCCAGCGGGCGCACTTATATGATGGAGTGCTGGTGGGTCGTAACCATTCCGGGGCTGGCGATTTTGATCAATAGCTTAGCGTTCAACTTCTTAGGAGATGGCCTACGTGACATCCTCGATCCCCGTAGTGAATAATGCACCGCTACTCGACGTGCGCGATTTGTGCGTCGACTTTGTTAACGGTAGCGCGGTGACCCACGCCGTGCGCGGCGTCTCCTTCCAGCTGGGGCATGAGAAGCTGGCTATTGTCGGCGAGTCCGGTTCGGGTAAGTCCACCGTTGGGCGCGCGCTGCTGCAGCTGCATCCGAAAAAGGCCCGCGTCAGCGCCAGCCGGATGCAGTTTGCCGACCTCGATCTGCAGCATCTTAGCGAAGCGCAGATGCGCGGCGTACGCGGCAAACGTATCTCTATGATTATGCAGGACCCGAAATATTCGCTTAATCCGGTGGTCTGCGTGGGTAAGCAAATCGCCGAGGCCTGGCTTACTCATCATCCCGGGCGCAAAGATGAGGCGAAAGCCAGGGCGCTGGAGATGCTGGAGGTGGTGCGTATTCGCCAGCCGGAGCGCGTTTATCAGCTTTATCCGCATGAAATATCCGGCGGACAGGGGCAGCGCATCATGATCGCCATGATGCTGATTACCGACCCGGAGCTGATCATTGCCGATGAGCCCACCTCCGCGCTGGACGTGTCGGTGCGCCTGCAGGTGCTGGGCCTGCTGGATGACCTGGTTCAGTCGCGCGGGCTGGGGCTGATTTTTATCAGCCACGATATCAACCTGGTGCGCAGCTTCTGCGACCGGGTGCTGGTGATGTACGCCGGACGGGTAGTGGAGTCCATCGCCGCTAAAGATCTCGATCACGCCCGTCACCCCTACACTCAGGGATTGATTAACTCGCTGCCGGATATGCAGCATCGTCGCCCGATACTGCCGGTGCTGCAGCGTCAGGCCAGCTGGTTAACGGATTAAGGAGCGGATAATGATTGAAGTTCAACATCTCAACCTCGCGTTTGGCGAGGGGGAGAAGCGTAACCAGGTGCTGTATGACGTCAGTTTCCACGTTAAGCCCGGCGAGATCTACGGTCTGGTAGGAGAGTCCGGTTCCGGTAAAACGACGGTGCTCAAGTGCCTGGCGGGGCTGTTTACCCACTGGCAGGGGGAACTGACCATCGATGCTCAGCCCTTAGGGCATGAAATTAGCCGCGAGCGCTGCCGTCAGGTGCAGATGGTATTTCAGGACCCCTACGGATCGCTGCATCCCCGTCACACCATTGGCGATATCCTCGAAGAGCCGCTGCAGATCCATCGTATCAACGACCGCGACCGGCGGATCAATGTGCTGCTGGATAAAGTTGGCCTCAACCGCGCCTTTCGCGAGCGCTATCCGCATCAGCTCTCCGGCGGGCAGCGGCAGCGCGTGGCGATAGCCAGAGCGCTGATTCTTGAGCCTCAGGTGCTGCTGCTGGATGAGCCGACGTCGGCGCTGGATGTGTCGGTGCAGGCTGAGATCCTTAACCTGCTGGCAGAATTGCAGCGGGAGGCTAAGCTCACTTACCTGATGGTCACCCACGATCTTGGGGTTATTGCCCACTTATGCCAGAAAGTGGCGGTGATGCAGTACGGGAAGATCCTCGAAACCCTGACGGTCGATGCGCTGGTCAGCGGCCAGGCGCAGACGGCCTATACGCAGATGCTGGTTAACGCCAGTCGGCAATATACGCGCGAAATGGCGCGTGAGGTGGCGAAATACTAAGCTTTATGGCGCATTGTCTCACGGCAGATGCGCCCATTTTAATAGGTAACTATTTGATGTTATAGGTTTTTTTGTGGTTGTGGATATCGTCTATTAATGCAAGCGCGTTGTTTGGATCGATATCCTGCCTAGGTTTTTCCTGCAGCCGCAGGTGCCGTTTTACCTTAACATTCAGAGGCTCAATCAACGAACCCGGCTGCTGTATACCAGCCGGGCACCGTCTTTGCTTTGCGAAGCCTGATCAGCGTAGCAGCGGGCAGTCGGGCGGCAGCCGGCAGCGCAGGGCCGCCGGTAACAGCTCCATACGGAAGGTTTTGCCACTGAGCGGCTCGCCGTCGAGGTTAAACGTCATCTCATGGGGGGCGGTGATCTCAAACCAGGAGGAGACGCCGTCGACAATATTCGGCGAGTTTTCCGGATTCGCCAGGGTGCTGAAGAGGGCAGGGATCAGCTCTTCGCCGGTGAAAATGCGCAGATGCAGCAGACCATCGTTAATCAACGCCTCCGGACATAGCTGCTGGCCGCCGCCCGCCTGGCGGCCGTTGCCGATGCCGATGACCAGCGCATCGCCCTGCCAGTGAAAGTTCTCCCCGCGGATCTCGCAGCGGTCCGGCTTCAGGGTATCCATGCGCATCAGGCCGTGGATTAAATAAGAGACACCGCCAAGCGCGGCTTTAAGCTTTTCCGGCGTTTCGGTGGTGATCCGGGTGCCGAACCCGCCGGTCGCCATATTAATAAAGCCGGTCTTATCATTAACCCGGGCGATATCTATCGGCACATCGCGACCGACGATCGCCAGCTTGAGGGCGCTGGCCAGATCCTGTGGAATACCGACGCTGGTGGCGAAGTCGTTGGCCGTGCCCAGCGGTAAAATCCCCAGCGCCATGTTGCTGCCGCGCTCCACCAGCGCGGTCGCCACTTCATTAATCGTGCCGTCGCCGCCGCCGGCGATCACCGTTTCAACGTTCAGCTGCAGGGCTTCATCGATAAACCGCGCGGCATCGCCCTTTTCCCAGGTCACGCGGACGTGAATATCAATCCCTTCATCGCGTAACAGGTTAACCGCTTCGCGTAGCTGCGGTTCATTGGCACCTTTGCCGTTAAGGATCAGTAAGCTGGCAGGAAACGTAGACATCATCAAGGGAACCTTTATTGCTCAATGTTGCATAAAGTGTACCGCATGACGCAAGTGAAGGCCGGAAGAGAGGCAAAAAAATAAGCCCGCGTAAGGGAGATTACGCAGGCTAAGGAGGTGGTTCCTGGTACAACTAGCATTTATGGGTTATGTTTTTCAGCGAAATGGATGATACCTGTTTCGATCGAAACGGTATGTGATCCGATTCTAATATCCTTACATCGTGAAAAAATAACGCAAATTAACTAGTTACCGTGCGGGTTTCTGGTTGTCTGACCAGTAAAGTTGCGCATCAGCAGCGCATACTGCAGGGGCAGGTCGTCCGGCACAGGCAACCATACGGTATAGCCGTCGCCCGGGGCCACCGGCATGGCTTCGCCTTTGCCATTTACCATATGCTCGAGGGTGAAGTTGACGTTACCCTGCGGAGTCATCAGTTCAAGGCTGTCGCCAACGCTGAACTTATTTTTGACCGCCACTGCCGCCAGCGGGCCGTTCCGCTCCCCGGTGAATTCGCCGACAAACTGCTGGCGTTCGGAGAGGGAGTAGCCATATTCGTAGTTCTGGTAATCGTCATGGGTATGGCGGCGCAGGAAGCCTTCGGTGTACCCGCGATGGGCCAGCCCCTCAAGGGTTTCCAGCAGGCTGGTATCGAACGGTTTGCCGGCGGCGGCATCATCGATCGCCTTGCGGTAAACCTGGGCGGTGCGCGCGCAGTAGTAGAAGGATTTGGTGCGGCCTTCGATCTTCAGCGAGTGAACGCCCATCTGGGTCAGACGCTCAACGTGGGCGATAGCCCGCAGATCTTTCGAGTTCATGATGTAGGTGCCGTGCTCATCTTCGAAGGCGGTCATGTACTCGCCCGGACGTTTGGCTTCCTCGATCATAAAGACTTTATCGGTCGGCGCGCCAATGCCGAGGGTTGGCTCCACGGTCTGCACCGGAATCGGCTCATATTTGTGAACGATGTTGCCGACGTCGTCCTCTTTACCTTCCGCCACGTTGTATTCCCAGCGGCAGGCGTTGGTGCAGGTTCCCTGATTCGGGTCGCGCTTGTTGATATACCCGGAGAGCAGGCAGCGGCCGGAGTAGGCCATGCACAGCGCGCCGTGGACGAAAATCTCAATTTCCATCTCCGGCACCTGGCGGCGGATCTCTTCGATTTCATCCAGCGACAGTTCACGCGACAGGATCACGCGGGTGAGGCCCATCTGCTGCCAGAATTTGACCGTCGCCCAGTTGACGGCGTTGGCCTGCACCGAAAGATGGATCGGCATATCCGGAAAGTTTTCCCGCACCAGCATGATTAAACCCGGATCGGACATGATCAGCGCGTCCGGACCCATCTCCACCACCGGCTTCAGATCGCGAATAAACGTTTTCAGCTTGGCGTTATGCGGGGCGATGTTGACCACCACATAGAATTTTTTACCCAACGCGTGGGCTTCATTGATGCCGAGCTGCAGATTTTCGTGATTGAATTCGTTGTTACGCACGCGCAGCGAGTAGCGCGGCTGGCCGGCATAAACGGCATCGGCGCCATAGGCGAAAGCGTAACGCATATTCTTCAGCGTTCCCGCCGGGGAAAGGAGTTCTGGTTTAAACATGGTGTTCTCGTTCTGATGACAGGTCAGATTCGCCGCACCTGGTGCGGCGAGTTGGGGAGTGTCCCCACATTAAGGGCGGGCATTGTAGCGCCGCGGCGAAGGGGAGTAAATATCAGATGGGTATCTTTCAGTATGGCTAATTTGTTTGCCATTTTGAACCTGGGCAGTGCTCACACTGACAGCGCTCATAACGCCTGGTGGGATAGACTCTATGGAGTTTCCCGGGTTGCGGCGTAAACGCCTTACCCGGGCTACGGATTGCAGAGGGCGGTGGACTTGTAGCCCGGCTAAGCGCAGCGCGAGCCGGGAAAGGCTCACTACGCCAGCCGGCAGGCGTCGGCTTCCCAGCGGTAGCCAACCCCGTACACGGCGCGGATGAACGACTGTTCGGCGTCCAGCGCCTCCAGCTTGCGCCGCAGGTTCTTGATGTGGCTGTCGATGGTGCGGTCGGTGACTACCCGATAGTCGTCATACAGATGGTTGAGTAGCTGTTCGCGGGAGAACACTTTGCCCGGCTCCTGGGAGAGGGTTTTCAGCAGCCGAAACTCGGCGGGGGTGAGGTCCAGCAGCTTGTCGCGCCACGAGGCCTGAAAACGGCCCTCGTCGACAATCAGCGGACTCTGCGCGTCCAGCGCCTGCAGGTCGCGCTGCGGCTTGCAGCGGCGGAGAATGGTTTTCACCCGGGCGACCACTTCCCGCGGGCTGTAAGGCTTGCAGATATAGTCGTCGGCGCCAATCTCCAGCCCCAGCAGGCGGTCGATCTCTTCGATTTTCGCCGTCACCATCACCACCGGAACGTCGGAGAAGCGGCGAATTTCGCGGCACAGCGTCAGGCCGTCGGTACCGGGCAGCATCAGATCCAGCAGGATCAGGTGCGGCGGAGTCTGCCGAACGTAGGGCAGGACCCTGTCGCCATGGTTAATCAGCGTAGGCGCATAGCCGGCGGCCTGCAGATAATCAATCAGCAGCTGGCCGAGCTTGGGTTCATCTTCCACGATAAGAATGCGCGGGGTGTTTTCATCTACAGGCAATTCAGTCATACGTCTCTCGGTAAATCATGTTCCAGAGGTAACTCAACTTTAATGCTAACCCCGCCAAAAGGCGAATGGTCGGCACGCAGGGTGCCGCCGTGGGCCGCTACGATATTGAGGCAAATCGCCAGCCCAAGGCCGGAGCCGCCGCTGGCGCGGTTGCGCGATCCTTCTGCCCGGTAAAAGCGCTCGCACAGGCGGGCCAGCTGCTCATCGCTGACGCCGGGGGCGCTGTCGGCGAAGTCGATCACCAGCATCCGTCCGCTGCGGCGGGCGGTGATGTGCAGGCTGCCGCCGCTGTCGGTATAGCGCAGGCTGTTTTCCAGCAGATTGTTAAAGAGCTGCATCAGGCGGTCGCGGTCGCCGAAGATCATCGCCTGCTCCGGGAGCGACACCTGGATGCTCAGCTGCCGGCCGGCGAAGCGCTCGCGAAAAGCGCCTGCAGCTACCTCCAGCAGGGTGATGATATCCAGCGAGGTTTTCTGGTAGGCCAGCGCTCCCTCATCGGACATCGACAGCTGATGGAGATCGTCCACCAGCTTGGTGAGGGTGGCCACTTCAGCCTGCAGAGAGGGAATGGATTCAGGGGTAAAACGCCGGACCCCGTCCTGAATCGCCTCCAGCTCGCCGCGCAGCACCGCCAGCGGGGTACGCAGTTCATGGGAGATATCGGCCATCAGATCGCGACGCATCTGCTGGTTGCGCTCCAGGGTGCTGGCGAGCTGGTTAAAATCCTGCGCCAGGCGGCCGAGCTCATCGCCGCCGGTCACCGTCACGCGGGTGGAAAAGTCGCCCGCCGCCAGCTTATGGGTGCCTTCCACCAGCCGTTTCACCGGCGCCAGCAGGCCGCGGGCCAGCGGGAAGGTGGCCAGCGCGGCAAGCAGGGTGGCGAGGGCGACAATCAGCCAGCTGGTGCGCTTCTGCTGCCGGTCGAAGTTAATGTCGGTATTGCGGGTTAGCCGCTCCACCGGCGAGGCGATCACTCTGCCTACCTCCACGCCGTTGACCATAATGCTGCGCTGGCTGCCGTCCTCCGGTACGCGCTCGCGGGGGCCCACCAGCACCCGGCCAGACTGATCAACCACCCAGAACATGGTGCGCCAGCCGTGGGGCGGCATTTCCGGCCTCGGGCGCGGGCCGTCAGGGGGACCATCCGGCGGCGGCCCATCGGGACCGGCGCCCGGCGCGTCCATCGCCCCCGGCTTCATGGCGTGCCCCGGCGGCGAGCGGTCGTCATTATCCCGTTCGAAGGTGCGCAGCAGCTGGAAGATAAAGCGGTCATTGTTGCGCAGAAACGCCCAGCTGCCGTGCTGGGCATACTGCTCGCTCAGCGCGTCGCTAAGCATGGTTAACCGCTGCTCATTGCCGCGCTTGATGTAATCGATAAACCCGCGTTCGAAACTGATGCGCACCGCCCAGTGCATGCTGATCAGCAGCACGATGCAGGTGGCGAAAATAGCGAGGAACAGCTTGCCGGTAATGCCCGGGCGCCAAAATTTCACGATCCACTCCTGTTGCGTCGACGGATGACGGTATTGCTGCCGACGTCATCCGGTACCCGGGAAAAGATGAGCGCCGGCAGGGCGATGATCGCCGCCATGCTCAGATAGGTATAGAGAAAGACCTGATGGGTGCCGGCGGCGTCGAGGCTCAGATGCTGCTGGCCGTACAGCCCCAGCAGCAGCCCGGCGATGGTCACGCCAATACTCATCGACAGCTGCATCACCATCGACAGCAGGCTGTTGCCGCTGCTGGCCAGATCGTCCGGGAGATCTTTCAGGGTCAGGGTATTCATCGACGAGAAGCGGCTGGCGTTGATCATTCCCTGCAGAAACAGGATCAGCGGCAGCGCGTAATACCAGCCCGCCAGGGCGCTAAACATAAACAGCAGGCTGACCGCCGCCAGCCCCAGAGTGCTGGCGACCAGCACCCGACGGTAGCCGAAGCGGTTGACCACCTGGACCACGATCCGCTTCATCCCCATGCTGCCGAGCACCATCGGGATCATCATCAGCCCGGCGTGGAAGGGGCTAAAACCGAGGCCGATCTGCAGAAACACCGGGGTCATAAACGGCAGCATGCCGCTGCCGATGCGCCCGGCGAAGCTGCCGCCGAGGCCAAGGGAGAAGGTGCGGTTGCGAAACAGGTTAAGGCTGAACAGCGCCCGGGCGTTACCGCGGGCGTGCCACAGGTAGAGCAGCAGGGCGGCGAGGCCAACGGCCACCAGTCCCGCCAGCCAGGCGGGGGAAATGCCGAGCCCTTTCTGGCCATCCAGCGCCAGGGTCAGGGTCGCCATCCCGGCCGCCAGCAGCACAAAGCCGGCGAGATCGAAGCGTCGGGTCTGCATGGTGTAGTTGGGCATCAGGCAGAGGGTGGCGATGGCGCCGACGATCCCCACCGGGATGTTAATGAGGAAGATCCAGTGCCAGGAGGCGTACTCCACCAGTACCCCGCCCAGCGCCGGGCCGAGCAGCGGGCCGACCTGGCCCGGCAGGGTAACGAAGGTCATCGCCGCCATGTACTGATCGCGCGGGACGATCTTCATCACCGTCAGGCGACCGACCGGCACCATCATCGCGCCGCCGATACCCTGCAGCACCCGCGCCATCACCAGCTGGTCAAGGGTGCTGGCCTGGGCGCAAAACAGCGATCCAGCGGTAAACAGCACGATGGCGGTAAAGAAAATATTGCGCACCCCGACCCGGTCGGCCAGCCAGCCGCTGGCCGGCAGCATCACCGCCACCGTCAGGACATAGGAGACGATGATCATATGCATATGCAGCGGACTCTCCCCAAGGCTTTTGGCCATCGAGGGGAGGGCGGTGTTGACGATGGTGGTGTCCAGCGACTGCATAAAGAAGCCGAACGCCACTATCCATAGCTGCCAGCGCACGCTGGCCGGAAGGTCTGTCATCTTATTCGCTTACCGGTTGAGTGGAATGACGCGAAAAACGCAGCCGCAAACGGTCAAAGAAAAGATAGACCACCGGCGTGGTGTAGAGCGTTAACAGCTGGCTCATCACCAGACCGCCGACGATAGTGATCCCCAGCGGCTGGCGCAGTTCGGAGCCGTCGCCGCCGGAGAGCACCAGCGGCAGGGCGCCGAACAGCGCGGCGAGGGTGGTCATCATAATCGGCCGGAAACGCAGCAGGCAGGCCTGGAAAATCGCCTCTTCCGGCGTCAGGTTGCCGGTGCGCTGCGCCTCAAGGGCAAAATCAACCATCATGATGGCGTTTTTCTTCACGATGCCAATTAATAACATGATCCCGATAAGGGCGATTAGGCTGAACGGGGCATCGAATATCTCCAGCGCCAGCAGCGCGCCCACCCCGGCGGAGGGTAGCGTCGAAAGGATGGTCAACGGATGTACATAGCTCTCGTAGAGCATCCCCAGCACGATATAGACCGTGGCAATGGCCGCGAGGATCAGGATCACCTGCGCGTTCATGGTCTGCTGGAACACCTGAGCGGTACCGGCAAAGGAGCCACGTACGGTGGACGGCACCCCGAGCTGGGTCATCGCGCGGTTAATCGCCTCGCTGGCTTCCGACAGCGAGCGGCCGGTGGGCAGGTTAAAGGAGATTGTGGACGCCGCCGACAGCCCCTGGTGGTTCACCGACAGCGGGGCGTTGGCCGGCTGCCATTTGGCGAAGTAGGCCAGCGGGATCGGCTTACCCTCGCTGTTGATGACAAACATCTTATCCAGGGCGCTGACGTCCTGGGTGTAGGCCGGATCCACCTCCATCACCACCTTGTACTGGTTAAGCGGCTGGTAGATGGTGGAGATCTGCCGCTGGCCGAAGGCGTTGTTCAGCAGGTTGTTGGCGTCCTGAACGCTGATGCCGAGGCGCGACATGGTATCCCGGTCATAGACCAGGTCCATTTCGGCGCCATTGTCCTGCTGATCCGAGTTGACGTCCGCCAGCTCAGGCAGCGCCGCCAGCGCTTTGCGGATCTTCGGCTCCCACTCGCGCAGCGCCGACAGGTCATCGGACAGCAGGGTGTACTGATAGCTGGCGTTCGACTGCCGGCCACCGACGCGGATATCCTGCACCGCCATCAGGAACAGGTTAGCCCCGGGCTCGTTGGCCAGCTTTTTGCGCAGCCGGTCAATCACCTGCTGCGCCGTCTCGTGGCGCTGGTCGCGCGGCTTGAGGGTGATAAACATCATCCCGCTGTTGACCCGCGAGCCGCCGGTAAATCCGGTGACGTTATCCACTGCCGGATCTTCGCGAATGATTTTCATAAAGTCCTGCAGCTTGCCGCGCATCGCCTGGAAGGAGATGCTCTGGTCGGCCTGAATGCCGCCCATCAGCACGCCGGTGTCCTGCTCCGGGAAGAAGGTTTTCGGGATCGAGATATAGAGCCAGACGTTGAGGGCAATGGTGCCCAGCACCACCAGGCCGGTCAGGCGGCTGTGCTTCAGCACCCATTTTAACGATTTACCATAGCCGCCCTGTACGGCCACCAGCAGGCGGCCAAAGCCGCGGTTGCGCGTCGGCTGGTGGGGTTTGCCGCTTTTTAGCAGCCAGCCGCACATCATCGGCGTCAGGGTGAGGGAGACCGCCAGCGAGATGCCGATCGCCACCGACAGGGTGACGGCGAACTCGCGCAGCAGGCGGCCCGGCAGGCCGCCCATCAGCAGCAGCGGCAGAAACACCGCCACCAGCGACAAGCTCATCGACAGGACGGTAAAGCCGACCTCGCGGCTTCCCTGCAGCGCCGCCTGCAGCGGTTTCATCCCCGCCTCCAGATGGCGGGAGATATTCTCCAGCACCACGATGGCGTCATCCACCACGAAGCCGGTGGCGATAGTCAGGGCCATCAGCGACAGGTTATTGAGGCTGAAACCGCATAAGTACATCGCGGCGAAGGTGCCGATTAAGGAAACCGGAACGGCGACGGCGGGGATCAGCGTGGCGCGTCCGGAGCGCAGGAACAGGAACACCACCAGGATCACCAGCGCCACCGAAATCACCAGCGTCTGCTCCACCTCCTCCAGCGAGGCGCGGATGGTCGGCGAGCGATCCTGGGCGATCTGCAGGTCGATGGCCGCCGGGATGGTCTGCTGT
This sequence comes from Klebsiella sp. JB_Kp031, assembly GCF_040064295.1. Classification (NCBI taxonomy): domain Bacteria; kingdom Pseudomonadati; phylum Pseudomonadota; class Gammaproteobacteria; order Enterobacterales; family Enterobacteriaceae; genus Klebsiella; species Klebsiella sp. JB_Kp031. The sequence goes on from NZ_JBEAJW010000038.1 coordinate 264,690, forward strand.
AGCTCCGGCAGGCGGGCGCGGATGCTGTCCACCGTCTGAATGATATTGGCTTCCGGCAGTTTGCGGATCATCAGCAGGATCGCCGGCTTGGCGTTGGTCATCCCGGCGTTGCGCACGTCCTGCACCGAATCTGAGACGGTGGCAACATCCCCCAGCCGCACAGCGGCGCCATTCTGGTAGTGGACGATCAGCGGCTGATAGTCGGCGGCGGTCTTCAGCTCATCGTTGGTATGCACCTGCCAGCGGTGGGCGCTGTCCTCCAGCGCCCCCTGCGGCTTGCGCACGTTGGCGTCGCTGATGGCGGTGCGCACCGCGTCCAGCGACACGCCCTGGTTGAACAGCGCCTGCGGGTTGAGGTCGACGCGCACCGCCGGCAGGGAGCTGCCGCCGACGTCGACATCGCCGACGCCGTCAATCTGCGCGATGGTCTGCGCCAGCTGGGTGGAGGCGAAATCATACAGCTCACCCTGGGAGTAGGTGTCGGAGGTCAGCGTCAGGATCATGATCGGCGCATCCGACGGGTTGGCTTTGCGGTAGGTCGGCCGGCTGGGCATCCCGCTCGGCAGCAGACTTTGCGCGGCGTTGATCGCTGCCTGGACATCGCGCGCCGCGCCGTTGATATCGCGGTCGAAGTTAAACTCGAGAATGATGCGGGTGCTGCCGAGTGAACTGGAGGAGGTCATCTCATTGACCCCGGCAATCCGCCCCAGGGAGCGCTCCAGCGGGGTGGCCACCGACGAGGCCATGGTCTCCGGCGAGGCCCCCGGCAGCGAGGCGCTGACCATAATCACCGGGAAATCGACCTGCGGCAGCGGGGCCACCGGCAGCAGCCGGAAGCCGAGAATGCCGCACAGGGTGATGGCCAGCGAGATGAGGATCGTCGCCACCGGGCGGTAAATGAAGAGGGCGAAAAACTTCACTTACGCCTCCTCTTCCTGACGCGGGAAGCGGCGCTTCAGGTGCAGCGACAGGCGGTCGAACAGCAGATAGATCACCGGGGTGGTGAACAGGGTCAGCACCTGGCTGAGCATCAGGCCGCCAACCATGCCGATCCCCAGCGGACGCCGCAGCTCCGCGCCGACGCCGGTGCTCAGCATCAGCGGCAGGGCGCCGAGCAGGGCGGCGAGGGTGGTCATCAGGATCGGTCGGAAGCGGAGCAGACAGGCCTGGTAGATCGCCTCTCGCGGCGGCATGCCCTGCTCGCGCTCGGCGGCCAGCGCGAAGTCGATCATCATGATGGCGTTCTTCTTCACGATGCCGATCAGCAGAATGATGCCGATGATGGCGATCACGTCCAGCTCGCTGCCCGCCAGCCACAGCGCCAGCAGCGCCCCGACCCCCGCGGTGGGCAGAGTGGAGAGAATGGTGATCGGATGGATAAAGCTCTCATACAGCACCCCCAGGACGATATACATCGCCACCACTGCGGCCACGACCAGCCAGACGGTGCTGCCCAGCGCCGACTGGAAGGCCAGCGAGCTGCCCTGGAACTGAGTGCGAATATCGCTCGGGAAATCCAGCGACTGTTCGGCGGTGAGGATAGCCTCTACCGCTTCGCCCAGCGAGTAGTTGTCCGGCACGTTAAACGAGATGGTGGTCACCGGGAACTGATCGAGGTGGTTCACCGACAGCGGGGTAAAGCGCTGCTCCACCGTGGCGATGGCGGTCAGCGGCACGATGCCGCCGTCGCTGCTGGTCAGGCGGATATTATCCAGCGCCGCCAGGCCCGGGGTCGCCTCGGTATCCTGCTCAAGCACCACGCGATACTGATTCGCCTGGGTGTAAATGGTGGAGATCAGCCGCTGGCCGAAGGCGTTGTACAGCGCGTTATCGACATCGGCCATCGAGATGCCGAGGCGGCTGGCGCTGTCGCGATCCACCTTGATATAGGCGGCCAGGCCTTTGTCCTGCCAGTCGCTGCTGACGTCGGCCAGCTGCGGCTGAGCCTGCAGGCGACTGAGCAGCGGCGGCACCCAGGTGCTCAACGCCTCGAGGGAGTTCGCTTGCAGAGTGAACTGGTACTGGGTGCGGCTCACCGTGGTGTCGATGGTCAGATCCTGGGTCGGCTGCAGATAGAGCGCCACGCCCGGGACGCCGGCCACCGCCTGCTGCAGACGGCTAATCACCGTCTGGACGCGGTCGTCGCGTTCATCCAGCGGCTTGAGGTTGATCTGCAGGCGGGCGCTGTTCAGCGCCGGGTTGGTGCCGTCGACGCCGACGAACGAGGTCAGGCTCTCCACCGCCGGATCCTTGAGAATAATGTCGGAAACCTGCTGCTGGCGCTGGGCCATGCTGGCGAAGGAGACCGACTGCGGCGCCTGGAGGGTGCCCTGGATAATGCCGTTATCCTGGATCGGGAAAAAGCCTTTCGGGATAAAGACCCACAGGAGGATCGACAGCGCCAGGGTGCTCAGGGCGACGCCGAGCGTCAGCCAAGGATGGTTCAGCACCCGGCTCAGCCAGCGGCCATAGACGGCGATCACCCGGTCAAAGAAGCGCTCGCTGGCCCGCGAGAAGCGGTTCTGCTTACGCAGCGATTCGTGGCTTAACATGCGGGCGCACATCATCGGCGTCAGGGTCAGGGAGACCACCGCCGAGATCAGGATGGCGACGGCGAGGGTAACGGCGAATTCGCGGAACAGGCGGCCAACGATATCGCCCATAAACAGCAGAGGGATCAGCACCGCGATCAGCGAGAAGGTGAGGGAGATGATGGTGAAGCCGATTTCTCCCGCGCCTTTCAGCGCAGCGGCCAGCGGCTTCTCGCCTTTCTCGATATAGCGCGAGATGTTCTCGATCACCACGATGGCGTCATCCACCACAAAGCCGGTGGCGATGGTCAGGGCCATCAGCGTCAGGTTGTTGATCGAGAAGTCGAGGAATACCATCACCGCGAAGGTGCCCACCAGCGACAGCGGCACCGCGACGCCGGGAATAATGGTCGCTGGCACGTTGCGCAGGAACAGGTAGATGATCATCACCACCAGGGCGATGGCCAGCATCAGCTCAAACTGGGTGTCGCGCACCGAGGCGCGAATGTTGGTGGTCCGGTCGGAGAGAACCTGCACCTTCACCGATTTCGGCAGGCTCTCGGTGAGCTGCGGCAGCATCTGGCGAATGCTGTCGGCGGTGTCGATGATGTTGGCCCCCGGCTGGCGCTGGACGTTCATCACGATCGCCCGCTGCTGGTTGGCCCACGCCCCGAGCCAGCTGTTTTCGGCCCCTTGTTCGACGCTGGCGACATCGCCGAGCCGGATCGGTGCCCCGTTCTGATAAGCGATAATCAGGCGGCGGTAATCCTCAGCGGACTGCATCTGATCGTTAGCGGAAAGCGTTACCGCGCGGGCCGGGCCGTCGAGGCTGCCTTTCGCCGAGTTAACGTTGGCGCTGGTGATGGCGGTGCGCACGGTTTCGCTGGTCAGGCCGAGGGCGGCGATGGCCTGGGCGTTAAGCTTCACCCGCACCGCCGGGCGCTGGCCGCCGGCGAGGGTCACCAGACCGACGCCGGAAACCTGAGAGATCTTCTGCGCCACCCGCGTCTCCACCATATCCTCTACCTGGGTCATCGGGATCGCGGAGGAGGTAACGGCGAGGGTCATGATCGGCGGATCCGCCGGGTTCACCTTGCTGTAGACCGGCGGGTTGGGCAGATCGTTCGGCAGCAGGTTGGTGGCGGCGTTAATGGCCGCCTGCACTTCCTGCTCGGCAACGTCCAGCGGCAGGGTCAGCTGGAACTGGAGCGTGACGACCGAGGCGCCGCCGGAACTTTGCGATGACATCTGCTTAAGCCCGGACATCTGGCCGAACTGGCGCTCCAGCGGGGCGGTGATGGCGGAGGTCACCACGTCCGGGCTGGCGCCCGGATAGAGGGTGACTACCTGAATGGTCGGGTAATCCACCTCCGGTAACGCGGAGACCGGCAGAAAGCGGTAGCCGATGATCCCGGCTAACAGGATCGCCACCATCAGCAGAGTGGTGGCCACCGGACGCATAATAAACAGCCGGGACGGGCCGCCGGTGCGGCCTGGGGGTAACACCTGCATCAGGAACGCGCTCCGTGTTTACCGCTCTGGCGCGGGGCGGGCTGCGCCTGCTCGCTGCCGCTGGCGGTGACAACTTCCACTTTCGCCCCTTCGGTCAGGCGGTCAATCCCGTCGGTGACCACGCGATCCCCGGCGGAAAGCCCGGCGCTGATGACTACTTTCTGGCTGTCCTGGATCCCCGGGGTGACGCTGTGTTTGCTGACCTTATTCTCATCGTTCAGCACCCATACAAAATGCCCTTCGTTGCCCATCTGCAGGGCGGCGGCAGGAATGACTACCGCGTTCTGCTGGGTGTCCACCAGCAGGCGGGCGTTAACGAACTGGTTGGGAAACAGGGCGTCGTCCAGATTGCTGAAGCGCGCCTTCAGCTTGATGGTCCCGGTGGTCGCATCGATCTGGTTGTCGAGGCTCAGCAGCTCCCCGACGCTGATTTTCTGCTTATTGGTACGGTCCCAGGCTTCGACGCTGAGCGCTTTACCCGCTTTCTGCGCCTGCACCACCGTGGCGATGCTGTTTTCCGGCAGGGTAAAGACCACGTCGATCGGATGCGTCTGGGTGAGAACCACAATCCCGGTGGTATCCCCGCTGGAAATTTGGTTGCCGATATCGACCTGCTTTAAGCCGACGCGGCCGTCGATCGGCGCGGTAATGCGCGTCCAGTCGAGCTGCAGCTGGGCGCTGGCGACGGCTGCTTCATCGGCTTTTACGGTGCCAGCGGATTCCACCACCAGCGACTGCTGGGTGTCGAGCTCCTGGCGGGAGACGAGATTGGTTTTCACCAGCTGCTGGTAACGGGCGAGATCGCGGCGGGCATTCGCCAGAGTGGCGTTATCTTTCGCCAGCTGACCCTGCGCCTGGGCGAGGGCGACTTTAAACTGGCTGGGATCGATCTGCGCCAGCAGATCGCCGGCTTTGACCTGCTGACCCTCCTGGAAGTGAAGGCTAAGCAGCTGGCCGTCGACCCGGCTGCGCACGGTGACGGTATTGGCTGCCGTCACGGTACCCAGCCCGGTGAGATAGCGCGGGACCGCTTGTTCGGTCGCGGTGGCGGCCTGCACCGGCGCCAGCGCGCCGCCAAAGCGGCCATGGCGCGCGCCACCCGGCCCCTGCGGACCCTGCCCGGCGGCGGGCGTCCCGCTGCCGCTCGTTCCACGATCGTGCCAGAACCAGTAGGCGGCCCCGGCGATAATCACTACCGCCAGCGCGGCGCCCCAACGACGTATGTTACTGCCTTTCATTAGTTTACGGTCTCATCCTGAAGCGTTTCGCTGAATGATACTAGTTTAGTGAGGGAAGGGGCCGTAAAAATGGAGGAATTATGAAAAGAAGGTTGAGAAATGTCTGGATAACGGCCGCGACGCCGGGCGTTCTCGCCGCTGATTTCCGGTGTGATATCAACTTTTAGTTTAAAAAAGCAAAAAATAGTTGTATCCGCGGGGGCTTTAATTAGATTTATGCGGTGAATAAATCAGTGCATTCTCATAATAATAAAATATGCACTTAAAAATCAACGTGTTAAATAATCAGGGGTCATTGCTGTGGCAAACGCAAACAAACTCACGCTCTTCATCGTCGTTTTTATGCTGATGGGGATCCTCTCCGGCGCGGCTATCCATGCCTACGCGACGCCGACTACTATCTCCGCCTGGGCAGACAACATCACGCTGCTGACCGATCTGTTTCTGCGCTTAATCAAAATGGTTATCGCGCCCTTGGTGTTCAGCACCCTGACGGTCGGGATCATGCGCCTCGGCGAGACGGCGACCATCGGCCGGGTGGGCGGTAAGGCGATGGTGTGGTTTATCACTTCATCGGTATTATCCATTCTCGTCGGGCTGGTGATCGTCACCTTCCAGCACCCGGGCGCCGGGCTGAACCTGACGGTACCGAAAGAGGCGGTGGATACCGGCCTGGCGGTCAGCGGCATGACCCTGAAAGGGTTCCTGTCGCATACCATCCCTACCAGCATCACCGAGGCGATGGCCAACAACGAGATCCTGCAGATCGTGGTGTTCTCGATGTTCTTTGGCATCGCCGGCGCGTCGCTGGGCGAGAAGTTTAATGCTCCGCTGGTGGCGGCCCTTAACGTGGTGTCGCACATTATGCTGAAGGTGACCGGCTATGTGATGTACGTTGCGCCGCTGGCCATCTTCGCCGCCATCTCGTCGGTGATTGCCTCGCAGGGGTTGGGGATTTTACTCAACTACGCTTCGTTCATCGGCGGTTATTACCTGGCGGTGCTGTTGACCAGCGCGGTGCTGATTGCCGTCGGCTATATGGTGCTGAAGAAAGAGGTCTTCCGTCTGCTGAACATGCTGAAAGATCCGGTGCTGGTAGCCTTTACCACCAGCAGCTCGGAAGCTGCCTATCCGAAGACCCTCGAACGGCTGGTGAAGTTTGGTTGTTCGCGCAATATCGTCTCGTTCGTTCTGCCGATTGGCTACTCGTTTAACCTCGTCGGCTCGATGGTCTACTGCTCCTTCGCCGCGATGTTTATCGCCCAGGCCTATAACGTCCCGCTGAGCTTCAGCGAGATTACGGTCATGATGTTGACCCTGATGCTGGCCTCGAAAGGCATCGCCGGGGTACCGCGCTCGGCGCTGGTGGTGCTGGCGGCCACTATCCCCAGCTTCCATATCCCGGTTGCTGGGATCCTGCTGCTGATGGGCATCGACCATTTCCTCGATATGGGGCGCTCCGCCATCAACGTACTGGGTAACGGCATCGCCACCGCCATGCTGTCGAAAAACGAAGGTCTGCTGACCGACGAGGAAGCGCAGCCGGACTGGCAAGTGGAGAAAGTGGAAGCCTGATCCTGCCGCGCCCTCGCGCAGAGGGCGCCATTCCACACCGAAAAAAAGACCCCTGACAGGCACGTCAGGGGCAATGTGACGAAGTATCAGTTTTCCTCGTAAATAGTCTTTTTTCTTATATAAAGGCGCGCGGTAACGTCTTTATACCGAGGAAGCGTCAGAGTTTAACGTTATGTCTGGCAGCGCTGGCGCTTTTTTAGCATCCTGTGGCTATTTTCGGATTTACGACAATATCGCCAGGCGAATATCTTATTCTCTTCTGCTCGCTATTTAGCTACCAGCGCTCTCGTAACAGATTCATAAACTGGAAAAAGTCATGGTTATTATTCAGACTGTATTTTTCCATAATCTTATTTTTATGATAGGCGGCGGTACGGGGACTGACGCGCTGCAGGGCGGCGATTTTACTCATATCCATCCCTTCGAGAATACCGTGCACCACGGCGGTCTGCGAGCGCGACAGCACGCGGTGCGGGCAGCTGGCGCAGCTGAGTTCCCGACCCGCGGCGTCGGTGGCTGACGGGCTCATACAATGCTGGAGCTCGCTTTTAATGATCGTCAGCAGTTGCGGAATACTGGCGGTTTTTAGCGAAACAAAAATAACCCCTTTCAGGCAGTTAATCATGAAATCATCTTCCGGCAACTGGTCGTAGCTGTGGAGGATAATCAGCGAACTGCCTTTTTTCCTGTTTTTAATCAGCGTATTGCACAGGTAGATTTCGCCGGGAATCACTTCGCAAATGATGATGTCTTCCCCTGACAGGTCATTATTACGCCAGGAAAAACGCGCCCGTATTTCGCCCTGCGTGAGGTCATTGACCATAGCCATCAGCGATTCACGGACAAAGGTATTGCGGGTGTTGATGGTGACATTAATGTTTCTCATGGCGTTATTTCCTTACGCAAAAACATAACGCCATGCTGTGACACATCCTCCGGGCGTATGCGGTGTGTTGACTGTATTAAAGTATCTACAATATGTTTTTATTATTCTAAAGTGAATTATTTACGACGCATTGAACGCTTATCGTTAAATGTAAATTTCTGCCGTCTCCTGTCTTTCAGATAGGAAATAAAACTGTATACAGAGATGCTGAAGAAAAAAATGCATAGCAATAAAACTAACCACGTTTGCATGGCCATTGTTTATACCTTGTTTGTGTTGCATGGTGTCAGAATTTGCCGCGAACGGCTAATACGTTTTGTTATATGCTTTTCTGTCCGATGAAAATCATACGACATCATCCTGATGTAGTAGCACTATAAGAAAGTTCTTAAGGTCATCGTCAGTCTCATTCCTCTCATTTCTCTCAGAAAATGAGAAAAATTAACACTTGCGAGTCATTCATATCCCGCGCGGCCGCCGACATGCCCCGTCGTTCAGGAGATAAAGGCCAGCCCCTTACCAAAGATTGCGCGTACGGGCAGATGGATCCCCTGCTGGCGAGCCTTGTGGCGCAGGCGGCTAACCACCACGTCGATACGGTGCAGGTCAGGCTCGCTTTCATGGGCAAACAGGCAAGCATGAAGCTCCAGTTTGCTACACACTTCGTTGCGATTGCGCATTAAGAGTTCCACCAGGCGATATTCCTGCTGGGTTAATTCCAGCGTCCGCGCGTCTGGGGAGATCAGTTTATCCTCATGCAGACGCCACAGTCCGGTGGCGGGAGCGGGGGCGGCGCTGGCCATCTCTGGCTGCTGGGGGGCCGGCCGATCCTGCTGCAGGCGGGCGCCGAGGGCGGTCAGGGTCTCCGCGAGATGGGCGAAGTTAACCGGCTTGATCAGATAGGCATCGGCCCCGAGGCTCAGCGCCTGCAGTTTATCCTGCTGTTGGCCGCGGGCGCTGACCACCACCAGACCGTAGTGCCCCAGCTCGTGCAGGTAGCTCAGCACGCTGAAGCCATCCTCGCCGGGCAGACCGATATCAATCAGCACGATGTCCACCGGATGGCTGTGCAGTTGCCGCCAGAAGGCCTCAGCGCTCCGCGTCCCCCATACCTCGAAGCCGCGATAGCCCAACCAGGCCAGCAGTTCATCCAGCAGATCGGGGTTATCTTCAATTATCGCCAGCCGTAAAGCCATGCGTCGTTCTCCTCTTAAGCAACCGTGGGGAGGGTGAGAATAAAGGTGCAGCCGTCCGGGCCATGCTCGGCCAGCCACAGTTTGCCATCATGAGCCTGCACGATCTGACGCGCGACATACAGTCCGAGACCGGTGCCGCCCGGCACCGGCGACGTATGTTCCCCGCGGCGATAGCGCTCAAAGATCAGTTCCGCCTGTCCGGCGGGGAGCCCAGGGCCGTAGTCGCGAATGCGCAGCTCTGTTTGCCCGGCATCAGCGTGAATATCGATGGTGATTTCGCCCGGCGGCGAATACTTGACCGCGTTATCCAGCAGGTTAGCGATGGCGATGCACAGCAGACCGGCATCGGCCTGCAGCTGGGGGCTTTCCACCGCGCCGTGATGGCGGATGTTCAGGTAGTGATCATGGGAGATGGCTACCACCGAGGCGGCCATGTTGATCACCGCCAGCAGGGCGGTCTGCTGGCGGTCAACGTGTAGATCGTGGGAGGCGAGGCGCGCGTCGGCGAGGCAGTTATCGGTGAGCTGTACCAGACGGGTGGCGGCGCGGCCGATGCGATCGAAGCGCGCCTCCTGGCTGGCGGAGGCCGCCGAGAGGCGGAGATTCTCCAGCGCCGCCTGGATCACCGCCAGCGGGGTGCGGAATTCGTGCGCCACCATGCCCATAAACTGCCGCTGGTGGAAGCTGGCCTCGCGCTCAATCTGCAGCTCGCGCGCCAGGCGCTGCTTCTGCTCCAGCTGGCGGTTTTCAGCCCGCACCCGCAGGATGGCAATGATCAGCACCGTAATGATGTGGACGATCAGCGCATACTGCCAGAGGGAATAGATCGCCATATGAAACGGGATAATACCGTGGATCGACAGCTGCACCAGCACCGCGGCGGCGACATAGAACGGCGGCAGGAGCCCCAGCAGGAGAGTGTTGCGGTCGATAGCTTTTTTGCGCCACAGCCACCAGGAGGTGAACAGCAGCACCGGAGTGATAATGATAAAGATCACTCCTTCAATCTGCATCGCGAGGCCGTAAAAACCCAGCGGAATACTGACCTGCAGCAGCAGGTTGAGCACCACGGCGGCGATCAGCATCCGGTAAAGCCGCGGCATATTTTTCTTTAAATCGAATATCTCACTGTGTAGCCAGAGGGCGGTGGCATAGCTGAACAGCGAGAGGCTGCTGATCATAAAATCCTGGAAGGGCAGCGCGGCGTGGCCGAAGAACCACTCCGGGAAGCCGTGCAGGGCAGCCACCAGCGGATAATTGAGCGAGAAGAAGCAGATGCCCCATAGCAGACGCCGGCGCAGGGCCAGGGCCAGCCACAGCGCCACGCCGCTGGCGACCGCCGCGAGACCAAAATAGAAGCTCCAGAAGGCGGTGTCGGCGGCGGCCCGTTGCACGTAGGCCTGCGGCGAAGAGAGCGAGGCCAGCAGGATCAGAGTGCTGGTGCTCTGCAGGCGAAAGACTATCTCATAGCCGGCGGCGGTCGGCGGCGGAGGGAGGATCAGCACGCTTTCCCGATAGTGAAGATCGCTCTCGCGGGCCGGGTCGCGGTCGCCAAAGGTACGCGCTGTCCACGGGGCATCGCTACCCAACGGCCGGTAATAGAGGGTCAGGTGATCGACAAAAGAGGGGCCAATCTGCAGCCAGCGCGACTCGTCGGCAAACCAGCTGCCAGGCAGTTCGCTGCGCAGCCACAGGGTTTTGCGCGAATAGCCAAAAGAGGGGATCTGCCGGGTGGTGGCGAGCCGGTCCGCGGGCAGGTCGGCAAAGCGATCGATGGTCATCTGGCCGCTGTCGTCCGCGTACCATTCGACGGGGATATCCGTCCCCAGTTGTCGGGGCGCCGACTGCGCCTGCGGAGCGATCAGCAGCAAGAGCAATCCGCAGCTGACCAGCCAGCCTGCCAGGAACTGCGGCCGGCAACGCCGGACCGCCGCGAAGATCGCAGACACCCTTTTCAATCACGCCCCCTTGCGGCATGCAAAGATTACTGACCGCAGACGACTGGCTACGGTATGGATAATACGCCCCCGGAAGCGGAGGAAAGTGGACAGGCCTGTCCGGAAGAACAGGCCATTTTGCGTGGGAGACCAGGAATATTCCAGCGTAATCTGCAGCGCCACGATCAGGACAGACCTGCTGCGCGGCAGCGCCGGGGGGGACTAGCGGAAAACCACCTGCGCCCAGCGGGCCAGCCCGGCGGTTACCGAGCCAAAATCATCGCCACCGGCCAGCGGAATACCGGGCAGCCGGGCCGCCAGCGCCTTTTTGATCAGCGGCGAGCGGGCGCTACCGCCGGTAAGATAGATCACATCCGGGGTGGTCTGGCTGCTGTCGAGGGCGAGCTGCACCTGCTCCATAATGCGGGCCAGAGGCTGATCCAGCGCCGCTTCCAGACCCTGCTGAGCGATATCGGTAGCCAGCTCGTCCTGAATAAACGGCAGCGCGGTCTCAACGCGGGCGGCGCTGGAGAGGGCGATTTTGCTCTCTTCGGCGCTGCGCACCAGGCGATAGCTCAGACGCTGACGCCAGACCTTCAGCAGCAGGGCCACCTTATCGGCATCCCGGGCGCTGCGCAGCAGATCGTTCAGCAGTCGGCCATTGGCGGTACTGTAGAAATCGCTCTGCGCCGGGACGTCGTTGATCGCCACCGCATTCCACCACGGGAGGATCGGCAGCGCGGTGCCTTTCTCCGTTTCGCCGCCCATGCCGAGAAGGGGCATCAGGCATTTAAAGGCCAGGGCAATGTCGAGGTCGTTACCGCCGACGCGGCAGCCGCTGTGGCCGAGCAGGCTCTGCTGGCGGTCGGCGCGCTCCCGCCACTGCGGACCCATCAGCAGCAGAGAACAGTCGGTGGTGCCGCCGCCGATATCGACGACCAGCACCCTCTTCTCTTCATTGAGGGTAGCTTCGAAATCCAGGCCGGCGGCCACCGGTTCAAACTGGAAGACCACGTCGCGGAAACCGGCGCGGAGGGCTGCCCGCTCAAGGATCCCCTGCGCCTGGGCGTTGGCGTCGTCGCCGCCGAGGCCCTGGAAGTTAATCGGTCGGCCAATCACCGCCTGGTCAATCTGCTCGGGCAGCTGGCTTTCCGCCTGCAGTTTGATGTGCAGCATCATGGCGCAGACCAGGTCTTCAAACAGGGCCACCTGCTGCGGCTTGAGGCCGCTGGCGCCGAGGAAGGACTTTGGCGATTTAACGAAGTAGACCTCTTGCGGATCTTCAACATATTGATGCAGTGAGGCGAGGCCGAACTGCACGCTGTTGCGCAGCACCTCGATGTCTTCGTCGCGGTTGGCGGCAATCGCCCGGCGCAGCAGCGCCTGGTTTTCGTCGCTGTGGGTAGGCACATCGTGATGGCGATAGAGCCACTCACTGACCGCTTCGCGCGTCGGCGCGCAGAGCATCGAGGGCAATAGGGCGCTGCCGTTTTCCAGCGTCAACAGCTGGGGCTTGTTTTCCCGCATCACGGCCACCGAACAGTTGGCGGTGCCGTAGTCAAAACCAATAAACATCGTCTGCAAAATCCCCATGCCGGTGAAGAAGGGGGGCGACTTTAGCGGATCGCCGTCATGCCGACAACCGGAATTTAAAAGCAAGGCGCTGACGGTGAAGGGCGACTATCATTGAAACGCTATATAAAGGAGAGCTTATGGTGTTGTTACCCTGGACCCCGCCTTACGACTGGGCGTGGATGGTTGGTTTTCTGCAGGCGCGTGCGGTCGCTGGCGTCGAGCGTTTTCATGACGGCGGCTACAGCCGCAGCTTTCGCGTAGCAGGCCACGGCGGGCTGATTCATCTGGCGCCGGACGAGGAGGCGCAGGGCCTGCGGGTGACGCTCTCCCCGGGGCTGCAGCCGGTGGCTGAGATCTGCTATGCGCGAATTGGCCAGCTGTTCGATCTGGCCTGCGACCCGCAGCAGGTCGCTCGCACGCTGGGCGACCTGGCGCAGGCGCGACCGGGGCTGCGCCTGCCCGGGGCGCTGGACGCTTTCGAACAGGCGGTGCGCGCGGTGCTCGGCCAGCTGGTGAGCGTGGCGATGGCCGCCCGGCTCACCGGCAAAGTGGTGGCCGGCTGGGGCGAACCGCTGGCGGACGCCCCCGGCTATGTCTTATTCCCGACGCCGGAGGCGCTCTCCCGGGCCGATCCGCAGGGGCTGAAGGCGCTGGGGATGCCGCTTCGCCGCGCGGAGGCGCTGATCCACCTCTCCCGGGCGGCGCTCAGCGGCGAGCTGCCCCTGACGGCACCGGCGGATATCGACGCCGGGCTGCGTCAGCTGCAGACTCTGCCCGGGATTGGCCGCTGGACGGCAAACTACTTTGCCCTGCGCGGCTGGCAGGCGAAGGATATCTTTTTGCCGGACGACTACCTGATTAAACAGCGCTTTCCGGGAATGACGCCAGCCGCCATCGCCCGCTATGCCCGCCGCTGGCAGCCGATGCGATCTTATGCGCTGTTGCATATCTGGTATACCGATGACTGGGCGCCGGCGGCGGAATAGCCGTCCGGGGCGCATACCACTGGTATCGGGACGCTGAAATCCCTATAATTGCCGCGTTTGGCGGTCCGCCGCCACCCTCCATCTCTATCCAGGTTAATCAGGTCGCAAAAATTTATGACTGATATGTCCCATCAGTGCGTCATTGTAGGTATCGCCGGCGCATCGGCTTCTGGCAAAAGTCTTATTGCCAGTACTCTCTATCGCGAATTGCGTGAACAAGTTGGCGACGAACATATTGGCGTCATTCCGGAAGACAGCTATTACAAAGATCAAAGTCATCTGTCGATGGAAGAGCGCGTCAAAACCAACTATGACCACCCGAGCTCAATGGACCACAGTCTGTTGTTCCAGCACCTGCAGATGCTGAAAAGCGGCCAGCCGATTGAACTGCCGGTCTACAGCTACGTCGAGCATACCCGCACGCCGAACACCATTCACGTCGAGCCGAAGAAGGTGATTATTCTTGAAGGGATCCTGCTGCTGACCGACGCGCGTCTGCGTAACGAGCTCAACTTCTCTATTTTCGTCGACACCCCGCTCGATATTTGCCTGATGCGCCGCATTAAGCGCGACGTTAACGAGCGCGGCCGCTCCATGGACTCGGTGATGGTCCAGTATCAGAAAACCGTGCGCCCGATGTTCCTGCAGTTTATTGAGCCGTCGAAGCAGTATGCCGACATCATCGTGCCGCGCGGCGGCAAAAACCGCATCGCGATTGATATTCTGAAGGCCAAAATCAGTCAGTTCTTTGAATAACCTGGCCGAATTGTGTAACGTGCAAAGAGTAGCCCTGTTGCCCTCTCCGCCGCGAAGCGTGCGGGAAGCAGCCTTATAAGGAGAAAGCCCATGCGTCTGTGTGACCGAGATATCGAAGCCTGGTTGGATGAAGGGCGACTGGCCATCAATCCGCGCCCGCCCGTTGAGCGTATTAATGGCGCGACGGTTGATGTACGGCTGGGTAATAAATTCCGCACCTTCCGCGGCCACACGGCGCCGTTTATCGATTTAAGCGGCCCGAAGGCCGAGGTCAGCGCCGCGCTGGACCGCGTGATGAGCGAAGAGATCGTTCTGCCGGAAGGGGAGGCCTTTTTCCTGCATCCGGGCGAACTGGCGCTGGCGGTGACCTATGAGTCAGTCACCCTGCCTGCCGATCTGGTGGGCTGGCTGGACGGACGCTCCTCACTGGCGCGGCTGGGGCTGATGGTGCACGTTACCGCGCACCGCATCGACCCGGGCTGGTCCGGCTGCATCGTGCTTGAGTTCTACAACTCCGGCAAACTGCCGCTGGCGCTGCGCCCGGGGATGCCCATCGGCGCGCTGAGCTTTGAACCCTTATCGGGCCCGGCGGCGCGGCCATATAATCGCCGTGAAGACGCCAAATATCGCGACCAACAGGGCGCGGTGGCGAGCCGAATCGACAAGGATTGATAACGTCAACGGGGTGTTGCTGAGGGTGCCATGAGACGAATACTGACAACGCTGATGATCCTGCTGGCGGTCATTGTCGCCGGGCTTACCTCGTTGGTATTGCTGGTCAATCCCAACGATTTTCGCGCCTATATGGTGCATCAGGTGGCAGAGCGCAGCGGTTATCAGCTTGAACTCGATGGCCCGTTGCGCTGGCACGTCTGGCCGCAGCTCAGCATTCTCAGCGGACGCATGACGCTGACCGCCCGAGGCGCCGAAGAGCCGGTGATCCGCGCCGACAACATGCGCCTCGACGTGGCGCTGTTGCCGCTGCTTTCGCACCAGCTGCAGGTGAAGCAGGTGATGCTCAAGGGGGCGGTGATCCAGCTGACCCCGAAAACCGAGGCGGTTCGCGACAGCGCCGCGCCGGTGGTGCCGCATGACAACACCCTGCCGCTGGCTCCGGAGGACCGCGGATGGTCCTACGACGTGCGCCAGCTGCAGGTGGCCGACAGCGTGCTCTTCTTCCAGCATGAGAACGGCGAGCAGGTGACCGTGCGCGACATCCGCCTGCAGATGGAGCAGGATGAGAACCACCGGGCCACCGTTGATTTCTCCGGCCGCGTCAATCGCGATCAGCGCGACCTGGCGCTGAGCTTCTCCGCCACCGTGCAGGGTGGCGACTATCCGCACTCGTTAAAAGCCGACTTTAGCCAGCTCAGCTGGCAGCTGCGCGGCGCCGAGCTGCCCCCCGACGGCATCAATGGTCAGGGGAGCCTGCAGGCCAGCTGGCAGGAAGATAGCAAGACCCTGCGCTTTGATAATCTGAACCTGATGGCCAGCGGCAGCACCCTCACCGGCAACGGCAGCGTGGTGCTGGGAGACCGCCCGGACTGGTCATTGGATCTGCACGCCACCACCCTGAATCTTGACAGTCTGCTGGCATCCTCTTCGCCGGCGACCGACAGCAGCGCCAGCCAGCAGGGCCAGAGCCAGACGCGACCGCTGCGTCCGGTGATCGCCGACAGCGATGAGCGCGAAGATTACCAGAGCCTGCGCGGCTTTAACGGCCGGATGGCCCTGAGCGCTGACCAGCTGCAGTGGCGCGGCCTGAACTTCACCCAGGTGCAGAGCGAAATCAGCAATCAGCAGGGGCTGCTGACGGTCAGCAAAATGCAGGGCAACCTCGACGGCGGCCAGCTCTCCCTCCCCGGGACCCTTGATGCCCGCGGCGACACGCCGCAGGCGACGTTCCAGCCGGCGCTGCAGAACGTGGAGATTGGTTCGCTGATCAAAGCCTTCAACTATTCATTAAGCCTGACCGGCGAGCTGTCGCTGACCGGCGAGTTTTCCGGAACGCGCATTGACGCGGATGATTTCCGCCGTCACTGGCAGGGCCAGGCGCAGCTCCAGATGACCGATACCCGAACCGAAGGACTTAACTTCCAGCAGCTGGTGCAACAGGCCGTTGAGCGCAGCACCAACGTGCGGGCGCAGGAAAACTATGACAATGCCACCCGCCTGGATGCCGTGAGCAGCCAGCTGACGCTGGATAACGGGCTGGTGACGCTGAACCGCCTGCAGGGGCAGTCCGATGTGATGGCGATGACCGGCGAAGGTCAGCTCGATCTGCAGAAAGAGAACTGCGATATGCGCTTTAACGTGCGCGTGCTCGGCGGCTGGAAAGGCGAGGGCAAACTTATCGACCGCCTGAAACAGACCGCCATCCCGCTGCGCATCTATGGCGACTGGCAGTCGCTGAGCTACAGCCTGCAGGTCGACCAGATCCTGCGCAAACAGCTGCAGGATGAAGCGAAGCAGCGCCTCAACGACTGGGTCGAACGTAATAAAGGCAGCAAAGAGAGCAAAGACGCCAAAAAGCTGCTCGATAAGCTGTAATCGTCCAGAGCATCAGCCCGGGACTTCCGGGCTGTGTCATTGCCGTCAAAGGGTGATGTCATATTGGTGCCGGGCGGCGGCTACGCCTGACTCGGCCAGGGTTGTGCGATAGGGGGAATTCCCCGGTTTGTGTCGCCCTCCCGTAGGCCTGATAAGCGAAGCGCCATCAGGCAGTGTGGCGGCTGTAGAGCATCAATTCCCTGTGATGTGAGCATGTCGTCAAAGTGTGATGTCACGTTAATGTCGGGCGGCGGCTACGCCTGATCCGGCCAGGATTGTGCGGTGGGGGAGTCCCCCGGTTTGTGTCGCCATTCCGTAGGCCTGATAAGCGAAGCGCCATCAGGCAGTATGGCGGCGGTAGAGCATCAATTCTCTGTGATGTGAGCATGTCGTCCAGGTGTGATGTCACGTGGAGGCCGGGCGGCGGCTACGCCTGACCCCGCCTGGGTTGTGCGGCGGGGGTAATCCCCCGGTTTGCGTCGCCATCCCGTAGGCCTGATAAGCGAAGCGCCATCAGGCAATAAACAGGGTACCTGGCTATCAATTTTACGGCGCGGGATACCCCGGGCCGTTATTTATCCCTTAGGATTACACCTCATAATCCAGCTCATCCTGCTTTACCGGCGGGACGATCTGCACCTTTTGCACCCGATGGCTGTCGACCTGCAGCGTGCGCAGGGTATAACCATCAATCTCAATGGTTTCTCCCACCTGCGGCACATGCTGCAGATACTCCATCAGCAGACCGGCAACGGTGTGGTACTCACGCTTATCATCCAGCGGCAGTGGAACGTACTGCACCAGGTCCTCCAGCGGCATATGGCCGTTGACCGTCCATGAACCGTCCTGATGATGCTGAATATCGTGCCGGGCGTCGATCTCCTCCACCTCGTTGGGCAGGTTGCCGGCGATGGTCTCCATCACGTCGCTCAGGGTCACAATCCCCTCGACGGAGCCAAACTCATCCACCACAAAGGCAAAGTGGGTGCGGGCCTGACGGAACTGCTCGAGCGCGGAGAGGAGTGGCAGCCCCTCAGGAAAGACCAGCGGTTGGCGCACCAGCGCCTGCAGATCCAGCGGCTCCTGGCGCAGGGACTGCTGGAGCAGGTCGATAACATGCACCACTCCCAGCAGGTCTTCATTATCTTTCCCGCCGGTCACCACCAGGCGGGTATGCTGATTTTTTTCCACCAGGCTGCGGATCTCTTCCTCCGGCGCACTGAGGTTGATGCGCTCGATATCATGGCGGGAGGTCATAATACTGCTGACGCTGCGCTGATTCAGGTTCAGCACCCGCTCAATCATCAAGCGTTCCTGCGGATTAAACAGCGGATGATGATCCTGATCGGCCACCAGTGACGCCGTGTCAGCATCCAGTTCAGCTTTTTCTTTCTGACCGCTCAGCAGGCTCATCACCGCCTCGGTGGTGCGCTGACGCAGCGTCATATTGGCGGAAAGAAAGCGACGGCGGTTAAACAGCGCCAGCTGGTTAAGGGCTTCAATCATCACCGAGAAGCCAATTGCCGCATATAAATAGCCTTTCGGAATAATAAAGCTGAAGCCTTCAGCAATCAGGCTGAAGCCGATCATCAGCAGGAAGCTCAGACAGAGGATGACAATGGTCGGGTGGCTGTTAACAAAGCGCGTCAGCGCCTTGCTGGCCATCAGCATCAGGCTGATGGCGATAACCACGGCGGCCATCATCACCGCCAGGTGATCGACCATGCCGACGGCGGTGATCACCGAGTCGAGGGAGAAAATGGCGTCGAGCACCACGATCTGCGCCACCACGGCCCAGAATTTCGCCCCTTTGCGCTGGGTGGGGTTATCGCTGTCTTTCCCCTCCAGCCGCTCATTAAGCTCGACGGTCGCTTTGAACAGCAGGAATAAGCCGCCAAACAGCATGATTAAATCGCGGGCGCTAAAGCTGAAGTCGCGAAAAGCAATTAACGGTTTGGTCAGGGTGACCAGCCAGGAGATAGAGGCCAGCAGCAGGAGACGCATGACCATCGCCAGCATCAGACCAGTGATCCGCGCGCGGTCGCGCTGGGCGGGCGGGAGCTTTTCGGCGAGGATAGCGATAAAGACCAGGTTATCGATGCCCAACACCAGTTCGATAACCACCAGCGTGACGAGACCTGCCCAGATTGACGGATCGGCAATCCATTCCATATGTATTAAAACCTGTACGACTGCGGTATGTGTTACCACGATCATGGATAAGATGAGTCTAAAATGCAATAACGACGCGGATATCGCCCTGCCATGGATGGATATATTTCCAGCACATAAAGCGAACCGATAAGAATTATGTTCCGGTAAAGAACAGTAAAAAATAACACCATGGCGACTGCTCTGGAATAAGCGAGCCGGTATCAGAACTTTTTCGGCTGCGTATCAGCGAGGGCGGTAAAAGGGCTTCATCCCACGGTTTGTCACGGCGAGCATTGATGCACACAGGAGAAGCGAAGCGCGAAGCCCGCTCACAAAACCGGCAAAATTCATATTATGAAGTGAGCGCAGAATAGGGCAGATCGCAGTTCATAGACGCGGAATTGCGGTAATATGTCACCATATCTGGCTGTTTATGCTGAAATATATTGTCTGGCAAAATTTATTATCTATATCTATTCTTTGCGGGCACAGGCGCGGCGTGGCGGGCACGGCGCCCCGGAAAGCCCGCCTGGCGCGCCTCTCCGCCACATGGCGCCGTGCATGAAACGAGCCGCTGAATAACCTGAACGAAAATAAGATTATTCTCAGCTCTAACTGTTGGTAAATGGAAGTTGTGTGTATTCTTTTAGGTGACAGTGAATTTAAGAATTTGGCGGGCAGATGCCCGGGCAGTATCCGTGTATTATCAGTTTCAATGGATTTGTGACATGTACAATTTTGCATAACTGCGTGTTTTGCAACCAAACAGGTGAAGATGAATATGGCGAATTTGAAAGCGGTTATTCCGGTCGCAGGACTAGGCATGCATATGCTGCCGGCCACAAAGGCAATTCCAAAGGAGATGCTGCCGATCGTTGATAAGCCAATGATTCAGTACATCGTTGATGAAATCGTCGCCGCCGGGATCAAAGAGATTGTTCTGGTGACGCACTCCTCGAAGAACGCGGTGGAAAACCACTTTGATACCTCCTACGAGCTGGAAGCCCTGCTTGAGCAACGCGTGAAGCGCCAGCTGCTGGCGGAAGTCCAAGCCATTTGTCCGCCGGGCGTAACCATCATGAACGTGCGCCAGGCGCAGCCGCTGGGTCTGGGCCACTCTATCCTCTGCGCCCGTCCGGTCGTCGGGGATAACCCGTTTGTGGTGGTGCTGCCGGATATCATCCTCGACGGCGGTACTGCGGACCCGCTGCGCTATAACCTCGCCGCTATGGTCGCCCGCTTTAACGAGACCGGCCGCAGCCAGGTGCTGGCGAAACGCATGCCGGGAGATCTCTCCGAATACTCCGTGATCCAGACCAAAGAGCCGATGGTGGCGGAAGGGCAGGTAGCACGTATCGTCGAGTTTATTGAAAAACCGGACGAACCGCAGACTCTGGACTCCGACCTGATGGCGGTGGGCCGCTACGTGCTGTCGGCAGATATCTGGGCCGAACTGGAGCGCACCGAGCCGGGCGCCTGGGGGCGTATCCAGCTGACCGACGCCATTGCCGAGCTGGCGAAGAAGCAGTCCGTCGACGCGATGCTGATGACCGGCGAAAGCTATGACTGCGGTAAGAAAATGGGCTATATGCAGGCCTTCGTCACCTACGGAATGCGTAACCTGAAAGAAGGTGCCAAATTCCGCGAAAGCATTAAAAAACTGCTGGCCTGACCGCTGGCGTAAAGATGAGCGGCAGGGCAGAACCTTTCGCCACGCCGCTCATAACGTTATGCAGAAATTATTCATAACGTGAATGTTATAACGATTGTAAAGAAACGTATGGCTTCGGAGACTTCTGGTAGTTTGTCTCTGGCCTCTGTGGTGCAATGGTCGGAGTAGCGGCAATAATGCTTTGCGAATAGTCACTTAGTGCGACAATTCCTAAAGTGCAGGGTAAGCGGTTAACGTCAGCCAAAAATAAAACTTGACTGCGATCATGTTTCCGCTTTAAACATCTCACTTGCATGCATAAAAATGTGAAATGAATTGGCATGCGAGCTGGTACAGACATTACGGATAATCCCTGAGCACGGCAGTGGACATCATCGAAGGATCACAGGTATATGAACTGGCAACTCATCTCATTTTTTGGCGATAGCACCGTTTTGCTGCCCAGCGCAGCGGCGCTGTTTATTGTCCTGATGCTGCGTAAAACGTCGCGGTTGCTGGCGTGGCAGTGGAGTTTGCTGTTCGGCATCACCGGCGCCATTGTCTGCGCCTCCAAACTGGCCTTTATGGGCTGGGGACTGGGTATTCGCGAGCTGGATTACACCGGCTTCAGCGGCCACTCAGCGCTCTCCGCGGCCTTCTGGCCTATCTTCTTATGGCTGCTCAGCGCTCGTTTTTCGGCGGGTGTGCAAAAAGCAGCCGTCGTCACCGGCTATGTTTTGGCCGCAGTGGTGGGCTATTCACGGCTGGTCATTCATGCGCATTCCGTCTCGGAAGTGATTGCTGGCCTGCTGCTCGGTGCTGCTGGCAGCGCTTTGTTCCTGTTGCTGCAAAAACGTACCACCCATTCGGAAAGCGTGAGTATTTCCTGGGGCGGCGTCGCGTGCCTGGTGATGGTCCCCCTTATCCTGTTGCATAGCGGCAATAAAGCGCCGACTCAGTCCCTGCTGGGGCAAATCGCCACTGCAATTGGGCCGCTGGATAAACCCTTTACTCGAACTGATCTACATAAGCAGGTCTGGTAATCGCCATTTGTTTTACAGGGGAAATTAAGTTTTCGCCGGTTAATTAGACAAATAAGAAAATAATCTACTATATGACAGGCAATTGATAATTCATATTTATGAAATAATGAAGTGCTACTACATTGCTATTTCATATTCGCCTGGATATAGCGGGTATGAGACGTTTCTTAAATGCACTGAGGAAGGACCTGGAGCACGTCTGCTGAATATTCTGATACTAGGAAACTATTAGAAATTGTAGTTGACTTAGACGCCATCATCTGATTTTTGAATGACGCGACCTTTCCGTAAAATATCTTGTTTTACAGATGGTTAGCTTCATGCTTGATAGTGTGGCAACAACGTGACACTGTATGGCCGTTTAACGTAGTGAATAATCTTAAGGGTTGATCCGCTTATTTTCGCCAATAAAAGGGCAAGCAGCATTAATTGGCAGATATTCGGCAGCAAGACTCCCAATTGTGACCGAAATCCCGTAGACTTAACGCCGCAAAAAATAAAGGCCTGACCAATTTATCACCCATAGGCCGATTAAATAAGCCGTTCAGGTAGTCAGTGCGCTGGTAGCTGTTAAGCCAGGGGCGGTAGCGTCGCTGAAACCACTCGCTGTAACACAAAACACCTTCTTTGAACGGCTATAAAAATTGACACTCTCTGGGTGATTAACGCGATGAGATATCTATGTTGCTTATCAGATATCCTCAAAAAGGGGTCAGGAGCGGCTGCTGATATCGCCTGTACACCAACTTTCCCGTCTCATCGATAGCCTGTACGGTAAAATTCGCCTACATTGTGAGCTGGGTGGATGTTATAAGGGTGACAAGCAGCTTAGGGTAACTGTACTTGCCTCGCCGGTGTTGCACAGTGAAGTCAGCTGGTGCCGCGAGCGCTTTCTATCTTGGTATTCCCCTCATTCTCATTGAGATACGACAGCGGGGCTGAAAATGGATCTTGTACAATGATAAAAATTGCGCGCATTGCCGTGACGCTGGGCTTGCTTTCCTCACTGGGAGCCCAGGCTTACGCGGCCGGGTTAGTAGTAAATGATAATGATCTCCGTAACGACCTTGCCTGGCTTTCCGATCGCGGGGTCATCCATCTGAGCTTGTCGACCTGGCCGCTGAGCCAGGAAGAGATCGCCCGGGCGCTAAAAAAGGCCAAACCTTCTTATTCCTCTGAGCAAGTGGTTCTGGCTCGTATCAACCAGCGACTGTCTGCCTTAAAAGCCGATTTCCGGGTCACCGGCTACACCTCGTCCGACCAGCCGGGCACCCCGCAGGGGTTTGGTCAAACGCAGCCAGCGGATAACTCGTTAGGCCTGGCGTTTAACAACAGCGGCGAATGGTGGGATGTCCACCTTCAGGGTAACGTCGAAGGGGGAGAGCGGATCAACAATGGCTCGCGTTTCAACGCCAACGGCGCCTACGGCGCCGTCAAGTTCTGGAACCAGTGGCTCTCCTTTGGCCAGGTACCGCAGTGGTGGGGGCCGGGCTATGAAGGCAGCCTGATCCGAGGGGATGCGATGCGGCCGATGACCGGCTTCCTGATGCAGCGGGCAGAGCAGGCGGCGCCGGAAACATGGTGGCTGCGCTGGGTGGGCCCATGGCAGTATCAGATCTCCGCCAGCCAGATGAATCAATATACCGCTGTGCCTCATGCCAAAATTATCGGCGGACGTTTTACCTTCACGCCGTTCCAGTCATTAGAATTAGGTGCGTCGCGTATTATGCAGTGGGGCGGGGAAGGACGCCCTGAATCACTCAGCAACTTCTGGGACGGTTTAACTGGCAAGGATAATACTGCCGCGAATGATCCCAATGAACCGGGCAACCAGTTGGCTGGGTTCGATTTTAAGTTCAAACTTGAGCCGACTCTTGGCTGGCCGGTGAGCTTCTACGGGCAGATGATAGGCGAGGATGAGTCGGGTTTTCTACCTTCGGCAAATATGTTCCTCGGCGGGATCGAAGGGCACCACGGCTGGGGTAAGGATGCGGTAAACTGGTACGTGGAAGCACATGACACGCGCACCAATATGAGCCGAACCAATTACAGCTATACCCATCATATTTATAAGGATGGCTACTATCAGCAGGGTTATCCGCTGGGTGACGCAATGGGCGGGGATGGCCAACTTGTTGCCGGTAAAGTTGAGCTTATTACGGAGGATAACCAGCGCTGGAGTACGCGCTTAGTATACGCGAAGGTTAACCCGGAGAATCAGTCGATCAACAAAGCATTCCCTCATGCGGATACTCTAAAAGGTGTACAGCTGGGCTGGAGCGGCGATGTTTATCAGTCGGTTCGTCTGAATACCTCCCTGTGGTACACCAACGCTAACAACAGCGACAGCGATGACGTTGGGGCTAGCGCAGGGATAGAGATACCGTTTAGTTTATAAGGCTGAATGCTGAAAACAGGGGAGAGAGGGTGGTAGCGCTGCAGGACGCAGTCAGCTTTTATCTCTCCACAAGCCGGCAGGGAAGCAACGGCTATGACAGCTGCTCAGGAATTGGCAAATCTTGATTTACTGATGATGTGACATTATGAAGAAAAAACTTGTTAGATTTTCGGCATTAGCGTTGGCAATTGGGTTTTTATCGGGTTGTACGATTATCCCCGGTCAGGGATTAAACAGTCTACGGAAGAACGTAGTGGAGCTCCCGGACAGTGACTACGATCTGGATAAACTGGTCAATGTGTACCCTATGACTCCTGGGCTTATCGATCAGCTTCGTCCAGAGACCGTTCTGGCGAGACCTAACCCACAATTAGATAATTTGCTCCGAAGCTATGAATATCGCATCGGGGTCGGCGATGTATTAATGGTAACTGTTTGGGATCACCCGGAGCTGACAACACCTGCAGGTCAATATCGTAGCGCCAGCGACACAGGTAACTGGGTTAATTCAGATGGTACAATTTTCTATCCATACATTGGAAAGCTTCAGGTTGCGGGTAAAACATTAAGTCAGGTACGGCAAGATATCGCCAGTCGATTGACTACTTATATTGAAAGTCCGCAGGTTGATGTAAGCGTTGCAGCATTTCGATCGCAAAAAGCCTATGTAACAGGTGAAGTAGTTAAATCCGGTCAGCAGCCAATAACGAACATTCCATTAACTGTCATGGATGCGATAAATGCTGCAGGAGGACTTGCACCTGATGCCGACTGGCGTAATGTAGTATTAACTCATGATGGTAAGGATACAAAAATATCATTATACGCTTTAATGCAAAAAGGCGATTTGTCTCAAAATCATCTTTTATATTCTGGAGATATTCTGTTTGTGCCTCGTAATGACGATCTAAAAGTGTTCGTTATGGGAGAGGTAGGAAAACAAAGCACCATGAAAATGGATCGCAGTGGGATGACCTTAGCTGAGGCGATTAGCAATGCAGAAGGTATGTCTCAAGCATTTAGTGACGCTACAGGAGTGTTTGTAATTCGCCAGCTGAAAGATGGTAAGAATGGTAAGATTGCGAACGTCTATCAACTAAATGCTCAAGATGCATCCGCCATGGTTTTAGGAACTGAATTTCAGTTACAACCATATGATATCGTGTATGTAACGTCTGCACCAATTGTCAGATGGAATAGAGTTATATCTCAATTGGTACCAACAATTACTGGGGTACATGATATGACTGAAACTGCTAAATTTATAAGAACTTGGAATTGATATGTTTGATTCAATTCTTATCGTCTGTACAGGTAATATATGTCGTTCTCCGCTTGGGGAGCGTTATTTAAGAAATGCTCTGCCGGATAAAAAAATAGATTCTGCAGGTACTAGGGCATTAGTTGATCATGAAGCCGATTCAGCAGCTCAAAGAATTGCACAGCAAAATGGATTATCATTAGAAGGCCATAAAGCTAGGCAGTTCACATCATCCCTAGCCAGAAATTATGATCTAATTCTTGTCATGGAGCGAGAACATCTTGATGAAATTTCAAAAATTGCACCCGAAGCTCGAGGGAAGACAATGCTATTTGGGCATTGGTTAGGACAAAAGGAAATTCCCGATCCTTATCGTAAAAGTGAAGAAGCTTTTGCTTTGGTGTTTCAGTTAATCGAAAATACAGGTCAGCGCTGGGTTGAAAAACTAAGCGGTTAATAATCAGGAATCATTGCATGTCTCCAGTACTTAAACATAACGTCACAAAAGATACGGATGAAATAGATATAGGCCGAATAATCGGTGAATTAATTGATCATAGAAAACTTATTATTTCTGTGACTGCATTATTCACCGTACTGGCCTTAGTATATGCGCTTTTTGCGACACCAATATATAAAGCTGATGCTTTAGTACAGGTCGAGCAAAAGCAAGGTAATGCTATTTTAAGCAATCTTAGCCAAATGCTTCCAAATAGCCAACCAATGTCAGCTCCTGAAATTGCTCTTTTACAGTCAAGAATGATTTTAGGCAAAACGGTCGACGATTTGAATCTACAGTCAAAAATTGAACCAAAATATTTTCCTGTTTTTGGGAAAGGTTTATCGAGGCTGATGGGCGAAAAAATTGGTACATTAGAAATAACAAGATTATATATTCCAAGAATTGATGATGAGGCATCCGAATTAGAAATAGAAGTCAAAGATCAATCGCATTATTTTGTTAAATATAATAATAAAGTTATAGAAGGAACTGTTGGAAAACCAATAGATGAAGAAGGGGTTTCACTAAAAGTTTCTGAAATCTCAGCAAAACCAGGCAGTAGATTCACCGTCAAATATGTAGATAGACTAAAAGCAATTTCAGACTTACAAGATGTATTTACAGTAGCCGATCAAGGAAAAGATACTGGAATTCTTACACTTTCTTTAACGGGTGACAACCCAATTCTCATTCGCAAAATTGTCGATAGTATTGCACAAAATTATTTGTCACAAAATATTGCACGACAAGCTGCGCAAGATGAAAAAAGTTTAGAGTTTCTGAATATACAGCTGCCAAAGGTTCGTAAAGATCTAGATATTGCAGAAGATACATTAAATCAGTACAGAAGACAAAAAGACTCGGTAGATCTTTCTCTTGAGGCTAAATCTGTGTTAGAGCAGATAGTTAATGTTGATAATCAACTCAATGAATTAACATTCAGGGAGTCTGAAATATCACAACTATATACGAAAGAGCATCCAACCTATAAAGCCTTACTAGAGAAAAGGAAAACGCTGCAAGACGAAAAAGAAAAATTGAATAAAAAAGTTTCAGCTATGCCAAAAACTCAACAAGAAATATTAAGATTGAGTAGAGATGTTGAGTCGGGGCAGGCTGTTTATATGCAATTATTAAATCGACAACAAGAGCTTAATATTGCAAAATCAAGTGCAATTGGTAATGTTAGAATTATTGATACAGCCATTACACAAACTAAACCAGTAAAGCCAAAGAAAATACTAATTGTCTTGATCGGAGTGTTTCTGGGATTTGCTGCTTCAGTAGGAATAGTATTATTACGAGTGTTTTTAAGACGTGGGATTGAGAATCCGGAGCAACTTGAAGAGTTAGGCATTAATGTATATGCGAGTATACCTGTGTCTGAAACATTCGCTAAAAGAATGGTTCAAACGCCATCTTGGAAAAAAAATCGAAATAAAGATACTTATGGTTTTCTAGCGATTGAAAACCCAGCTGATCTTGCAATTGAAGCAATTCGAGGTTTAAGAACTAGTCTTCACTTTGCAATGATGGAGGCTAGAAACAATGTATTAATGATTTCTGGAGCTAGTCCAAATGCTGGTAAGACGTTTGTTAGTACAAACTTAGCTGCAATTATTGCGCAAGCAGGAAAAAAAGTTTTATTAATAGACACAGATATGCGTAAAGGCTATACCCATAAATTATTTGAAGTTTCAAATGAATATGGGCTCTCTGATTTTCTATCTGGTAAAAATGATTTACCAAAGTCAGTAAAAAAAATAAAGAATGTAGAATTCGATTTCATATCTCGTGGAGTTGTTCCTCCTAATCCAGCTGAACTGTTGATGCATAGACGATTTGGCGAGTTAATTACTTGGGCGAGCAATAATTATGACATTGTTATATTAGATACACCACCTATACTAGCTGTTACCGATGCAGCCATCATTGGTCATTATGCTGGAACAACTTTGCTAATAGCGCGATTTGAACAAAACACGCCCAAAGAAATTGAAGTGAGTTATAAGCGTTTTGAGCAAAGTGGCGTGATTGTTAAAGGCTGTATTCTTAATGGTGTTGTCAAAAAGGCAAGTAGTTACTATGGCTATGGTTATAATCATTATGGATATTCATATAAAGATTCTTAATATGTGATTTTTAAAGCCGACATTTATTGTCGGCTTTACAGTTATTAACAATAAGTAAAAATTAATATTATAAAACTCAATTTGCGAGAAAATAATATGACACCATTTGGGCGGAATTTTATAGTAAGCATTACGCTTGCTATCACAGACTTAATAAGCTTTATTATATCGCTTTATCTGGCGATTGGTATATTAAATCTTACGGCAAGTAATTCTTTTGAATCCATACATGTTAACCAAATAAAAGGATGGGTTTTTCTTCACTGGATTCTTGCATTTTGTTGTGTTGCTTGGTACTCAGTCAGGCTTAGACATTATTTTTATCGTAAAACGTTTTGGTTTGAATTGAAAGAGATATTACGGACTTTAATTATTTTTGGTGTTATTGAAATAGCCGTAATGGCTTTCACAACATGGTCATTCTCTAGATTCTTGTGGATTTTGACTTGGGTTTTTGTATTGCTGCTGGTGCCTGTTTTTCGCATGACAGCCAAGCGTATTCTCGATTCATTAGGCCTGTGGCGGCGCGAAACTTGGATCATAGGTAATGGTCCAAATGCGCAGGAGGCTTTTAAAGCAATAAGTAGCGAGAGAAATCTGGGGCTTGAAATAGTCGGCTTTATTGCGAGCGATGATCATGAAACAAACAAATCGATTATTAACAATATACCAGTCTTACCAAATGATATAGAATGGCTAAAAAATAAAAATAAAAATACCCAATTTATCGTTGCTGTTGAATCTTCACAAAGTGAAATAAGAAATACATGGCTACGGAATTTTATGATTAAAGGCTATCGCTACGTATCAGTCATACCAACACTGCGTGGTATGCCTTTGGATAGCACAGATATGTCGTTTATTTTTAGCCACGAAGTTATGATTTTCAGAGTTCAGCAAAATTTGGCAAAATTGTCATCAAGACTTATAAAAAGAATATTTGATATCATAGGCTCAATTTCAATAATAATTTTGCTTTCGCCAATATTAATCTATATCAGTCGCAAAGTTAAAGAAGATGGTGGACCAGCTATTTATGGCCATGAGCGAATCGGGAAAGGCGGGAAACCTTTTAAATGTTTAAAATTTAGATCGATGGTTATTAACTCAAAGGAAGTTTTAGAAGAACTTCTTTTGAAGGATATAAATGCAAGAAAAGAATGGGAAGAAACTTTTAAATTAAAGAATGACCCTAGAGTTACTAAAATTGGGGCTTTCTTGAGGCGTACTAGCTTAGATGAATTGCCCCAGCTATTTAATGTACTGAAAGGGGAAATGAGTTTAGTAGGGCCAAGACCTATCATTACTGCAGAATTAGAACGCTATAATGAAGAGGTTGATTATTATCTTCTTAGTAAACCAGGGATGACGGGACTATGGCAGGTAAGTGGGCGAAGTGATGTTGATTATGAAACCCGTGTCTATTTAGATGCATGGTATGTTAAAAACTGGTCGATGTGGAATGATATTGCAATTTTATTTAAGACTATTGGTGTTGTTTTAAAGAAAGATGGTGCTTACTAACTTCTATTACATTAAAGAAAAATATGAAAAAAATTGCGATTTTTAGAAACCAACTATTTAAAAACTCTGAATCTTTTATAACAAATCAGGCAAATTCAATTGTCAATTATAATGTTGTTTATTTAGGTAGAAAAAGATTAGGGACAAATTCTTCTAATAATATGGATATGGTTATTTCGGATCTGAAGGGGAAATGTATTAGAGAAAAAGAGATATGGAATGTTGTCTTTAATGATCCTTATCCATACTTAAGATTGGTTAAAGACCTAGAGCTGCATTTAATACATGCGCATTTTGCAATTGATTCGTTGTATGCATTACCTCTAGCAAAAACGTTAAAAATACCACTAGTAACAACACTTCATGGATTTGATGTGACAACAAAAAGAATGGATTTTTTACGTTCAGGTTCTCCGTCTTGGATAAATTATAGTCTTTATTCAGAGAAATTAAAAAATAATGGTGACCTGTTTTTATGTGTTTCTGATTACATAAGAGAAAAGGCTATTTCAAATGGTTTTCCAGAAGAAAAAACCATTAAGCATTACATTGGTATAAAAATAGACCACAATTTTGTTGATTCAAATAAAGACAGAACAATATTACATATAGCTAGATTAGTTGAAAAAAAGGGGACTACATATCTAATTGATGCGATAAAAAAGATTGAAAATCATTTAGATGGGTTTGTTGTCAATATTGTTGGTGATGGTCCTTTGTTTAACGAATTAAAAGGGAAAATTGAAAGTCTTGGTCTTGATAGACACATCAAGATGTTAGGGGAAATACCGCACGAACAAGTAATGAATCTTGTCAAAACCTCTTCAATGTTAATTGTGCCAAGTGTAACAGCAAAAAGTGGTGATTCAGAGGGGCTGCCAACGGTTATTCTGGAAGCCTCTGCTAACCAAGTTCCAGTTATAGGTACATATCATGCAGGGATACCTGAGGCTATTAGAGATGAAGTAACGGGTTACCTTATTGATGAAAAAGATATTAACGCATTGGGAGAAAGGATTAAATTTTTAATTCAGAATGAAAATTTGAGAAATACTTTAGGCAAGAATGCTCGAAATTTGATGTGTGAAAAATTTGATCTTGATAAGCAAAGCTTTTTATTAGAGCAGGAATATGAAAGGTTAATCAATGAAAAATGAAATTATTATCCTTACGCGTTCACTTCCTATGCATAATATAGGGGGGATGGAGGTTGTATGCTGGGATTTATGTTGTGCATTGGCAAATAAAGGTTACCAAATTACAGTGCTCACAACTGTGTTACCTGAGGGGGCAAGATATGATAATATTCATGGGCATTTAAAGGTCGTTCCAATTAGTAACACTATAGCAGGGAAATATAATAAAGCATGGTGGGTTGGAACAGCCGAATATCTTCGTAGTAATATGGGAAGGAATATCCATGCTGTAATAAGTATCAGTGCTGCTGGTTTTTCTTGTTTGAAATATAAAAATAATTTTAAAAATACAAAATTTATAATGCAAGCACATGGTACATCTTATGATGAGTTTGTTTCAAAGATGAAATCATTTTCATTAAAGAAATGGTGTGCATCGGTTAAAAATATTTTATGGTTTTTTAAAGATAGTTTTGCATATAATAAATTTGATTATATTGTTGCGATAGGTGATTCTGTCGAAACTAGCATGAAAAAAGCACCTACAGCTAGAATTGTTAATGCTAATAAAGTTATTAAGATTGAAAATGGTATTGACACTGATTTATTTAAGTACAGCAAGGCTCTAAAAGAGAGAATACTTAGTAAGTTAGATATTGATAAAGATGCTTTTATTGTTGTTTCAGCATCAAGACTTCATTTAGAGAAAGGAGTAGATAATAACCTATCAGCATTTAAAGCCTTTAACAATAAAGTTGAAAATTCCTATTACCTCATTTGCGGTGATGGGCCCGAACGAGATAACTTGGAAAAATTAGCAAGAGACTTTGGAATTGAGCAAAATGTTATATTCCTTGGGGCTCTAGAACGGAAAGAATTAGTCGAAGTTCTTTCGTGTGCAGATGCGTTCTTATTTTTAACTAAACGTGTTGAAGGATTACCTTTAAATGTTTTAGAGGCTATGAGTGTAGGTATACCTGCTATAATTTCTAAACATTTAACGTTTGCTGAGTCTGGTAAGTTAAAAAAAGTTGACACTAATAACTATAGCGAAGTTTCCAATTTGCTAATTACGTTGTTTAAATCTAAATCTGATATTAAAGAGTCTTATATTGAAGAAACAAATACACTAACATATGCTGTGGATAAATATTGTCAGATAATTAATGATAAACATTGAATGATGACTAAAAAATGAAAAAAGCTATAGGCCAAATTCTTAGCGGAAATGTATTGTCTAAAGGGTTAGGGCTCTTTAGAGAAATTTTGATGTCCAAATATTTTGGAACTGGCGAAATCAATGGTGCATATCGGATTGCACAGTCCGGAACGCTTGTACCAATTAATTTTATGATTAGCGACAGTTTAAACTCTGCCTTTATTCCTTTATATAAAAAATATTTATTAGAAAATACTGACAAAGCTGAAACATTTAAGTGGTGTATTTTTTTATTGTTTGTGATTATGTCATCATTTTTGTTTATTGTTTTATACTTATTTTCTGGATTTTGGGTTGATGTGCTTGCTCCTGGTATAAACGAATCAACAAGACTGATATCGATTAACTTACTTAAAATAATGGCACTATGTTGTCCATTTTATCTGTGCTCGGCATTAATGAACTATGTTTCAATGGCTCATAATGATTTCAAGCCAATGTCCATGAGGAATCCAGTTCAAAATATAGGCATGCTAATTGGTGTGTTTATAGCATATTATTTTGAAAAGGTTGAATTCTTAGCTTGGGGCTTTACGGGAAGCTATATTTATTTTTTTATGTGGTCGCTGGTTCGAAAAGATTCAAAAAAAATAATAATGCTGCCTGCAAAGTTTGAGTATGTTGAAATTAAAGGTGTAATAGGCGATTTTTGGTCGATTTTAAAACCCTTATTATTATTGCCTCTTCTTTTACAGGGGAATATTACATTAGAAAGAGCATTGTCATCATTAGTCAGTTTAGAGGCGGTATCATCATTAGACTATGCTAAATTTGTAACTGAAACAGTTGTGTTTTTTTTATCAGTTCCTGTCGCTTTTGCGGGCTTATCTGCTTGGGTTGGTTTGGATACCAATATCGTTAAAAGAAAACTCGAAGAGTTATATACAATTTTAATTGTTTTGGGGTTTTCTGTATCTGGGTTTCTATTTTTTTATGCTGAAGATATTATAAAATTATTATTCCAGCGAGGCGCATTTAATCAGCATTCAGTAGAGGTAACTTCCGATTATTTGCGTGGTATGTGTATTGGTCTCTGGGCACAGGTCATTGGTTACATTTTTCTAAAAGCGTTAAGCGCGCAATTGAAAAATAAAAAAGTATTATTCTCAATGGCAATAGCATTATTTGGTAATGCTATTTTTAATTTATTGACTTATTCGACTTATGGTGCTTTAGGCATAGGACTAGGTTGTTCAGTGTATGGCATATTACTTCTTTTAAGCAGTGCTTATTTTATGGGGATACACAAAATTTTATTCTATCCCTTCATTAAACTTTTATTAGGTATGATGGTTTATTATATCTTGATTTATTCTTTTTTTTCAAATTCTGGTCTGACAGGTCTGGTAATAGTAGATTTGGCTTTTAATGGATTGGTTTACTTATTGTTCTTTTTTGTGTGGTGTATGATTTTTAGAGATATTAGAAATAAATTTGTGAATGTATTTATATCTAAAAAAAGGGGGGGGAAATGAATAATCGGGATAATTGTGACGATATTGTTGTTCTGTCCACTGCAGATTGGGATAATCCTTTTTGGACCAATAAACAACATGTTACCGTCGAATTGGCGCGGCGAGGGCACAGAGTCTTATATATTGAATCCTTAGGGCTTAGGCAACCATCTGTCAATAAAAAAGACATCACACGAATCTTTAGAAGGGTGATGAAAGCGTTGAAACCACCTAAGAAAGTAAAAGATAATATTTGGGTATGGTCGCCGCTATCAATACCTTTTAATAAATACGCGATCATTCGTAAATTAAATAAAGTGCTACTTTCTGGCATGTTACGATTATGGTCCATTACGTTGGGTTTCAAAAAACCCATCTTATGGACATATAATCCTTTGACTTCAAATTTTTTAGATCTTAACAGATTCAAATTCAAAGTTTATCATTGTGTTGATGAAATAAAGGCTCAACCAGGAATGCCAGTCTCAATCCTAGAGACAGCGGAAGAGATATTAGTTAAAAGCTCTGATTTAACTTTTGTCACCTCTCCTACTTTATTGGAAAGCAGAAAAAAATGGAGTGATAACGTTTACTATCATTCTAACGTAGCAGATTTCGAACATTTTTCAAAAGCTTGCAGTCAAGATTTAATTGTACCTGATGATATATTATGTTTACGTAAGCCTGTATTAGGGTTTATCGGTGCTATCAGTAGTTATAAGGTGGATTTTGAATTATTAAATTATATTGCTAAATCCTGCCCTAATTTATCGATAGCTTTAATTGGTGATATAGGCGAAGGAGATCCTTCGACTAATACGAGTTTGATAAATCAAGTAGAAAATATACATATATTAGGTGCAAGGCCTTACGAGTTATTACCTAATTATCTAAAAGGTATGGATATTGCTCTACTTCCTAATAACATAAATGAATATACAGCATCGATGTTTCCAATGAAGTTCTTTGAGTATCTCGCAGCAGGGAAAAACGTGGTTAGTGTCGATTTGGCTTCAATTCAAGAGTTTTCCGATTATTTAAAAATTGCACACTCAAAAGAGGACTTTGTCAATAAGATTCAAGAAATTCTTGCTGGCGATGGTTTCTCTGTACAACATTTGCACAAATTAGCAAGCGAATACACGTATAAATCACGAACAGATAAGATGTTTGAATTAATTAATACTCATTTAAAAAAGACAAATTAATGGAGGTAGTTTTGTTAAAATCAAAACCGATAATCGTACAAATCTGCCGTGATGCAACTGATACCGGAGGTGGACGCGTAGCTCTTGAAATTAGTAAATATTTTGCATTGAGTGGATATAAAGTAATTATTATTACTGATACAATATGTGATGCTAATATTCATGATGTATCTTTTCAATATACATCAATGGGGCAACTCTTAAAGGATTGGAAAGCTGGTAATAAAATTACTAAAACACT
Organism: Klebsiella sp. JB_Kp031; assembly: GCF_040064295.1. NCBI lineage: Bacteria > Pseudomonadati > Pseudomonadota > Gammaproteobacteria > Enterobacterales > Enterobacteriaceae > Klebsiella > Klebsiella sp. JB_Kp031. Next base: position 299,355 of record NZ_JBEAJW010000038.1, read on the forward strand.
TAGACATCTGTTACAACTAGTAGTTTTTATGTTTACGTCTTACTTTGAACTAACCAAAATAAAAGATAAGAAAATAACAATTAATCATAATCTTGAATCACTAGCTGGCGATGTTTATGTAATACATAATGTTTTCAATTATGAAAACAAAAATAAGCCAATTTTAAAGCGTTTATTGCGTTGGTTTAACCCGGTTTTTTTTATAAGGGCTGGAAGAGAATACCTTCTGTTGCGTTTAGCCTATGATAAAAAAATAATATGTGTTTCTGAGCAGACATTAAGTGAAGCTAGGGCATATTGCCCTAGTAATTCTAATTTGTGTTATATAAATAATGGTGTGAACGCTGATTTTTTTTCTTACAAAAATAGATTTCTTAAACAAAAAGAATTCAATTTGATTTTTGTTGGTCATGAGTTTGAACGTAAAGGTTTGGAATATATAATAAAGAGTCTTTCATTAGTTCCTGAATATATCAAGTTATATATCGTAGGTGGGGCTGGAAGTTCGCGAAAAAAATATGAAGAATTAATTGATGAACACAATTTGCAGGGACGAGTTATATTTAAAGGAACTATACTTGGTCAGGACTTGGTTACACTTTACCACAGGTGCGATTTGTTTGTATTACCCAGTAAATATGAAACTTGGGCTTTAGTAGGTTTAGAAAGTATGTCTTGTGGGTTACCAGTTCTCATGACAAATGTGGGAGGGATTCCTGAATATTTAAAAGATGGCCTTAATGGTTTTTTTATTACTCAAAATGAAAAAGATATTGCTGAAAAAGTAAATGTTATTTCAAGCAATAAAGAACTTTATGAGCAGATGTCTGCTAATGCAAGGCAAACTGCGTTAAAGCATTCTTGGAATGCTTGCGCTCAAAAATATTTAAATGTTATAGAACAGTAAAAATATAATTTAGATTAAATTTACATTCCGATTTTTTTTAATTTTTATCGAGCTCCTTCTTCGGAGCTCGTTATTTCTTACAAACAATTATTGGATTTTATCCCAACATATGCCGGCTTTTTCAAACCGTTGTATTTAACCAAACCAAATCCTGATTCTGTGTCATAAATATTACTTGATGCATCATTGAGTTCGTATATGATAATTGCTGATATTCCAGCCTTTTTAGCATCGCATATTGCATTATTAATAAATTGCTTTTGAGTTTCTTCTGATATACCCTGAGGTGAGTTGCTGGTACTCCACCCAATTTCAGTAATAAAGACAGGCTTATCTTTGAAACTCCCTTTTCTTATAAAATTCATTGTGTACTGAATTTGCTTTTTATAGATTTGATAGTTTGAAAAATATCCTTTCCTGTATGCTGTGTACGGATGTATAGCAATAATGTCTGTAAAATGAGACATGTCATCAGTTAAATAAGTATTTATAAAGTTCCTCGAATCTATACCAAGTGTTTTATTAAATGCAGCCGCAGAAAATGAAGATGTTATTACCTTTATTTCAGGCTCTTCTTTCTTTATCGCTGTATATGTTGCTTTAACGAGTTTTTTATAATCTTCAACTTTTCCTGGTTTTGTGTTTCCAAGATTACTATCCCACTCATTCCATATTTGGTAATAAAATATTCTGTTTTTATAGTAATTTACGACGTATGTAGCATATTTTACGAAGGCATCAATTGATTCATCCGTTATAGGTTTATCGCCATTGTTGTAATATTTATTCCCATAATCTAATATTATTATTGGTTGTATGTTGCTCCGTAACAATAAATTGATTTTAGCATCCACATCTTTCGGTATTTGATAATTGCCTTTTGTTGATTCTACTAGTCTCCAGGGTAAATCCATGCGAATATATTGCATCTTTAAATCTTTTGTTAAAATAATAGATTTTTTTGTTTGATCAATGTTTTGATTTATAATGTGTGAATTAACACCTAACGCAATATTTTGAGCAAATAGAACCTGCGGAGTTATAAATGCAACTAAGAATAATCCACTTTTGACACTTTTAAAATTTAACATGATTGCACCTTATTGAAATCGATGGACTACTAATTATGATACTTTCTCGTCAGAAATCGCTAATGTTTCTGCTTTCTGGTTTAATGGTTTTATCATGCTATCAAATATACCTCTTTAGAATAGCTGGTTCATATATACCCATTTCAGCATTATTTATGGCAATGTGTATACCTTTTGTCAAGGTTTTAAAGCTAAAAGACCCACTGGTTGCATTATTCAGTATGTCGCTTATTCTTAACGCTATAAGTATTCTTTGGTCTCCTGTTATTGGTTTATGGGAGTACCAAATGGTTTTTGGTTATATTTTTCTAATCACATACGCCGCATTCAAAGAGATACAAGATACAGAACTTGCTGGTAAGCTGATTAAACTTTTTTTAATGGCATCGGCTGTTAATGGTGTACTGATTGTTATATTTAGATTAAGGCCGGAAATCGAAGCTGTATTTATCCTTAATTTTCTCAACTTCTTTAAAAATCCAGATCGTTTAGGTTTTGATACCTTTTTAAATGTATGGGATGTCGATAAAGCCGGTGGAGTGTTTGATAATGCAAACACTGGAGCTGCATTGCATTTGGTATGTGTAGGTTTAGTTTTATTAATGAAGCCTTTTTTTAGGTCTTTTCCTTTTATTGCTTTATTAATTATTAATGTGTGCGCTGTGTTTTTTTCAGGTTCAAAATCTGCTTTAATAATTCTTGTGCTTAGTAGCCTATTTTCCTTTTCCTTGTATTTTTTAAGACCGGGGTCTAAGGAACGCTCTCTTAGATGGTTTATTATTATAATTCTATTATTTATATCGTGTATTTTACTTTATTACATTAACGATTTTTTAACCTCATCTACTTTTGCTAAAGATACATCTGCAACTTCAGAGGACCGTTTTAATTTAATTTCCTTCGCATATGATATGTTTTGGCAACATCCATTAATTGGATTAGGTTACGGTGGTTGGCAAATAAAAATAGGAATTCTGGGGGCTCAATATGGTGTAAGACCTGATTGGCCACCACATAATAGTATTATCGAAGCATGGGCAACTGCAGGGATATTTAACTCTCTCATTTGCATTTCTATCATAATTATTATTTTAAAAAGGAGTATCATATTTGTTCACAAATCTGAATCAATCCCTTCTATCGGAGGAGTAATTGCTGTTTTAGGAGCAGTAATTATGCCTTTAGGTGATCCGCAACCTTTTTTAGGTACACCACAACTTGCCGCTCCTCTAGGCATCGCATGTTGCTATATATACAGAAAACTACGAGAATTACACTAATTAACCAGCTTAGCTTATCAAATAATTGGATGCCGAATTATGAGACTTCATTATCTGGATTCTTTGAAAATAATTGCTGCTTTTTGTATTGTAGTCGTTCACTCCGGTACTTTTCCAGAGTTTGGTTATCTCGTTGGAGGGTTATTAGAAAATTGTACTCGATGGGCGCTCCCTTTTTTCTTTTTAACTTCAGGATTTATGCTTGGTCTTGCGAGAGAAATTAATCTAGGAAGAAAGGTAAATAAGATTCTCCAGATTCTATTCTGGTCATCTATTATTTATTTGCCTATTATATTTATTAAATCTATTGTTATGCATGACTCTTTTATTGAACGTATTGTAAATCTTCAGACTTTTTTTGGCGGAGTATACTTTCATTTGTGGTTTTTAATTTCTTTAATCGTTGCTTTTCTTTTTGTTAACTATTTTTCCTCCAATCTAAAAATCACTCAGTCTTTGAGCATTTCGTTTGTAATTATCTTGTTATGCTGGATTACGGATTTATTACGATCTTGTGGTATAGGGCATCAAGAATTTTATTTATTCAGATTACTAATGGGTGCTTCATTGGTATACTTAGGGTATTTATATTCCGTTAACAAAGATAGGTTTCATTTTAACCAAACCTTCCTTTTATATATCATAATTTTTGGAATAGTTTCTGTTTTAGCAGAATCATTATTGATGTATTATTTTTTCGGTTCCGAAATTCATGAAAGACAACTTCCAATTGGTGCTGTAATCGTTGCAATTGGTTTGTTGTTATTTGGCATAGGAAGAAAAAAAGCAAATGAAACATTTTTGTCAAAGTGTGGTTCAAAGTATTCGTTAGGTGTCTATTTACTTCATCCATTCATTTTGACATTTACATCTGAATTATTTAAAAGAATCGGGATCCCTTATTCAACTCCAAATCTGCTAATAGCTTTCTTTGGCTCACTTGCAGTTATGATCTTTGTGGAAAGATATTTTTCATGGTTTTATAATAAAATCAATGGAGTTACAGCTAAATAATGTTTTAATGTTTAGTGATTAGATTTTTGCTAGTATTCTACAGTTTTTATGAAATTCATCTTGAATATCACCCTTGATATTTACTGCAATTTAGGTTGCAATGGGTTTTATTTCTAATTACGATATGATGATTTTGGTCTTAATTTAATAAAGAAGGTAAGTATGCGAAATCAAATGAATGTTGGATTGGTTGCTGACTGGCTTGTAACTTTTGCTGGTTCTGAAAAGGTAATTAAAGAATTCATAAATATATTCCCTGATTCAGAATTGTATTCTGTCGTGGATTTTCTATCCCAATCAGATAGAGACTTGTTTTTGGGGAAGTCAGCAACAACAACCTTCATACAAAGACTACCTTTTGCAAAAAGTAAATATCAAAAATATTTACCCCTAATGCCTCTAGCAATTGAGCAACTAGACGTTTCAAAGCATAACGTTATTTTGTCTAGTAGTCATGCTGTTGCGAAAGGAATATTAACTGGACCTGATCAACTACATATTAGTTATGTACATTCGCCAATTCGTTATGCATGGGACCTACAACACCAATACCTACGTGAGGCTAAGCTAGATAAAGGAATTAAGGGGCTAATAACAAAATGGTTATTACATAAAATTAGAATGTGGGATTACAGAACAGCAAATGGAGTAGATCATTTTATAGCTAACTCTAAATTTATTTCGCGTAGAATAAAGAAAGTCTATGGTCGGGATGCAGATGTTATATATCCTCCTGTTAATGTTGATAGATTCAATATTTGTGAGCAAAAAGATGATTATTTTTTCACTGCCTCACGCTTAGTTCCATATAAAAAAATGGATCTTATTGTTGAGGCATTTAGTCAAATGCCGGATAAAAAGCTAGTTGTTATAGGTGATGGTAGTGAAATGTCAAAGATAAAACAAAAGGCGACAAAAAATATCGAGATTTTAGGCTATCAACCTGATGCAACAATGACTGATTATATGAAAAAGGCTAAGGCGTTTGTATTTGCTGCGGAAGAAGACTTTGGTATCACACCTGTAGAAGCTCAAGCTTGCGGGACTCCTGTTATTGCTTTTGGTAAAGGAGGTGTATTAGAGACAATTAAAGGGTTAGAACAAGAGTCACCGACGGGTGTTTTCTTTTATGAACAGAAAGTTGATTCTCTTATAAATGCTGTTCATTTATTTATTTCAAATCAAAATAAAATCGAACCAAAAACTTGTCGTGCCAACTCATTGCGTTTTAGTGAACAAAGGTTTAGAGATGAAATCAATAATTATGTTAATGAAAAATGGCTTCATTTTTCAGACAAAAAAATAAAAGCAACAAGCTACTAAAGAATATATTAATTAAATACTGATTTACTACTTCCGGCAATGAGTACTTTGGGCTAACATTATCATCACATTAAAGCTGCGAACGTGTCGCAGTGACCACACCTGACAGGAGTATGTAATGTCCAAGCAACAGATCGGGGTTGTCGGTATGGCAGTGATGGGGCGTAACCTTGCGCTGAACATCGAAAGCCGCGGTTATACCGTCTCCGTTTTCAACCGCTCCCGTGAAAAGACCGAAGAAGTGATTGCCGAAAACCCAGGCAAGAAACTGGTTCCTTACTACACAGTACAAGAGTTTGTTGAATCCCTCGAAACACCACGTCGTATCCTGTTGATGGTGAAGGCCGGGGCTGGTACTGACAGCGCCATCGATTCCCTGAAGCCTTACCTCGATAAAGGCGACATCATCATTGATGGCGGCAACACCTTCTTCCAGGACACCATCCGTCGTAACCGCGAGCTGTCTGCCGAAGGTTTTAACTTTATCGGTACCGGTGTTTCCGGTGGTGAAGAGGGGGCTCTGAAAGGGCCTTCCATCATGCCAGGTGGTCAAAAAGAAGCCTATGAACTGGTTGCTCCAATTCTGAAGCAGATCGCGGCGGTTGCAGAAGACGGTGAGCCATGTGTCACCTATATCGGTGCTGACGGTGCTGGCCATTATGTGAAGATGGTTCATAACGGCATCGAGTATGGTGACATGCAACTGATTGCTGAAGCTTATGCGCTGTTGAAAGGCGGTCTGGCTCTTTCCAACGAAGAGCTGGCGCAAACCTTCACCGAATGGAACGAAGGTGAACTGAGCAGTTACCTGATCGACATTACCAAAGATATCTTCACCAAGAAGGATGAAGAGGGTAAATACCTCGTCGATGTCATTCTTGATGAAGCGGCAAACAAAGGCACCGGCAAGTGGACCAGCCAGAGCTCACTGGATCTCGGCGAACCTCTGTCACTGATCACCGAGTCCGTATTTGCTCGTTACATCTCTTCGCTTAAAGACCAGCGTGTAGCTGCTTCGAAAGTGCTGAGTGGTCCGCAGGCTCAACCGGCCGGCGATAAAGCGGAATTCATCGAAAAAGTTCGTCGCGCGTTGTACCTCGGTAAAATCGTTTCCTATGCTCAGGGCTTCTCCCAGCTGCGAGCTGCTTCTGACGAGTACAACTGGGATCTGAACTACGGCGAGATCGCTAAGATTTTCCGCGCTGGCTGCATCATTCGTGCGCAGTTCCTGCAAAAGATCACCGATGCTTATGCGCAAAACGCTGGCATTGCTAACCTCCTGCTGGCACCGTACTTCAAACAGATCGCTGATGACTATCAGCAGGCGCTGCGTGATGTCGTGGCGTATGCCGTACAGAATGGTATTCCGGTACCGACGTTCTCTGCCGCAATAGCTTACTACGATAGTTATCGTTCCGCAGTTCTGCCCGCTAACCTGATTCAGGCTCAGCGTGATTACTTTGGTGCGCACACCTATAAGCGCACTGATAAAGAAGGTGTATTCCATACCGAGTGGTTGGAATAATCTTTATATACCACAGTCAGGCCAATTGGCCTGACTGTTAGCTATTGGTAGTTATTCTACAATAATCTGATCAAAGTTATCTTTTTTGCACGTCTTCGTCATTTATCCAGCTCTAATAAAGCAAATTCTTATCTTTTAAGAATTTGCCATATTTATACTTTTGTATACCTATAATAAGCTACTTCTGGCCTCAAAATATATCTGGGTGTTTTATAACAGGGTTTTAATTAAAGGATCTTAATATGTTGCTTCCTGTGATCATGGCTGGCGGTACCGGCAGTCGTCTCTGGCCGATGTCTCGCGAGCTTTATCCGAAACAGTTCCTCCGGCTGTACGGGCAGAACTCCATGCTGCAGGAAACCATCACCCGACTCTCGGGCCTTGAAATCCATGAACCGATGGTCATCTGTAACGAAGAGCACCGCTTCCTGGTGGCCGAACAGCTGCGCCAGCTCAACAGGCTGTCCAACAACATTATTCTCGAGCCGGTCGGGCGCAACACCGCCCCGGCCATTGCTCTGGCGGCCCTTCAGGCCACCCGTCACGGTGACGACCCGCTGATGCTGGTCCTCGCCGCCGACCATATCATCAATAACCAGCCGG